>NZ_CALMAT010000023.1 GCF_937859865.1 uncultured Mucilaginibacter sp.
CAACGATTGTGGAAGATGCCGGAATTGATGTGATGCTGGTTGGCGATTCGGCTTCTAACGTGATGGCCGGGCATGAAACTACGCTGCCCATCACGCTGGACCAGATGATCTATCATGCTTCTTCTGTTGTCCGCGCAGCAAAAAAAGCGCTGGTGGTGGTGGATTTGCCTTTCGGTTCTTATCAGGGAAATTCTAAAGAAGCATTGAATTCGGCCATTCGGATTATGAAAGAAGCGGGAGCACACGCGGTAAAAATGGAAGGCGGAACGGAAATTGCCGAATCGGTAACGCGGATTTTGGCAGCGGGAATCCCGGTGATGGGCCATTTGGGTTTAACGCCGCAATCCATTTATAAATTCGGGACTTATACCGTTCGTGCCAAAGAAGAAACGGAAGCGTTGAAGTTAAAATCGGATGCGCTGGCTTTGCAGGAACTGGGTTGTTTTGGTGTGGTTTTGGAGAAAATCCCGGCTAAATTAGCGCAGGAAGTAACCGAAAGTTTATCCATCCCAACCATTGGTATTGGTGCCGGCGGCAATTGCGACGGACAGGTTTTAGTAATCCACGATATGTTGGGTATGAACAAAGGTTTTAAACCGAGGTTTTTACGGCAATATGCAAACTTGTTTGACGAGATGAACCGCGCTGTAAAAGCTTATATTAACGATGTAAAGTCGAAAGATTTTCCGGGAGAAAAGGAGCAGTATTAAGTTTAGTTTTCGCCCTGCTGTCATTCCGACGATAGGAGGAATCTTCATCAAACAAAATCCTGCTGCTTTGAAGAAAATTTCTCCCGCTGGTCAAAATGACAGCGTATACTTCTTTTATCACTAAAAAATCATCATGCGCCAATCTCAATATATTCCAACGCCAACAGATATTACCGCAACAGATATTTTGTATGAAGACAACCACCTGATTGCCATCAACAAAAGGGCTGGGGATATTGTGCAGGTTGATGAAACCGGCGACGAGCCGCTGGACGAGAAGGTGAAACGCTACATCGCCCAAAAGTACAATAAGCCAAACGGCGCTTTTTTGGGCGTTGCCCATCGTTTAGACCGTCCGGTAAGCGGCGTTATCTTATTTGCCAAAACCAGCAAAGCTTTAGAACGGGTGAACGAAATGTTTAAAAGCCGCGATATGCACAAAACTTACTGGGCTGTAGTGCGCAATAAACCGGTTCCGGAAAGTGGAAATTTGGTGCATTGGCTGGTAAAAAACCAACAAAAAAACGTAACCACACCGCACAACAAAGAAGTAGCCGGAAGCCAGCGCGCCGAATTGAATTACCAGTTAATTGGCGAACTGAACAGTTTTTATTTGATCGAAATTGATCCGATAACCGGCCGCCCGCATCAAATCCGTGTGCAGCTTTCTACTTTGGGTTGCCCGATAGTTGGTGATAACAAATATGGTTATCCGCGTGGCAGTTTGAAAAAAAGCATTTGTTTGCACGCGCGCCGTTTGCAATTTATCCATCCGGTAAAAAAAGAACCAATAGATATTTTGGCTCCGCTGCCGAAAGACGGTTTTTGGGAAAAATTTGAAGTTTTTGGACACTGATTTTATTGGCATAAAAGAAGCATCGGTATCAATTTTCTTTCTATGCAAACAATGTGCATACTTTCTTTCTTAATAATTATCCGCATAATTATTGTTGGTTTAGCTAACCATATTGCGTTTGTACAGACGAAAAACTAAAACCTATTTTAGTTTTTGCTGATGTAAATATTTATAGCTAAAGGAAGAGTCTTTCGCCCTAAAACTTCTAAAATTATCAAAACATAAAAACAATGGCAAAAACAACCTGGAAACCCGATACCACGCATGGAGAGTTGGGCGCTAAAGAAAAAAAAGATTTGCCCGACAGCGTTTTCGCTTTTCCTGCACAGCGCAAAGAACCTATCACTGATGCTTCGCACGTTAAAAATGCTTTGGCACGTTTTGACCAAGTAAAAGATGTATCTGATGAGGACCGTGATTTGGCTTTTGCCAACATCAGGAAAGCCGCCGAGTATTATGACATTGAAGTACACGAAAAAGATTGGCACGAACTCGGTAAAAAGCCGCATACTAAAAACCCATCGAAATAAACACAAACTAAATAAAAAAGGAGAAAAACGAATGAGTGCAGACGACGTAATGGATGCGATTGCCAAACAGGAATGGCTTGAGGCAGCAGGCGATAAAATCCAACCAGCCATTATCAATACTTTTAAAGCAGGCGGAGAAGCCGGACAAAAGATCAAAAATTTTTTACACGGAACCTGGCTTGGCCATCCGCTTCACCCAATTATTACCGATGTTCCGGTTGGTTCATGGACGGCAGCGTTTGTACTGGATGCAATGGAACTGGCAGGCAATAAAAAGTACAAAGCCGGTGCTGATGCAGCCATTGCAATCGGGTTATTTGGAGCGGCAGGTGCAGCGGTTTCCGGGATGACAGACTGGTCTGGAACAACCAAGAAAAAACGTGCCATTGGTTTGATGCACGGACTTTTAAACATTAGTGCGACAGCAATTTATGCCACTTCTTATTATCTCCGTAAAAAAGAAGGTTCGAGAACAACGGCAATTGGTTTGGCCATGGTAGGCTACGGAATTACCAGCGCTTCGGCTTACTTGGGCGGACATTTAGTTTATGCAGAACAAGTTGGCGTTGACCATACCGCAATTTCGGTAGAATATCCAAAAGAATTTGTGGCTGTTTTGCCGGAAGCGGAATTAACAGAAAATTCGATGAAACGCGGCCAGGCAGGCGAAATTTCGGTATTGCTGGCTAAGAAAAACGGGGAAATATTTGCGCTGGCCAATACCTGTTCGCATTTGGGCGGGCCGCTTTGCGATGGCGATTTGCTGGATGATTGCAGCGTGCGTTGCCCTTGGCACCATTCCGTTTTTTCCTTAAAAGACGGAAGCGTAATTGACGGGCCGGCTACAGAACCGCAGCCAAAGTTTGAAACGCGTATAAACAACGGTCAAATTGAAGTTCGTTTAATTAAAAACGACAAGCAGTAAATATTAACTTGGATTTTATACCGATAAAAGAAGCATTACAATTGGATGCTTCTTTTATCATATAAAATTTGTTAAGGAACAAATGTTTCCAATACTTTAAAACCTGTTGTGGTTTTTAATTGTATATTTTTAATTGCATTTGGGATTAAAATACAATCGCCTCTTTTAACTTGGAACTTTTGATTGTTGCCAATTAAATCATAAGCACCATCAACACAAACATGGATCACAAAAGAATCCAAAGTTGTATAATCCCGGTTTGTGTTATCTGTAAATTCTAAAACATTGGTTGTAAAATACGGACAAGTTACAGCCTCAACAGCTTCGTTGGTTTTATGCGGATACTTGGATTTGTATTCCGGGTAAACTTTGTAATCAATTGCGGCTAAAGCTTCTTCGGTGTGCAGTTCGCGTTTCTGGCCTTTGTCATCAACGCGGTCAAAATCATAAATGCGATAAGTAATATCCGAAGTTTGCTGGATTTCTGCAATCAGCAAACCTTTTCCAATCGTATGGACGCGGCCGGCCGGTAAAAAGAAAATATCTCCTTTTTCTACCTCTTCTTTGTTTAGAATATCTGAAAGCTTGCCGTTGTTTAACTTCTCCAAGTAAAGCTTTTCATCAACCTGCTGGTTAAAACCCGAAATTAAGGTTGCGCCGGGATCAGCTTGCAACACATACCACATTTCGGTTTTGCCGAAAGAATTATGGCGTCTTTTGCCCAATTCATCGTTTGGATGAACTTGAATGGAAAGGTCATCATTGGCATCAATAAACTTTATAAGTAATGGAAATTCGGTTCCGAATTTTTCAAAAACTTTGTTTCCGGCCAGTTCGCCTTGGTATTCTTCCAGCAAATCTGTCAAAGCTTTTCCTGCCAACTCACCTTCGACAACTACAGAAATATCGCCTTTTACACCGGAAACTTCCCAGGTTTCGCCACAGTTAGGCAGCGGCGCAAAATCTTTTCCTAAAACAGTTTTTATTTTTTCGCCACCCCAGATTTTATCTTTGTAGATGGTTTTAAATTTTAATGGATACAATTGAGACATATTTTATTCAATAGTTTTTAGTATGTTTTTTATTGCAATAATTAAAGATGGCAATAATTCGTTCTTCGTGTACCAAATAATTTGATAATCAATTCCAAAGTATTCGTGTACAAGTTTATTTCTAAACCCTCTTATTTTTTCCCATTCTATATTTGGAAGCGAATTTTTGATACTTTGTGAAAGCTTATTAGAAGCTTCACCAATAATTTCAAAGTTCCTGATTACCGCGTCTATTGTTTTCTTATCATTCAAAAATTCTTGATAAGTATAAGACGAAGTATAATCAACAATACTTTCGGCACTTTCTAAAATATCCATAAGTAATAATTTAGAATTTCTTTTAGACATATAATATTTCCGGTTCAATTACTTCATAATACCTTGGTTTGATTCCATTTCTTGAGACTAAATCAACTTTTCGATTTAATTTTTCTTCCAGTTCATATGCAAGGGTTATAAAATCTGATCCTATTGGCTTACTAAAACTTACTACAATATCAATATCGCTTTGATCTGTAAAATCATCACGGACAATAGAACCAAAAAGCCCTAAGGAACTTACACCATATTTAGATGTCAGTTCTGGTTTAAGCTGTTGCAGGATAAATTGTACTTCTTCAAGATAGGCCATAAACAAATATATGTGTTTCTAATTTTGAGTTAAGAAATTACGGGGATTTCTAATTGCTTGCAAATCTTTTTACAAAGCTGATTATCTAATTCCTGGTGTCGGCCAACAGATGTTTGCTTTAGATTAGCAGGATTTTGATAGATCGCATGGTTTGTTCCTTCCCGAAGCAATTGACAACCACTTTTTTGGAGATGTTTGATCAAAGCAGAACGCTTCATCAGTTTAATTCGAGTTCTTCAACAAAAGTTGATTTATCAATATATTCTTTTTTAGTCAGTTCTTTATTTACTTCTAAAATCAATTTTAAAGCATCAAGCAAATTTTCTTTTACTTCTTCAATTGTTTTGCCCTGGGCCAATGCTGCCGGTATTTCTTCTACCTGACCAACAAACCAGCCGTTTTCGCCTTTTTCTATGATTGCTGTAAACTTCATAATCAAATGTAAGAATGTATTTTAATAAAGAAGCACGCTTTCTTTTCACAGAACGTGCTTCTTTTATCGATCAAAAATCAGTGTTGATTAACCCAATTTTGCTTTCAGATTTTCGTCAATCGCTTCTAAAAATTCTTCAGTGTATAAATAATCACGACCGTGTTCTACTTTATTGCCGTGGATACAAACGGCTAAGTCTTTCGTCATTTTGCCGCTTTCTACGGTTTCGATACAAACTTCTTCCAAGGTTTTGCAAAAGTTGATCAATTCCTGGTTGCCGTCTAAAATCCCGCGGAACTCTAAACCACGCGTCCAGGCAAAAATAGAAGCAATTGGGTTGGTTGAAGTTGGTTTTCCGGCCTGATGGTCGCGGTAGTGGCGTGTAACCGTTCCATGGGCAGCTTCGGCTTCCATCGTTTTTCCGTCAGGCGTAACCAATGTCGAAGTCATCAAACCTAAAGAACCAAAACCCTGCGCAACGGTATCAGATTGAACATCACCATCGTAATTTTTACAAGCCCAAACAAAATTACCGTTCCATTTTAAAGCAGAAGCAACCATGTCATCAATTAAACGATGCTCGTAAGTAATGCTGGCTTCTGTAAACTTGGTTTTGTAATCCTGCTGATAAATCTCTTCAAAAATATCTTTAAAACGGCCATCGTATTTTTTCAAAATGGTATTTTTGGTGGATAAATATAAAGGCCAGCCTTTCATCAAAGCCTGGTTAAAACAAGCATGTGCAAAACCACGGATAGATTCATCCGTATTGTACATGGCCAAAGCAACGCCATCACCTTTAAAATTATACACTTCAAAAGATTGCTCTTCGCCACCATCTTCCGGTGTAAATTTGATGGTTAACTTGCCTTTTCCTTTGGTAACAAAATCGGTTGCGCGGTATTGATCGCCAAAAGCATGGCGGCCAATGCAGATAGGAGCGGTCCAGTTTGGAACCAAACGTGGCACATTGCTCATTACAATTGGTTCGCGGAAAACGGTTCCGTCCAGAATATTACGGATCGTTCCGTTTGGCGATTTCCACATTTGTTTCAACCCAAACTCTTCTACACGGGCTTCGTCCGGAGTAATGGTTGCGCATTTGATGCCCACGCCGCAAGCTTTGATCGCATTTGCTGCATCAATCGTAACTTGGTCATTGGTTTCATCACGGTACTCAATGCCCAAATCAAAATATTGAATATCCAGATCCAGGTAAGAAAGGATCAGTTTGTCTTTGATAAATTTCCAGATGATTCGGGTCATCTCGTCGCCATCCAGTTCTACAACCGGATTGTTCACTTTAATTTTCTGTGCCATAGAAGTTTTTTAAAAGCAGTGCTGTTTTTAGCGTTTCAAATATATAAAATTGCAATTACGGCAGTTGTGGTTTTTGTCAGAAAAATATGCAAACCCTGTAAAACCTTAAAACTTATAGCCTGATTTTTTCTTTATCCCTAAAATAAACACAATCATGAGCAATCCAAATCCATTATTGCCTGGTTCAGACGAAAACCTGGACCGCGACAAAAAATTAAAAGACGACTTGGGCGATAGGACTGACCCGGACGATTTGTTATATAATGCTGAAAAAAACAGTTATGAGATTGATGTAAAAAGCGAAGACCCGGATTATCAGCACGATTTTCCGTATAATACCGCTGCACCAAACGGCGAAGATTTCAATTCGACGTATGACGAAGCAAACCCGGAAGCGGTTGACGAATACATCCCGCACGAAACGTTGGCGACTGATGTTGACGGTTTGGACAATTTGGGAATGCACGTGGACACCGGACAAAGCATTGAGTTAGACCCAATTGATGAAATTTTGGCCCGTACACCGGAAGATGATCGTGATGACCTGGACGAAGAAGGCTATCCAAAAAACGATCGCGGCATTGACGCCGAAGGTTATCCAAAAAAGGATGCCGGCGACAACGATGACCAGTTGTTTAAGTAATCAGTCAATCTCCAGGTTAAAACGCTTTTTCAATTCCGCCAGTTCCGGGTTTTTGTTAACCATGTACTGAAACTTTTCGACTGGCGAATATGGTTTCCTCGACCCGGATTGTTCTTCAATCCGGGTTTGTATTTCAATGTTAAAATTTTTCAGTTCCGAACGCAAAAAGTTCATCAGGTTCGGTTTATCTTCCCTGAAAGTATTTTCCTGCGTTTTGTTTTCCAGCACCAACTCAAACACATACGGTTTCAGCATCACCGGTTTTTGATGGGTAAAAACAGTATGCAGCGTCATGCTTTTGTTTTCGGCTTTGGCTTTGGCGGCATACTCATTCCACTTTTTTAAAAACGTTTCGGGATCAAAATCTTCAAAATCTGTCCCTTTCAAATACGGGTCTTCGTCAACTGTTTCCTGCAAACTCGTTTTGGCCAGATCTTTTAAGGAAGGGATTTTAACCGAAGTGGAAGCGCCATTTAAGTTTGGAATAAACAACGTAGATTTTTCTGCTGGCTTCTCTACTGTTTTTACCGGTATATTTTCTTCAGATTTAGAAACAGGTTTTTCAACAGGTTTTGGTTCGGTTGCTTCCGGTTGGGCAATTGTTTTTGCTTCGGGAACAGTTACCGTTTCAACAACTTTTGGCTTTATTTCGGGTAGCGTTTCCTGAATTTTTGCCAGTGGCGGAGAAATTACAGCATCAGTTTTTTTTTTAAGGGTTTCTTCCGGGCGGCTTAAATTGGATGCTTCTTTTACCAGGTTAAAAGCAGCGTTGATGTGGCACATTTTGATCAAAGCCAGTTCTACCTGCAAGCGTTGATTTTTGCTGATCTTGTAATTGAGATCGCATTGATTGGCCAAATTTAAAGCCGAAACCAAAAAAGAAACTGAAGTTTGCTGCGCTTGCTGCTCGTACTTTTTGCGGATGCCTTCGCTCACTTCCAGCAGTTTTAAAGTTGCCGTATCTTTCCCGACCAACAAATTCCGGAAATGGTTGGACAAGCCCGAAATGAAATGATAACCATCAAAACCATTGGCCAAAATCTCGTTCAAAATCAGTAAGCTTTGCGAAGTGTTTTCTGCAAGAATGCAATCTGTCAATCTAAAATAATAATCGTAATCGAGGATGTTCAGGTTATCAATCACCAACTTATAAGTGATTTCTTTTCCGCCCGAAAAACTAACGATCTGGTCAAACATGGACAAAGCATCGCGCAAACCGCCATCTGCTTTTTGGGCGATAATGTGCAATCCGTCTTCCTCGTAACTGATCTGCTCTTTTTGCGCGATAAATTCTAAGTGGCGCGTCATGTCATCCACCTGAATTCTGTTGAAATCAAAAATCTGGCAGCGAGATAAAATAGTTGGCAAAATTTTATGCTTTTCAGTTGTGGCCAAAATAAAAATGGCGTAAGGCGGCGGTTCTTCCAGCGTTTTTAAAAACGCGTTAAAAGCCGCCTGCGAAAGCATATGCACTTCATCAATAATGTAAACTTTGTAACGGCCAAATTGCGGCGGAATGCGCACCTGCTCAATCAGATTGCGGATATCATCCACCGAGTTGTTGGAAGCCGCATCCAGTTCGTGTACATTAAAAGAATTGCCGTTTTGAAAAGCGCGGCACGAATCGCAAACGCCGCAAGCTTCTATATCCGGCTGCAAGTTTTGGCAGTTGATGGTTTTGGCCAGGATACGGGCGCAGGTAGTTTTGCCCACGCCGCGCGGCCCGCAAAATAAAAATGCCTGGGCAAGCTGGTTATTTTTGATCGCGTTTTTGAGCGTACCGGTGATATGGCGCTGGCCGACAACACTTTCAAACGTAACGGGGCGATATTTACGGGCTGAAACAACAAAATTATCCATCAAGGCGAAGTTAAACAGAAGCTTGGGTTTGTGCAAGAAATGATTGCAATGCTGTTTTTACCGGCATAAAAACAGCATCAAAGATTATTTGTATTTTTGGAAGCAACACAAAAGCTTATGCAATTTTCTGACCTCGACCTTAATAAAACCTACACCTACGCCGATTATTTAAAATGGACTTTTGATGAACGGCTGGAACTGATTAAAGGAAAAATCTTTCCGATGAGCCCGGCTCCGGCAGAAATTCATCAACGGATATCAACTGTTGTTGCAAATGAACTGTACAATAATTTGAAAGGAAAACCTTGCCGGGTTTATTCAGCTCCTTTTGATGTTCGTTTGATGCGAAAATCTAAAAAAGATAAAGAAATTGCCACAGTTTTGCAGCCAGATATTTGTGTGATTTGTGATTTGAACAACATTGATGATCGTGGTTGTATTGGTGCACCTGATATTGTTGTGGAAATTCTTTCGCCAGGTAACAACAAAAAGGAACTGCAAAATAAGTATGAGGTTTATGAAGAAGCCGGCGTAAAGGAATATTGGATTATAAACCCTTACGGCAAAACCTTTTTAAAATATATCTTGGATGAAAACGGACAGTTTCAATCCACAAAATTATTAACGTTGGGTGATGAAGTTACCAGTTCAATTTTACCAAAGTTTACTTTAAACTTGGATGAAGTTTTTGCTGACTAAAATAAACCAAACAAGTACTTAATCTATTCAATACTGTTTTTATCACCTTAAAATTGTAATAGAGAAGTATAGTTTATGAAAAATAAAGATTTATAATTATGCAATTTTCTGACCTCGACCTTAATAAAACCTACACCTACGCCGATTATTTAAAATGGACTTTTGATGAACGGCTGGAACTGATTAAAGGGAAAATATTTCCGATGAGTCCGGCACCTGCGGAAATCCATCAACGGATATCACATAAAGTAAATTTGGCGTTAGGCAATAACTTGTATGGTAAACCTTGCGCTGTTTACGCAGCACCTTTTGATGTTCGCTTAATCCTAAAATCTAAAAAAGACAAAGAAATCATTACAGTTTTGCAACCTGATATCTGTGTGATTTGTGATTTAAGCAAAATTGATGACCGCGGTTGCCTCGGTGCGCCTGATATTGTTGTGGAAATCCTTTCTCCCGGAAACAACAAAAAGGAACTTAAAAACAAATATGAAGTTTACGAAGAAGCGGGCGTAAAGGAATTTTGGATCATCCATCCGCAGGAAAAAACGTTTTTTAAATATGTTTTGGATGAAGCGGGAAAGTTTATGCCCACGAATTTACTGACTTTTGGCGACGAAGTTACAAGTTCAATTTTGCCAGGTTTCGCTTTAAATTTAGATGAAGTTTTTGCAGATCGGTTGGGTGGAACAAGCAGTTAACTGCATACTGTTTTTAGGCACATAAAAACAGTATGCGTTGTTTCAAACTAAAAATCAAAAACAATAGATGAACGGATCAAAGCAAAAGACCCATACCAATCCAATTATTAATGCTGATTTTCCGGACCCTTCCGTAATCCATGTTCCTGGCGACGGTTATTACGCTTATGGCACACATGATGCGCCTTCGCCTACGGTCAATAACATCCAGTTAAGTTATTCTAAAGATTTAACCCAATGGGCAAAACCAGAAGGAGCGTTGGTAGAACCGCCGGTTTGGGCAAAAAACTGTGAAAAATTTTGGGCGCCGCAAGTGGTAAAAGTTGGTTTAGAGTACCGCTTGTATTACGCCGCTGAACCGGATACCAAAGACGGCATGTGCCTGGCTTTGGCCATTTCCAACGAACCACATGGTTTCCGCGATATTGGAAAACCGCTGGCACAAATCCCAGGCTCCACTTACCGGATGATTGACCCGTGCTTCTTTTACGATGCAAAAACCGGTAAGAATTTGTTGTTTTATGGTTCGGCGCACGAACCGATTAGTGTGGTGGAAGTTGCCGAAGATGGCTTTTCGATCATTAGCAAACCCATTGATGTACTTTTTGCAAAACCGGGTGTAAAGTTTGAAACTTTGCGTGAAGGTGCTTTTATAACTTACCAGCCAAAATTTGACCGTTATTTAATGTGGGTTTCGGGCGATAACACCTGGGCCGAAAATGGTTACGCCATCAGCGTTTTTTGGTCTGATGACCCGCAGAAAGAATTTCAACCCATTCCCGGAGACCACCTTATTTTAAAACCGAACGAACAATGGGATGCGCCCGGACAAAATTGTATTTTAACAGATGCTGATGGCAATGATTGGATTTTTTATCACGCCGTGGATACTCAAGACCGTTTTATTGCCGGAACCAACAAGTTTAAACGCAAAATGTGTATGGAACGTGTTTGGTATGATGAGCAAGGCTGGCCCAGTATTTAAACTTGGATTGTACCTTTTTATTTATTTGCCTTAATTCAGTTTTTATTTTCAACATAAATCAACATCTTGCGTAAAAACCGGAACTTTCATTTATGATAAAAAAGTACTTTCCGCTGTTACGTGTTTCGCATTACGTCAAAAACTTTTACATATTTCTGCCACTGTTTTTTTCGGGCGAAATATTAAACCATGACAAGTTTTTAAAATCTTTACCTGTGTTTTTTGCTTTTTGTTTTGCCGCAAGTTCCATTTATATCTTTAACGATTTGATGGATATTGATTACGACCGGCAGCATCCAATTAAAAGAAATCGCCCAATCCCGTCCGGAAAAATATCCAAACCTGAAGCTTACATTTTAGCTGCAATTTTACTTGCAATTGCTGTCGCGATTGGGTTTGGTATTTCCAACCAGGTTTTACTTGTTGTTTTAGCTTATTATATTTTAAACATATTTTACTCTATCAAATTAAAAAACTTTGCGCTGATTGATGTAACCATTATCAGTATTGGTTTTGATTTGCGCGTAATTGCAGGCGGCCTGGCAACCGGAATATTGGTTAGTAAATGGCTGATGATTATGGTTTTTTTGTTGTCCATGTTTCAGGCACTTTCCAAAAGAATGGACGATTTGTATTTGATGTTAAAAGATGCTGACAAGCAAGTGAGGCGGTCCATTCATGGTTATAGCATTGAATTTCTTCAAATTGTTTTATCCATGTTGACGGGCGTAATGTTGGTTTGTTACATCATGTACATCATTTCTCCCGAAATTTTGAACAGGCTGGGCGAATATTCTTATTTTACAACCTTGTTTGTTTTACTTGGATTATTGCGCTACCTGCAAATAACTTTTGTAAAAAAGACAAGTGGTTCTCCGGTTAAAATTTTAGTGAACGACCGTTTTATACAATTGAGCATTTTATGCTGGTTGATTTCTTTTGCTTTTTTAATCTACATCAAATGAAAAAATCTTTCATAGCAATCGTCCTGATTATTGTTGCAATTTATGCTTATTTCACTTTCACTTTTGCTTTTAATGGTTATCCCGGTTTTATACAAGATTCAACCTGCTTTTTGCCAACGGCTTATTTTATCAATCATTTTCATCAGTTAATTAATCCTTTGTATGATGCGGGACTTGATCCGATTCATCATCGTTTTCTTTTTTATCCACCTTTGTTTCCTTGTGTTGTTGCTTTAATCAATAGTTTGATGCCCGAGTTTTACAACAACATGCAAGTAAGCCAGTCTTTTATAGATTTAATGAGTTTGATTGTACTGCTGTTGGCTGTTTATGTTTATACCATCAAAAGAAAAGTTCATGCTTCTTTTACCTTATATTTTTGGGTGATACTTTGGCTTTTTGCGTTGTTTTCTTTTTATGGCGTACAGGAAGGCCGGCCCGAGGTTTTGTGTAAGTTCTTCATTTCCTGCTTTTTGCTGAACAATGTTTACAGAAGCAAGCGGTTTTGTAATTTTAACAATGGCATTTTGGTAACGTTGAATATGATTACCTCGCCGGTTTCTACTTTTTATTTGATATTGATAACTGCCGGTTTACTTTTTTACCGGAACGAATTTAGAATAAAACCTATCCTGCAAACTGCTTTGGGTTTTGTCATTATTGCCGGCATTTTTACAATTGTTTATCCGTATCATATTGTAGAATTGATCCAAGCTTTACGCCAACATTCAAAAAATGTAATTGTAAACCGTTATAGCACAAACTCATTAAAAACGTTTGTCAGCTTTTACATCACTTATACTTATGCACCGTTTTTAATCTTTAATTTTCTAATTCCGATTATTTATGTTGCACGTAATTTGGTTAAAAAAAGAATGATAATTGCGTTGGGTTTACTTGCAGTTTTATCAATATTGGTATCTTATTTTTCTTTCAGGGATATGCCGATGAATTACAACATGCTTGTTTTATCGCCTGTTTTTTTCTTTGTTTTATTCGTCATAATCACACAACTATTTATGGGCGATAAAAGAAGTATGCTTTTTAAAATTTCATCAATTGGTATTGCGTTTATCTTGTTTGTAAATTCGATTGGTTTTATCCGCAGAACCTTGCTTTTTTATGGCACGCAAGATGATAGTAAAATCACTTATAACAATTTCAGGACTGAATTTTTGAAAGTTGCGGCGCAAACAAACAAAGGCAAAAAAGTAGGCATTACCTTTTCGTTATGGCCTTATTGTTTGGATCATTATAAAAATATCACTTTAAACCAAACGGATACTTCTATCCAATATTTGATGGTGCAACAATTGTATTCTGGTGCAACTGAACCGCCAACATTAAAAGATTATAAATTAATCAAAAACAACTTTATCAACAAACATCCAAAGTTGGGGAAGATTCCTTTAGGCAATACTTATCCCTGGTTTCAAACTGCTATTTATGAACGAAAGTAAAGCCATTGCTTTTTTTGATTTTGACGGAACGATAACCAACCGCGATATTTTTTGGGACTTTACTTTTTTTCGGTTAAAAAATGGTTTGTCGGTTTTAAAAATTATCCATGCAATCCCTGATTTTACTTTATATCTTGGCAAAGTTTTAAACAACAAACAAGCCAAACAAAGGATTTTTAGCAAATTGTTTAAAGATGAAAGTTTGGATAGTTTCAATAACTCAGTTGAGAAGTATTATCAATCCTATCTTCACAAAAGAATCAAAAAAGATGCTTTAGACCGAATTAACTGGCATAAAAACAGTATGCATCAGGTTTGTTTGGTTAGTGCCAACTTTGATCTGATATTACAAAAGTTTGCACAATCCAATCAAATCCAATTAATTTCAACACAAATACAAGTGGAGGATAATTTGATTACTGGCAAATTTGCAACCCGCAATTGTTATGGCGAAGAGAAAGTTAACAGGATCAAAAGTGCTTTCCCCAACTTAAATTCCTACACTAAAATCTATGCTTACGGCGATAGCAAAGGCGATTTGCAAATGCTGGACTTGGCTACAGAAAAGTTTTATTGCTTCTTTAAAAAGTAAATTTTTCTTTCTACATTTGCGCTCCGCTTTTGGCGGGTAAATCATTAAATACCAACAGCAAAGAATGCAACAGTACGAAACAGTAATCGTTCTTACCCCGTTGTTATCTGTAGATGTAGCGAAAGAGGCCATTGCCAAATTCACTAAAATTTTGACAGATAACGGAGCCGAAATTATCCAGGAGGATAATTGGGGTTTGAGAAAATTAGCGTACCCTGTACAAAAAAAGAGTACAGGTTACTATCACCTAACTGAATACAAGGCCCCGGGTGAACTAATTAACAAACTGGAAACTGAGTTCCGACGTGATGAGCGCGTGCTTCGTTTTTTAACTATTTCTCTGGATAAACATGCCATCGCTTACAACGAGAAAAAACGCAGCGGTGCTTTTAACCAGCGCAAACCAAAAGCAGAGGAGGCCGTAGCAAGATAATGGCAAACGATCAGATTAAATACGTTACCGCCCCTAAAGTAGAGGACAACCGTAAAAAATATTGCCGTTTTAAAAAGAACGGCATCAAGTACATTGATTACAAAGACGCTAACTTTTTAATGAAGTTCATCAACGATCAGGGTAAATTGTTGCCACGCCGTTTAACCGGAACTTCTTTAAAATTTCAGCGCAAAGTGGCACAAGCTGTTAAACGCGCACGCCATATTGGTTTGTTGCCTTACGTTGCAGACTCGTTAAAATAGGAGGACACGAAATGGAAGTTATTTTAAAACAAGACATCAAGAACCTCGGCGAGAAAGATGATGTAGTAAATGTAAAGCCAGGATACGGTCGCAATTATTTGATTCCGAAAGGGTTTGCAAGTATGGCAACCGAATCTGCACGCAAAGTTTTGGCCGAAAACCTGAAACAAGCTGCTTTTAAACAAGATAAAATACGCAAAGATGCAGACGCCATTGCAGCCCGTTTGGAAGGCGTAACGCTTACCATCGGTGCAAAAGCCGGCGAAAGCGGTAAAATTTTTGGTGCCATCAATACCATCCAGGTTTCAGATGCTTTGAAAAAACAAGGCTTTGATGTTGACCGCCGCAAAATTACTTTTGACAGCGATCCTAAGTTTGTTGGCGATTATGTTGCCAATTTAAACTTGCACAAAGAAGTAAAAGTGAAAGTTCCGTTTACGGTTGTTGCTGAGTAAGAAATCGGGAAGTCAAAAAAGTCCGAAAGACAGAAAGTTTTTCCAACCGATGCTTCTTTTAGCACATAAAAATTAGTATGACCAATAAAAGGTGTCCGGTTATTCGGGCACCTTTCTTATTTATATTTGGCTTTGTGAAATGCGCCTGTTCAAATACCTCCTCAAATTAATATTGATTGGTTTCTTCGGCGTTACCATTTTGTGGGTGCTGTTGCTGCGTTTTATCAACCCGCCGGTAACATTACTGATGATCGAACGTGGTTTTGAACGGAAAGCAGCAGGGAAGAACTGGAAGATAGATAAAGACTGGGTTTCGTTTGATGATATGTCCATCAACATCAAAAAAGCAGCCGTCGCATCTGAAGACCAGTTGTTTTTAGAACATCACGGCTTTGATTTACGGGCAATTGAACGTGCCATTGATAAAAACCAGCATAGCAATAAATTGATTGGCGGAAGCACTATTTCGCAACAAACGGCTAAAAATGTTTTTTTGTGGCCCGGCCGTTCGTACATCCGTAAAGCTTTTGAAGCTTATTTTACGATGTTGATCGAAGCTTTATGGAGCAAAGAACGGATCATGGAAGTTTATTTAAACGTGATTGAAATGGGCGATGGGATTTATGGAATTGAAGCTGCTTCCGAAACTTATTTTAAACGCCATGCTTCAGAATTGAACAAGCAACAGTCTGCTTTAATCGTTGGGGTTTGGCCAAACCCGCTTAAATGGTCGCCGGTAAAACCAACGCAATACATCAGGCACCGTAGTTACTTAATCATGAAAAACATGCGAAGGTTGGGGCCGTTGGATTTTTAGGGGATAAAAGAAGTATCGGTGTTGTTATTTTAAGCCCGAATCAAACTACCGAAAACCCTTGCATGCCAACTATTTTTTAACGCAACCTGCCACTTCGTTTCAAAATCCTGTAAGTTGTTTATCAAATTGTTAAACACAATTGTTTCGCCTGTGATTTTCCCTGTCCGCAGCAATTCTTCCAATTCTTCGCGTGTGGCGGATTGTATTTTGTCGCCTTTTAGGTAAGCCGTATTAAACCGGTCAAACAAGTTGATGCCAAATTCTTGTTCCACATCCTGCATAAACCGAACCGATTTATCTATTGAACAACCACTTGCGCCGGCCTGGCTTTCATCAACTATCAAAACAATAAAACGGTTATAAACCAATTGGGCAGCAGCTTTTAGTTGTTGATTGTGCGCCGTCCAACTGCTGGCAAACTGATCGAGTTGAGGTTGTAATTGAGCGGTTTCTATTTCAGACAATTCCCGGTTGGCTTGATAAACCCAAACTTTTGAAGCAGGTGAAAATTCCATATTGCAAAAATAGTTAAAGGCTGATTAGGAATTGCATTTTTAGGTAAAATCTTAAAAGCTGGTATAGGCCGCATAGGTTTTTTTAAATCAAGCTTAAAAAACAAAAGTTTGCAACGATAAAAACACAAACTTTACATGCTGTTTTTATGCCCTAAAAATCAGTATAGAGGTTGTATTGAATTGATAATGAGCGTTGCTTTACTACAAAGCAGGATATGCAGCAAGTGCAGTTTTAAATAAATTGAAAAAAAATTTTCAAAAGTAAAAAAACACGTTACATTTGCAACCCCAACCAGGGGGTACCATAGCTCAGTTGGTAGAGCAAAGGACTGAAAATCCTTGTGTCGCTGGTTCGATTCCAGCTGGTACCACAAATCATCAAACTTTTTAAAATCCTGTAATTGATATCAATTACAGGATTTTTTATTTTTATTCCAATAAATATTTCTAAATTTTTAGAATAAACCATCCTTTTGATCTTTAGATTCTTTTGGCAACTTGCATCCTAAACCAATTTACATCCACAAAACCGCCTAATGCTTTTGTTGCATAATTAAACAAACAAAACTTGTTGCCGGTAAAAACAGATAAGTTAAACTTCATGGCAAAAGTATTCCCCAAAGGTTTGAAATTGATATTATCAGTGCTGTAAAAAAAAGTAGCATTATCGGTAATGAAATCTGCTTTTGCCTGAAAATAAATTTTGTTTGCCGTCCAGTTTTCTACGGCAGTTAATTCTTTGCCATTGTCCACCATTACCAAACGTTTTTTACCGTCTTTAACTTCAACCGCGATATAAGCATAAGGATCTTGAAATAAAGCCAAACCTGCCACATCGCCTTCGTGCATGTGGCTAACCTCAAATTCTGCAGTGCTGGTTGAGGCAGGGCCGAAAGGACGTTGGGTCAACATGTTTCGGGCCAAAGTTAGCTTGTTGGTTACGGTTGCTGTTTTTAGCCGTAAATATCCTTTTCGTTCGCTAAGTGACCAAAAACTGTCGTTCGGGTTATGGTTCCAGGCCCATTGCAAGCCTAATTTTGGCTGGTCAAATTCATCAGAAGTTGGCAAAACGGTAGCAGGCCAGCTTTTGCCCACGTTTGGTTTTTTATAAGTAGTTACCGCTTTACCGTTTACGCCCAGCATCGGCCAACCATCCGTCCAGGTAACGGGTTGTAAAGTAGGAACTCTTCCGATGGCATCCCGGTCCTGAAATATCACCGACCACCATTCGCCGGTTTGGGTTTGAATCAAAGCGCCCTGGTGCACACCTTTTTTTCGGAAGCCCATGTCATCTTTCAACACTACTTTTTCTTCGTAAGGGCCATAAATATTTTTAGAACGCATGGCAACCTGGTAACCGTCGCCGCCACCGTAGGTGCAATACAAATAATAATAACCGTTGATTTTATAAACGTGGCTGCCTTCCAAACCGCCACGCTGTTTGCCTTCAAAAATTATGGTATCTTTTGATTTGGGCGACAGATCAGGATTAACTTCCGTTAAGTTTAGTTTTGAATAGCCATGTACGATATAAATTTTGTTGTTGTCATCAAAAAATAAACCGGCATCATAATAAGCTTTGGGCAGTTTGTTTAATTTCCAAGGGCCGGCAGCATTTTTTGCCGTGCATAAAAAACCGCCTTCATCCAATGTTACAAAAAGTATGTAAAACTGTCCGTTGTGGTAGCGGATGCTGCTTGCCCACTGGCCATGCGAATAACGCGTCGCCCCTTGCATATTATAAGCAGGAAACCCAGGCATCCGTTCTACGGCATTGCTTAGGTATTGCCAGTTTACCAAATCTTTGGATTGCATCACCGGCACGCCCGGAAAAAAATTCATGGTGGTGCTAACCATATAATAAGTATCGCCAACGCGGATGACATCATTGTCCGGAAAATCAGCCCAAATAATTGGATTGGTGTAAGTGCCATTACCGTTGTCCGCAGTTTGTGCAAAAGCAGGATAAGATAAACTGGTGATGAACAAGATAATTACAGCAGACAAAACTTTTGCTGTTAACTTATAAATATTCATAAGTGAAAATTAAGTTTGTTATAGCAAGCTACAGTAAAACGGCATTCTTTAAAAACTTAAGTTTGATACAAGTTTAGATTCTATTCTTTCATTACCGATGCTTCTTTTATCGGCATAAAATCAGTAACGTTTTGGGTTGAAAATGTCAACACCAATTTTATACCGATAAAAGAAGCATCGGCAATTTTGTAAGTTTTTAAGAATGAAAACATCCAATTGTTTATTGCAAATGCTGTTGCAAGTAAGCTTTGGTTTTTGATTTGGAAATATCGTTGGATAACAAATCAATTTCCTTTTGATCGTAAGGAGAAAAATCTCCGTGAAACAGATCATGCTGCCAAACTTTTGGAACAGGGTCTCCGGGACGGTGGCCCCAGGGAAGATCGGTTTGCGTTTTTCCGTTCACCAATCCCCACAACAAACAGCCAATCTTTTCATCATAAAAAACAGCAAGGTTATCCTGGATAATAGATTTGTTCGGCCGGTTCATCCATTCGGTATTGATCAAAGGGCGGTTATAAACTTTAAGTTCGGCGATGTTCCTGATCAAATCATCTTTGTTTCCATAATTATGGAAAGAGATGATGTCAGAACCTGCAACTGCAATCTCATTCAGTTCTTTGTTTTTGTTCCAAATATCAATTGTTACCGGTTGCGAAGGATGGACTTCGTGCGCCCAGCGGATAACTTTTTTAAGCAAAGGCAAAGTAGTGGTGCCTAACCCGCCGTTGGTAGGTTCGTTGTACAAATCCCAAATAAAAATACGCGGATCATTTTTAAAACGGCCCATTACCGCTTTCACATATTTTTCCAGCCGCGGGTGCGTGGTAGAATCAATCACCATGCTATGGCCGGGGCTTGGCGACCAGGCCCAGGCGTACCAGCCTTTTACCGGTTCGGGTTGTTTGCCAACTTTAGGATCGTGTTCCAATCCGAACACACAATCATCAAAAAGGGCAGGCATAAATTTAATTTTGTGTTTGTCGCAAATGGCTAGAAAAGTATCCAAGGTTTTTAGAAAATATGCCGGGTCGTCTTCATAAACCGCAAACTGCAATACTGACCGCAAACTGTTCAAGCCCGATTTTTCTGCCAGATCCAACTCTTTATCAATTGCTGCGGGATCAAAAGTAGTTTTGTCCCACATAGCGGTGTAATTAATGGCATAAGCAGGGATGTAATTAAAACCGCAATACCAGGGCTGTTTGTTGTACCATTCCTTGATTTTTTGTTCGGGCCAGCGTTCATCTTTTTGTTGTGCGGAAACGTGGGCCGATTGAAACAACAGGAATAGGCTTATCCCTAAGAAGATTTTTTTCATAATAAAGAAGTTTGGTTTAACTGTTTTATAGATTTGGTTTTTGGTTATATGCTGTTGAAATTTTATCTTTTAAGAAGCTGTTTCTGTTTGTATATAAATTTATGCCGATGCTTCTTTTATCCCTATAAAATTGGAACCTCATTTTAAATTTTCAGCAAAAAACAATAAAGAGTTTTTGATATGTTTTTCCCAATACGCCCATTCATGGCCGCCGGTATATTCTTTATAAATATGTTTGATCTTTGCCTGATCTAATTTAAAGTGCAGATCGCGGTTGTCATCAATCAACAAATCTTCATTGCCGCAATCAAAATAGACGGGCGGAAGATTTTCACGATGTCGGAAAATCGTTTCAAAAACGTCTTCATCTGCGGCATCTTTTTGTTTGTAGTGGGTTAAATCCTCTTCAACAAAAAGCTTCATCTGCTGCAAGTTGGTGATGGAAGAATGCCCGGAAATCGCCCGAAATTTATGGTGGTATTTTGCACCGATCCTTAAAGCGCCAAAACCACCCATGGATAAACCTGAAATAAAAAAAGGGGAATCTGCCGTAACGCCGTCAATATACTGCTGCAAAATATTCGGCACATCTTCGGCAATCCATTTTTCAAAATCCTTATTGTTGTGCGAAAGATACGCTGACCCGTCTCCCCAAAGCCCATCAGACGGCATGGCAATAACCATAGCGGGAAGTTCGCCGTTTGCCATCATTTTTAAGGCTTGAAGATGCACACCAGTTTTCTGTGCCCAACTCCAGGCACTTCCATAAACGCCATGAAGCAAAATAACGACCGGATAGGATTTTGCCGGATCAAGGCCGGGCGGTACAAATACGCAAATATCGCCCCTGCCTTTCAGGTTATCGCTTTTTACGGTGATGAACCTGAGGTGATTGTTTTCAAAACGAGGGTCGGAAATTTCAACTGTCCTGAATTTATTCATGAACTTGTTTAAGGTTTAGCTTCTGCATATTTAGATGCTTCTTTTAGCACTAAAAAATTGGTGTTACAATTTCGTTTTTAAAAAAACAAAGCAGCTTAATGATTTTTAGGGGATAAAAGAAGCATCTAACAAATTAGGTTTTTAAGGAATATCAAGGTTAAAAACACAAACAGCTTTGATAACAAATTCAGGGAAACACGATAACGCCTTTTGCATTTCGGCCTTTTATCAGATCATCAAAAGCGGTTTTAATATCTTTTAATTCATACGTTCGAGTGATCATTTCTTTTAACAATAAATTGCCTTGGTCATATTGGTTTATAATCTTGGGGAAATCAACTTCGGGCCGGCATTTTCCATACAAAGGGTTCATATAAATTTTATCCCATTCAAAAAGCCGCATATCAATTGTAATTTCCTGTTCGATGCCACTTACCTGCACCGCTGTTCCTGCATTGCGGACCATGGCCAAAGGTGCCGCGCCTAATTGTGGAATTGCGGTACATTCGAAAGCATAATCAGCACCTCTTCCGCCTAATAATTCTTTTACTTGCTTGGCCGCCAGCAAAAGGCCGGTATCTTGTTTATCGGCAACAACAAAATCAGTAGCGCCAAACTGATAAGCCATGTCCGACTTGCTTTCGTTAATATCAACAGCAACAATGCGGGCAGCACCGGAAATCTTTGCCGCCTGGATCACGTTCAGGCCAACCCCTCCGGCACCCAGCACAACGACAGATGAACCGGCCTGAACTTTAGCTGCGTTTACCACCGATCCGTAACCTGTCATCACACCGCAGCTAATGATACTGGCAGCATCAAAAGGCATATTTTTAGAAGTGTTGCGTACGACGGCCAATGATTTAACTAACGCATATTGCGATAATGTGCCTAAATTAAAGGAGCGGAGGATGGGTTTCCCTTTCCATTTTGTACTGCTAAAAACAGCATGGCCCGGCGTATAACCGTTTCCTCCGGCAACTACCGGCGAATTGTTTTCGCAAATATTTTGGTTTCCTTCCAGGCATTGAAAACAATGGCCGCAAGGTGTGGCCCAGTTTAAAATAACAGAGTCGCCTTCTTTTACATTTTTTACGAGGTTACCGGTCTGCACCACAATACCAGCACCTTCGTGGCCCAGTACCAATTGCTTTTTCCAGCTCAGCGAATCATAATCGGTATGGCATAATCCTGCTGCTTTGATTTGAACAAGCACTTCATCTTCAGCAGGCGCGGCTACTTCAATTTCGTCTATCAGCAGGCTTCCGTCGCCATCGGTAATGGCAGCTTTACAAAAAATGGCCATGTTTATAAAACCAAAGGGTTTAGTTTGGATGCCACCAATTCGCCGGGCTCCAAGCCGCACAGCCAGCGCTGGCGGTCATTTTCCTGGTGTTTGTTTTGAGGCGGAGTTACGTGGGCGCCATCGGCAATATAAATAACCGTCATTACTTCCCGTACGGTATCTTTTGACAGGTTTCCCGGGGCCGAATGCAGCGTCCAGCCGTAGTGCCAGGAAGCATCTCCGGCTTGCATGGCGGCAGGTTGTTCAAGCGCAAAGCCTTTTTCTTTAATATAGCGTTCCAGCATCGTTTCCGATTCATCAGAAATAGCAACATTCTCCACAAAACCAGCCTGATGCGAACCGGAAGCAAAGGTGAGCATGCCCATTTCATTGGTAATATCAATCAAAGGCATCCACATCGTTACCGTGTTGTTGGTATCTACCGGCCAGTAATATTGGTCTTGGTGCCAAGGCGTAAACCCGCCGCCCGGTTCTTTGTACAAAGCCTGGTCGTGGTAAATGCGCACATTTTCTACCCCGAGTAAATCGGCAGCAATTTTGCCCATTCGTTTGGCCAGCGTAAATTTTTTAACCTGCTGATCAACTTCCCATAAATTCATGATCTGCAAAAAAGCTTTGCCATACGTGTCGCGTTCTTCCAGCTTTCGCTTTTCGGTGTTGTGTTTGTTGGCTGCTTCGTTGATGACATCGCGGTATGCAGCTACCTCGTCTTTGTCAAGTATATTTGGAATTAAAACGTGGCCATTTTTGCGAAATCCTGCAATTTGTGCATCTGTTAACGGTTTGTAATCCGTTAATTCCGGAAGTTTGAGGTCTAACATAAGCTTGGTTTTTAGGGGTGTCTTTTTTTAAGTGTTAATTGAACATTTATTTTGGCTGCATTAAAGGTATAAAATATTTTATCTGTGCTTAATCTTCATTTATAATTTTTGAAGTTTTAATTTTAGAAAAATATAAATTAAAGATGAAAGCCTTTTTTGCTAAACCATTTGGGTTAATTGCCTTAGCGCTGCTGCTAATCAGTACTGCATACGGGCAAAACAAACCACGCATGTATTTTAGTGATAGTACCACAACCGGCATTCCGCTGGCCAAAGACCCCATTGTGGTTAAGTTTAAAGGGCGATATTTGATGTATTATTCGCGCAAGATGGGCAATGATAAGAGCAACGGTATGCTGGGCTGGAACATTGGCATTGCCGAAAGCAAAGATTTATACAACTGGACAAAAATAGGAGAGCTAAAACCAGAAGCTGCTTATGAACAAAAAGGGCTTTGTGCGCCAGGCGCATTGGTAAAAAACGGTAAAATACATTTGTTTTACCAAACTTATGGCAACGGGCCAAAAGATGCCATTTGCCATGCTGTATCTGTTGATGGCATCCATTTTATCCGCGACAACAGTAACCCAATTTTTCATCCGGCAGCAGGAAACTGGACCAACGGCAGGGCAATTGATGCGGAGGTTTACTTTTTCAAAAACCAATACTTTCTTTATTATGCCACTCGTGACAGCAGTGGCGTTACCCAGCAGCAAGGTGTAGCCACTGCGCCTGCAAGTACAGATTTTAGCCGTGATACCTGGCAACAAGCTGCTGATTCATCCATTTTAAAACCAACCTTAGCCTGGGAAGGCAAATGTATTGAAGGTGCAACGGTCATCAAACGAAATAATAAATTGTACATGTTTTATGCAGGAAGTTATAACAACGCGCCGCAACAAATTGGCGTGGCCGAAAGTACAGATGGCATTACCTGGAAAAGATTGTCAAACAAGCCTTTTTTGGCCAATGGAAAACCAGGGACTTGGAACAGCAGCGAATCCGGCCATCCTTGTATTTTTGAAAACGACAACGGCAATACTTACTTGTTTTATCAGGGAAACAATGACCAGGGCAAAACCTATTTTTTATCCAATTTAAAAATTGGCTGGGATAAAAACGGGCCGTATATTTTAAACAAACAGTAGCAACTTTAAATTTTTAAAACGATAAAAGAATCCAATTTAAGGTGGTTTTTATCACAAGTAGAAAGCCTGTTTTCGCAAAGAAAACAGGCTTTCTACAATCTAAAGAATATGTTCAAATTAAAAGCATAACTAAAAAATACATGCTTCTTTTATCCCTATTTTTTTATTCTACTTCCAGTTTGCCTTCGATAGAATCATCAATGGTTTTGCCAATTACGGCTCCGGCGGCCTGCTTGATAAAAGCGATGGCATTGCCGTGTTTGTTGTCCCAATAATAACCGTCTGTCGGGTCAACTTTGATAACCGTAATGCGCGGGTCGTCTTCGCCTTCGGTAAACCAGGTTTTCAAAATTGGCTTCCAAAGTTCTTTGATCTTTGCTTTGTCGGTGCTTACTTCGGCAATGCCATAAACATTTAAAAAACCGGAAAAAGAAGAACCTTGAAACAATAACTGTACAAAAGGGTCGTGGCTTACTTCTTGGTTTTTATTGCTGTCGTTTGAACTTAAAAACCAAAAGTTCCCGGCATCGTCTACTTTTAAAACAGACATTGGCCGGGTTGAAAACGGAAGCCCGGTTTTAATGTTCGAGCAAAAAAAGCATGTGTCGGCACGTTCGGCCAGGGCTTTCATTTTCTGTGCGGCGTCGCTGCCTTGCAAATCCTTCAAATTGTCTTCCGGCTGCTGTTGATTGATACTATCCATAATTAAGTTTCTTGATTTTGAACAATAACTTAAAGGATTAATTTTTGTGTGGTAAAAAAAGCATTACACCGCATTATCTGGTAAAAAGACCGGAAAGCGCGACAACAAAATCAGCCTAAAATCACGATGCTGCATTTGCACTTCTGTTTTTCTCAAAATAGTTTATAGTTTTAGCCCGGTTGCCCATCTTTCAACCTAAAAACAATGGTAAAACTAATTTGCACAGACATAGACGGTACGCTTTTGAACAAGGAGAGGGCAGTGGACGAACGGACCATCCAAATGTTTAAACAGTTAAACAAAAGCATCCCAATTGTACTGGCATCTTCCCGGATGCCGAAAGCATTGTGGCACATCCAGCAAACTTTGAACATCGAAAACCAGCCTTTGATTTGCTATAACGGCGCTTTAACGCTTTCTTCCGGTGCAGCTTTTGGCCCTGAAAAAGTAATTTCCTCCGTTACCATTGCCGGAGAAAAAGTACAGGCAATGCTAAAAATGGCGCAGTTGCACAACCTTCACATCAGCATTTTCCAAAATAATACCTGGCTGGCTTCTGCCATAGATTTTTATGCTGAAAGGGAAACCAACAACACGCGCGTTCGTCCTGATGGTTTGTTGACTGATTTTTCTGCGGAAGCTTTGGCTGCATTTGTGGCAAACGGCGCGCACAAAGTAATGGTTATGGGAAAAGCGGAACTGCTGGATTTGATTGAAAAAGAATTGCGCGCCGAGGCAGAATTGGCTGTTTGGCGGTCAAAAGATGTTTATTTGGAGATAACGCCGCCAACCAATAAAAGCCAAGGTTTAACAACACTATTAAACCAATTGCCACAATTTGCGGGTATCGGTTGGGAAAATGTAATGGCTTTTGGTGATGGCTATAATGATTTGGAACTGCTACAAGAAGCAAAGTTTGGGATTGCAGTTGGCAACGGTGTGCAAGAACTTAAAGACGTTGCCCATGCAATCACGAAACCTAATATTGAACACGGCGTGGCTGAATATTTGGCAGAATTTTTCAACCTGGAATAAATTTAATGTTTTTGCTGATACTGTTTTTACCACTATTTTTTCCAGTGTTCAATTTTAAATTGATTGAATGGAATTACAAATACTTTTTTTATAAAAAAAAGCTTGTACCCATTTTTAAAAGGTACAAGCTGATTAATAACCGAAGCACTTATAGAAAACAGTTCCGGTCTGTTGGTTTTTAATCAAACCCTAAAGGTTGGCCTGATGTTCATTTTAATACGATAACAAAAGCATTTGCCTTTCCTCGCAACTAAAGTTAAATAGCAACTGATGTGCGTGTGCCAGGTGTGGTTTTTGTCATTAAGCCGGCACCAATTTCTAAAATACCGAACACAATGTGCGGCGTGCTAATGCGGCCTGCAAAACCAAAAAGCCATGGCGAAGCAATCAGGAAAATCCCGGCCAATACATCCAAGCCCAAGTGTGTTGGCATTGAAATCATTTTTGCTATCGAATACTCATAATTGGTCATCAACGATGAGAGCAGCAAAACAAGACCTACCACAACCGGCACCCATTGTGCCGCTGTTCCGTCTGCAAAGCCAAAAAGCCAAGGCGAAGCAATGATGATTAAACCCATAATGTAGTCCAGCATTCCGTGGACTTTTGTTGAAATAAAACGCATTTTTTCTTCCTTTTAAGTAGTTTTTTTAATTTGATTTCTGTTGAGATTAATATTTTAATATCAACCTGTTTCTATATTAATTAATAGGAAATTAATTTGTTTTAAAATATTGATAAAAATAGATTTCTGATTAAAAAAATTTAAACTGCCTGCTGAGGCAATAAAAACAGGTGTATAAAAACAGCATTGGCATGGTCAAAAAAAATCCCTCGGCCGGGTAAGGCTGAAGGATTTTTTAATAAGGTTAAACAAAAACTAAATCAATAAAATATTTTTGAGTTTAACAGTAATAAAAACAGCTATTGTACTTGTACTTTCGGTTCAATCCTTTTTAAAGCAAAGTTGGAAAAAGGCGTTACCACTAAAGGTATTTTTTCTACGCGGGTTTCACTGGTATCCAAACCGTAGGCTTGGGCATCGCTCAAAGCGTATTTTTTGATCGCAAAATAGCTTCTCAAAATAAAACCTTCTTTCAAACTGAACTCGTTTTCGTAGGACAAGAATTTTTCTAACAACACAAAACGGAAATCGGCCGCCAGTTTGTATTGGCTTAATGCTTCGTAAGGGCTGGTAATGTCCAGTTCTTTCCGGGCAACCATATCTTCCACCACCCTTCTAAACAACACATTAATGCGCGGCTGGATACGGAAACCAAGCCTGAATTCAACACGGATGATCTTATCGTTCGCCAGTTCTTCAATGCTGTATTCCATAGTGTATGGGTCGTCCGCCCTTTCAATATGGATAAACCAGTAAATATCGGCACGTTTTGGCATCCGGCTAAAAATCGAATACAAAATCTTCTGCTCAATTTGATTGCTGTTGTTGGCTTTGGTCAAATAAATTAAATGTGTGGCAAATTTAGGGACCGATGTTTCTGCGCTTAAAGCGTTAAACATTGGGATTTTATCTTTCAGGTCAATAAACGTGAGCAAGCGATTGTTGATTTTTCTGGCGCGGTACCAAATGTACATGGTGAAAATCAAACCAATTTCAAACACTAAAAAGAACAAACGTTTGAGCAGTTTGACGGCGTTGGCCACAAAGAACGAGCCTTCTACAGACAGGAAAATTAACAGGATAATCACCACCAGCCAAAGCGGCCAGTGCTTTACATAACGGATAAAATGGTAAACCAAAATCGTGGTCATCAGCATGGCAACGGTAATGGAAAAACCGTAAGCAGCAGTCATCGCTTCCGAAGTGCGGAAATACAGCGAAACTGCAATACAGCCAAAGCAAAGCAGCCAGTTGATGCTCGGGATATAAATTTGTCCGCGGATATCGCTTGGGAATTTGATCGTAACGCGTGGCCAAAAGTTCATGCTTACGGCTTCGCTGATTAAGGTGAAAGAACCGCTGATCAAAGCCTGGCTGGCAATAATGGTGGCAAACGTGGCCAGGATAATACTCGGCACCAAAAACGCGTGCGGCACAATCTGGAAAAACGGGTTTAGGTTGGTAAAAGAAGTATTAGCCGGTTGCAAAAGTACCCAAGCGCCTTGTCCCAAATAGTTAAGCATTAAGGTAGTTTTCACAAAAATCCAGCTTACCTGGATGTTCTTTCTGCCGCAATGGCCCAGGTCAGAATACAAAGCTTCGGCACCGGTGGTACATAAAAAAACGGCACCTAAAAGCCAGAAACCACGCGGATGGTTGGTCAGCAGTTCAAAACCGTAATGCGGGCTTAAAGCTTTAAATATTTGCGGGTATTGTACAATTTGGATGGTTCCTAAAACACCCAGCATGATAAACCAAAGCAGCATGACCGGGCCAAAAGCAGAACCGATAACTTTGGTGCCAAATTGCTGAAAAAAGAAAAGCAGTAAAATAATACCAATCACGATGGTGAGGATCAGTTCGTTTCCCGGCACGATGTATTTGGCTAAAGCTGGCACCAACTGCAAACCTTCGATAGCGGAAGTAACCGAAATGGGCGGCGTGATAATACCATCAGCCAGCAGCGTGCCGGCACCGATAATAGCCGGAATAGCCAGCCATTTTCCATAACGCCGAACCAAAGCGTATAAAGAAAATATCCCGCCTTCGCCTTTGTTGTCTGCTTGCAAAGTAATTAAAATGTATTTAAAAGTAGTTTGCAGCGTAAGCGTCCAAAAAACGCAGGAAATAGAGCCCAGCACCAGCTCCTGGTTCACTTTTCCGCCTTCGGTAAGCAAAGTTTGAAAAACATACAGTGGGGAAGTGCCGATATCGCCAAAAATAATGCCCAGCGTAACGAGCATACCGGCGGCAGACAACTTTTTTAAATGTGAATTCATAATGGAAAAAAATGAAGAAGATAAAATGGTAAAAATAAAACCCGGGTAATCAGAAAAAAGAACAATGCTTCTTTTACAGGCATATTTTTGGGGTTGTTGCAATCATAAAAATTAACTTCCCGGCAGATAAGCAAAGGAAGGTGCACAATGTTTGAACATAGCTAAAAGATGCGGCAAAAATAGTTATTATTAAGGATAATTCAATTTTATTTGGCAACCAAGCCATTTTTGCATTTAAATATTTTTGTTACAAATGAGATTAAATGCTTCTTTTACAACACAAATTTTGATAACGAAACGCTTCATTTCAAGCCAAAACAAAACGGTTATATGCAAAAGGGTAAACTGCTGATTATTGATGACGAAGACCGTTTGCGCAAGCTTTTGTCGCGCATTATGCAGTTGGAAGGCTACGAGGTGGCCGAAGCGGCAACCGCCAAAGAAGGTTTAAAAAAACTGGAACAGGATACCTTTGATGTTATTTTGAGCGATGTAAAACTGCCGGATATGAACGGCATTGAGCTAACCCAAAAGATCAAAGAAGGCTGGCCAGCAACTGAAGTTATCGTTATAACGGCTTACGGAACTATCAGCGATGGTGTTACGGCTATCAAAAACGGCGCTTTTGATTACATTACCAAAGGCGATGATAATGATAAGATTGTTCCGCTGGTAAGCAAAGCGATGGACAAAGCGTATTTGCAGCGCCGCGTACTGGAACTGGAAAACAAACTAAGCAGCCGTTTTGGTTTTGAGCGGATTATCGGCACATCGGCAGCGATAACCGAAGCGGTGGATTTAGCGCGAAAAGTGGCCGTAACCGATACCACCGTTTTGCTTTTAGGCGAAACCGGGACCGGAAAAGAGGTTTTTGCAGAAGCCATCCACCAGGCCAGCAGCCGCAAAACGAAAGCTTTTGTGGCCGTAAACTGCAGTGCTTTTACCAAAGAATTATTGGAAAGCGAACTGTTTGGTTACAAGGCCGGCGCTTTTACCAATGCGTTAAAAGATAAAAAAGGGTTGTTTGAAGAAGCCAGCGGCGGCACCATTTTTTTGGATGAAATAGGAGAGCTGGACTTGGATTTGCAGGCGAAACTGTTGCGCGTTTTAGAATCGCAGCAGTTTATCAAAATAGGGGACACGCGGCCAACACAAGTTAACGTCCGTATCATCACCGCAACCAACCGCGATTTGCTGGCCGAAACTACAAAAGGTACTTTCCGGCTGGATATTTATTACCGTTTGTCCGTCTTCCAAATCACGTTGCCGCCATTGAGTGAACGAAAAAAAGACATCAAGTTGTTGGCTGCTTTTTTCGTTCAATATTTTGCTGCAAAAGTGAAAAAGCCGGTTTCGCAATTAAGCCAGACCTTTATTGAAAAACTGGAAACCTACAACTGGCCGGGCAACATCCGCGAATTAAAAAACAGCATTGAACGCGCCATGATTTTAGCGGATGAGAACGGTTTAAACGAATCTTTGTTGCCGATTAATTTGCAGGAACAGATACTTTCTAACCTGCCCGATCAGCCGCAATCGTTTAACTTGGATTCGATTGAAAAATTGCATATCCAACGCGTACTCAACCATACCAAAGGCAACCGGACGGAAACAGCACGTTTGTTAAATATTGGTATTGCTACGTTGTACCGGAAGTTAAAGGAGTATGGGTTGGATTGAGGGGTTAGTACTGATTTTTTGTTGGTAAAAAAAGTATGTTGTTTTAGAGACGGATTGAAAATCCGTAGCTTAACGATTTGAGTTGAAAACTCACCTGGTAAAATTCTTTTAATAATTTATTGTAAATATTATTTTGAAACAATATTTTTACAAATAGTACAATTATTAAACAGCAATTCAATTTTTAACAAAAACCAAATTTGAAAAAGTATGAAAAGAGAAATTCTACACTCATCCAAATGGTTCTTTGCTTTTTTTACACTATTGGTTTTATTTATAAGCTGTCGTAAAAACGAAGTAGCTGACCCTGGCAAAGAATTAAGCAGGGAAGAACTGCAAAAAACCTTTTTTAACACCTCTACAACGAATGATGCAGAAATTAAAAAGCTTGCAGAAAACATTCAAAAGCAACAATTATTCTTAAAATCATTGCCCGAATTTATCCGCAAAAACGGTATTCCTAAATGGGACAAAGTTTTATATAAAACGAAAGGTGAAAGCGGTGGACAACAACCTGTAAAAACTTCTTCAACTTCATTAAAGACAAATACAGTTAGCAATAATGGAGCTAACCAGGGCGTATTTTTTATTCCATTGCAAGACGAAAATTCAAAACAAATCAAGTCCTATATAACGGCTTATAAGCACAATGACAGCCTTTATACTTACAGGCTCTATAACAAAGATTCTCTAAATGCTATTCGCCCAGGTTCTAACATAACAAAAAGCAACTTGCTAAATACACAAGCAGTATTTGGCTATTTTGAGAAAACAATCAATAATACAGATAGTGTTAATGTATTGTCTCCCACAAAAGCCACCCTAAAAAATGTAAAAATTAATTTTGATACTCCTACAAATACCAATTCAGTAACTGGTGCAGGTGTTAAACCGATGTCTGGTGATGGGTGTTTAGTTGCAATGTCTGTTAGTATAGAATATACACTAATTATCTGGTCTGACGGTAGTTATTCTGAATCTGTCTCCGTTACCATGATAATAGCTTTTGACTGCTCCGGTGGAGGTGGCGGCGGAAGCGGTGGTTTTGGTGATGGTTCAACAACTTATCAATCCCCAGATAGTGGAACTTATTGGTGGAGTTATGGTACGGGATGGCCTTATAATACAGGCGGTGGTGGATACATTAACAATGACCCAAACTATAATCATGCAGGTGGCGGTGGTAATTTTGACCCTAACTGGTATTGGTGGTGGAACAATAACCCGGGACAAACCCTTTTACAAAATTTCGCTAATACACTTTCGTCAACAGAATTTAATTTTTGGAATGATCCGTCAAACTTTGTAATCGTTAATACTCTTACAGACAGGCTTAATCAAGAAAATTATTCAGCAGAAGTGCAAGATTTTGTGAAATGGGCAATAGATTACCTAATTGCTAATCCTTCCGTTACGAATGATGTATTCATCAATGAATTTTTAACCCCTTCTGAAGGTACAGATGGGCCATATGGTTTTAATCAAAGTTACTGGGACGATCCCAACTTAGTCATCCCAACTCAAACATTGCCATCTTACCAGGATTTTTATAACAATTTTCCTAATGTCGATGCAGATGCTGTATATAATTTAATAGGAGGGCCAATATTGGCTCATCATCAATCTGACCCAGTTAACTATTCTAATGCTTGTGCATTAAGAGTAAGCCGCGCATTAAATTATGCCGGTAAAACGATACCAGCCGTTAATGGAACTGAACAAGGAGCTGACGGGAAGAATTATTTTTTGAGCGCAAAAGCATTAAACGCATATTTAAGGAAAGCTTTCGGCCCTCCCACAGATCATTTTACACAAACACAAGGTGGAAGAAACGGTGAAAACTTCCCTAATTTAATTGCTGGTAAAAAAGGTATTTATTCTATGATTGCGTCTGGGTGGGTAGCATCGGGTCATGCTGATTTATTTACTGGCACAATCTGTAAACGTGGATGTGACATCACAAAATTTACGACAACAATTGATATTTGGGAACTACAATAACCGGATCATATGAAAAACCTTGCTTTTATTCTGGTAATTTGCTTTTTAAGTGATTGTAGCACTCATCACGCGCTATCGGTTAAAAATCCAGATACTACCGATTCTCAATTTAACAAATTAACGGAAAGGCAATTTTCGGAAACTTTCAAAATGGATGTATATCTTATTGGTTTGCAATATTCTTTTAATAATTCACCTGAGATTAGAAAGGTATTACAGGAAGACAAAAGCGGCGGCAGTTTTATTGATTTTGTTGACCCTCAAGATGCCGTTAACGTTGCAAAAATTATAGTTGAAAGAATCAAATTGGATTCAGCCAGCAATATCAGACAAGCACCTTCGGATTTGCGAGGGAAAGCCGTTTTTGCAACTTGTTTGGAATTTTATAATAGTAAAGAATTAGATTCTATTACGAAAAAGTTATATAAGAAGAAATACAAAAATCGATAGAATCTTTAATGGTCAGTGTTAAAACTTTCCGTACTTTTTCACAGGAGTATAATCAACAACATCATTTAGAAACACATAATCTGAAAAATTCATCAACGTTAAATTTTTGTTAAATCTTAAAACCGGCCTTGCTTAGTGTATTTTTTACACTATATTTGTGCTCTTCATATTTAGGTTTATAATTGGTTAAAAGGATCTCATTCTCCCCGTTTGAGGTCCTTTTTTATTTACCGGTTTTCAGGCAAAAAATGCCATTGATTGTATGAATTTTCATCAGCCTAAATTTTTAAATGCCTAAAAAAATAGCGATAAAAGAAGCATCTGTTAGAAAATAGGATTGTTACAGAAAGAATCGTGCGCAGCCAAAAACATTATCTGCTTGGGAAAAGTTATTGCTGAAAAAGAAACAAGCGGTGGAAAAAGAAGAAGCAAACAAATCCGGAAACGAAAGCTCGGGTTTAACGGGAAGCGGCGCAAGCAGGCGCAGTTTTTTATCAAAAATAGCCGTAGCAGGTGCCGGGTTATCGTTGGCGCCGCTGATTACTTCGGCAGCAGAGCAGGAAGCAGAAAGGGCGGCCATTGCACCGGTGGAAGTGAATGGCGTAACGCTAATGATCAATGGAAAAAGCCAAACCTTGAATTTAGACACGAGGACAACTTTATTAGATGCTTTACGCGAAAACCTGATGCTAACTGGAACAAAAAAAGGTTGCGACCATGGCCAATGCGGTTCTTGCACGGTTTTAATGAACGGCAACCGGATTAACTCTTGCTTAGTATTGGCCGGGATGTGCCATGATGCACAAATTACCACGATAGAAGGTTTGGCCAACGGCGAAAAACTGCACCAGATGCAGGAAGCTTTTATCAAACATGATGCTTACCAGTGCGGTTACTGCACACCGGGACAGATTTGTTCGGCCGTAGGTTTGGTAAAAGAAGGCCACGCCAAAACCGATGCCGAGATCCGGGAATCCATGAGTGGGAACATTTGCCGTTGTGGCGCTTACCAGAACATTTTAAGTGCCATAAAAGAAGTACAACAACAAACTGCCTAAACAAATCCGACTAAGAAAACTATATGGAACCATTTAAATTAGTCCGGGCGCAAAACAACGCAACCGCCATTGCTGCTGCTACCTCCAAAGACACCAAGTTTATCGCCGGCGGCACCAACATCATTGATTTGATGAAGCTGTATATCGAAACGCCAAAACAATTGGTAGATATTACCGGCTTAAACCTCAACCAAATTGAAACACAAGCTGACGGCAGCATCAAAATAGGCGCGCTGGTAAAAAACACTACCGTTGCTTATCATCCCGCCATTACTAAACAATTTCCGATGTTGTCGGAAGCGATACTTTCCGGCGCAACAGCGCAATTGCGCAACATGGCCTCGGTTGGCGGAAACCTGCTGCAAAGGCCGCGCTGCTATTACTTCTACGATACCGCTTTTCCCTGCAATAAACGTGAACCGGGAACAGGCTGCTCTGCCATTCCGGGCTATAACCGAAACCATGCAGTTTTAGGGACAACAGAAAATTGCATCGCCACGCATCCTTCTGATATGTGCGTACCGATGGCCGCTTTAGGCGCGACCATCCAGGTTCAAACGGCAAAAGGCGTTCGCAGTATTCCTTTTAATGATTTTTATATCATCCCCGGTAAAACGCCGCAGTACGAAACCATTTTAAGGCCGGGAGAATTGATTACCTCGGTTACTTTACCAAATTTACCTTTTGCCGCTAAATCGCATTATTTAAAAGTTCGTGATCGGGCTTCTTACGAATTTGCACTCACTTCTGCGGCCGTCGCTTTGGATATTGCTAACGGAAAGATCAACAATTCGCGCATTGCTTTAGGCGGCGTGGCTACCAAACCGTGGCGGTCATTGGCGGCAGAAAAAGTACTGAACGGCGCATCTGCAAACGCCCAAACATTTAAGGCAGCAGCCGATGCCGCCATGGCCGATGCAAAACCACATAAATATAACGCTTTTAAAATTGAGCTGGCAAAACGCACGATCGTACGTGCTTTGGAAACAGTGGGAGGAATGGTATGAACGAGACAGTAGGAAAACCAGTTGACCGTGTTGACGGAAAACTGAAAGTAACCGGTGGCGCTACTTATGCAGCCGAATTCAATCTAAAAAATATGGTCCATGCCGTTGCGGTAACCAGCAACATTACGAAAGGCAGGATAATAAATATCAATACCAACATTGCCGAAAAATCGCCGGGCGTGGTTGGGGTGATGACTTATAAAAATTCAATGCAACTGCATTCGCCGCAAAGTTCTGATCCGGGCGGCGGCAAATTTGCAGAGAAAGACCTTTTGCCGCTGCAAAACGACCGCGTTTTTTACGATGGACAAATTGTTGCTTTGGTAATGGCCGAAACCTATGAACAGGCAGAACATGCGGCATCTTTGGTTAAAGTAGATTATCAATCTGAGACACCAATTTTTGACCTGGAAAAAAACAAAGAGAAAGCTTATAAGCCAGAAAAAGCATCAACCGGGTCAGAAACGCAGGTTAGCCGGGGAAATGCAGATCATGCGTTACAATCGGCAGCAGTGAAAATGGAAGAAACCTATACCACGCCGGTTTATCACCATAACGCGATGGAACCGCACGCAACGGTTGCCGTTTGGCAAGGCGAAACGGTAACCATTTATGATGCAACGCAATCTGTAGCCGGCACAAAAACTTTAATGGCTTCTATGTTGGGCGTTCCCAAAGAAAAAATAAGGGTGATGGCCTATTACATTGGCGGCGGATTTGGTTCGAAAGGTTTCTCCTGGCCAAACACTGTTTTGGCGGCAATGGCAGCAAAACAAGTTGGCCGGCCGGTAAAATTTGTTTTAAAACGCCAGCAAAATTTTACAACGGCAGGCCGACCGTCGCAAACCATTCAAAAAGTAAGTTTAGGGACAGACCAGGCGGGTAAGTTTTCTGCCATAAAACACGATAGCACCGTTGAATCTTCTTTTGTAGATGAATTTGTAGAAACGGCGGGTGTGGCAACTCCAATGTTGTACAGCAGTCCGAACGTAGACGTAAGCCACAAATTGGTACGGTTAAACAAAGTAACTCCTTGCCCAATGCGCGCGCCTGGCGAAGCACCGGGAACTTACGCGTTGGAAGTTGCTATGGATGAGCTTTCCTACAAATTAAAAATTGACCCCATACAATTGCGGCTTGTAAATTATGCGGAAAAAGACGAGGATAAAAAGAAAGATTTTTCATCCAAATACTTAAAAGAATGCTACCAAAAAGGTGCTGATTTGATTGGCTGGAACAAACGCAATGCAGAACCCAGATCAATGAAAGAAGGCAAATATTTGGTTGGATATGGCATGGCAACGGCAACTTATCCGGCAAACCGAAGTGCATCTTCTGCCAAAGCGGTGATATTTGCAGACGGACATGTAGAAATAATGTGCGCCACGCAAGACATCGGAACCGGAACATATACTATTATGGCCCAAACCGCTGCCGATGCGCTGAGTTTGCCGTTGGAAAAAGTAAAGGTTAAAATAGGCGACAGTGAGTTTCCGAAAGGTGCAAATTCCGGT
>NZ_CALMAT010000024.1 GCF_937859865.1 uncultured Mucilaginibacter sp.
GCAATTGCTGCTATGAGCATGACTTTGTAGGCACCGGCTTTGCCGAGTACGCCTATTTTACTTAGTCCGTAATAATAGATCAGGCTGCCAAAGACCGGTTCCACCGTACTTTGCCTTAGCTTTTTCATTTGCCAGCCTCTTTTGCTTTGCTGCCTGTCATGAGCTTTTTGATACTGCTCGTCGTAAGGCGTTCGAATGATTCTTTTATAATGTATATCCGGTATACAGCTGGATTTTAACGGGCAGTGTTTGCAGTCTTTCGATGCTGTCCAGTATTGCTTTAATAGTCTGCCGTCGTCCGTATGATCAAATTTTTTGAATGGAACTGGTTTGCCTGCCGGGCAGATATATTCGTCTTTTTCCGGATTATAAGTAAATTCAGATGAAACAGGTTTGTACATTTCAAATGCGGGAATCCGTCCGGTAATGCCTTTTTGTTCCAGAAAGCTATAGTTGGAGCCGTTTGAGTAGCCAGTATCGGCTAACAAATCATTCATCCGGAGTTCGTTTTCTTTTAAGCGGCTTTGTAGCTGACGGGTAATTTCAGGTAAATACTGGCTGTCCCTGCCGTCTGCAAAATCTGCCTGCACATGACTGATCACACCTTCAGCAGTATCTACTGCCATGCTGCACCGGTAGTTCATTTTCCTTGCTTTGCCTGGTTTTACCGATATGCGGGCATCCGGATCGTGTGGGCTGTAATGCGTTTTATTACTCAGCAGCTGCGCTTTTTCGTGAACAGGCCCTGGAGGGCCTTTCGGACTATCTGGGCAATTTCTGCTGGTGTTTCTTTAGCTTTCTTAACTGGTAGTTAGGTGCACTGATATAGGATTCCCTAGGCGGAGGACCATTCTTCTTTTTCGGTTCCTGGTTCTCTTCCTCTACTTTTTGCAAATGGTTTTCTACCGAATTCACGGGTACTTTTAGAACAAGGCTTTCCATGGAAGCGTTTGCTTTAACAGGTGCAAAATCTACTGCCTGCATATGGCCTAATACCATACTGGAATTCACACACTGCGCAAACACTTTATTAAATAAAACCTCGAATAAAGCAATCGGATAGAGTTGCCTTGTCCTGCTGATGGTCGAATGCCAGGGCAGCTCTTCATTGATATCAAAACCTAAAAAGTACAGCACATCCATATGCATCGAGCAGTGCTCCACCAGCTTGCGGTCAGAAGTAATGTTCTCCAAATACCCAGTTAGCAGCAGTTTAAAGAAAACTACGGGATCAATCGACGATTGCCCGTCTTGCCATAAAGTTCTTTAGTGTCTTTGTATAAAAACTTAGATCGAGCGTTTCGCGAAGTCTGCGATAAAAGTTTACCTTCGGAACGCGGTCCAATAACTGAAAGCTCATAAACAGCTTTTCGGTATAGTCCTTTCTGCCTTGCATGCCCTTAATTTACGCATTCTGCTATTTAAATGAAAGAAAAACTTGCCCTTTATTCAAGTTGTGCAACAGCCACGTTCCTTTTTTGATTATTTTCGCTTTATTTAACAGTCTGGTTTCAAGGAGGGGTTACAGACGACACATAGTTAATCACGCTGCATAGGTTGCCGTCGCCAGTAAGTTAAACTACGCCAAAACCATTCCAACGGGCCGAAAAGAAAATATTTAAGCCAGAGCGGACTAATAATTAATTGGATCATCCAGATGGCTGCTACAACAAAATACAACTGATAGTATTGCAGTTCTGCAAAATAATTTAATCCGTAGCCGAAGAAAAACAAAGTGCAAAATACAGTTTGCATAATGTAGTTGGTAAAAGCCATCTGCCCAACGGCAGCTAAACGAGCCGTAAAACCTTTCCAGATTCCTGCTTTTAAAATCAGCATAATCATACTGGCATGTGCCATTACCAAAAGAATGCGCTGGAAAGGATAAATAAGTTCAGACCATCTAATTGGATGAGTTTCGAGGTAAGTCATGAAAGCTGCGCTACCGGATGGAACTTGATAGGATTGGCTGTAACTGTATATTACTAATGGCAAACCAAATCCGTAACCAATCAAAGCAGTACGTATATATTCTTTTTGAGACCACTCTCCGGTAAAAAATTTCCATTTATATAGAGCCATGCCTAATAGCATCAGGGCAAGCACATCTCCTGCTGAAAGATATAAGTACTTAATTTCATAATCCCAGGTTATAGGGTTAATACGTTTGGCAACTCCACCATAACCAGATTTCATCATTTTTATATGCTCAGCTACTTGTGCTTTATTGGGCATAAATTCTCTTTCGGTTTCAAGCCAGCTTTTAATGTCTTTGGATTGTTTAATGTTTAAAGGCTTGTGTTGTTTCTGTACATTTTCTGCCGCCATGTAATTGAGACGTTGATTTCGCAAATTCTGATAAAACATCGTGTAAGACACATCATCAGCCACAGCCATCAACAGCACACCAATTACCAGATATTTAGCTTTCATTTTGCGAAAAAAGAAAGCCAGCATACCAATCAGCCCGTAGAAATATAAAATATCTCCTACCCACAGTAAAATATGCGCGTGTATAAGCCCAAATAATACCATCCAGCCCATTCTGCTAAAAAACAGAAATTTAAACGGGTAGCCTGCTTGCTCTTTCCTCATAATAAAAAGTAAAATTCCTGCACCAAAAATCATGGAAAACAGTGCACGCATTTTTCCTTCAAAAAAAACGGTAATCACAGCATGGGTCCAAAAGTTCGGACTATGCAAGTCTTGATGAAAACTTTCTGTAAAATGCTCCGGCATCGCAAAGCCCGGGATATTCATCATCAGAATTCCAAGCAAGGCAACGCCCCGCAATACATCAATAGTCTTGATACGATCTGCCTGGGCTACAGGCCCGGGCGATAATGAGTAATTTTTTTCCATAAATAAATCGGTTTTATTGTTTTTAAATTAGCACCTGTTTAAGTTTTATCATTGAAATTGATAATGCTTCTTTTATGACTGTAATTTTTGTTTTTACAATCAATACCTATATGAAATTATATAATTTTCAATATTTTAGGTGATAAAAGAAGCATCGTAAACCGATGATTTTTGTCCGGTAAAAGAAGCATGGAAAATAAACTGATTAAATTTTAAACAGGCTCTTAACTATGAAACGTTATTAAATAACATGTTCCAATTTTATTGCGCCATAGATTTGAGCCAGGGCAGGGCATCAAGCATCATCGGCCCAACGCTGGTTTCATGCGTACCACCAGGAATGGGCGTTAATGTTAATTGCTTAGAACCTGCCGCAATAAACTTGTTGTAAGTCGTTTGCGAAGTCTCAAAGAACACCGCTTCGTCTGCTGTTCCGTGATACATGCGGGTAGGGCTAACCGGGTACCAGTCCGGGAAACTGTTCAAAGCAATTTTTGCTTTAAAAGCGGTTTCTCCCGTAGGGCTACTTAAATTGTTATAGAAAGCCGTGTTTAATAATGCAGCAGGCGAAGTGTTCAGTTGCGGGTTGATCTGTGCATTGGTTTTGGTACCATCAAGCAGTCCGGGTATTTTGGCCGCATAAACCGGCATGAAATAATCCGTATACGGGCGGTTAAAGCCGTAAGTGATATTATAAGACCGGATGAACAAGGCAAAGAAAGAAGGGTCCGGGTAAGTAGTTACCGTTGCAACTTTAGCTACCATGCCCGCCAAATCATAGCCGCCTGCTCCCTCGGCTGCTGCTGTAAGCGTTAATTTATGTGCTTTATTGGTTTCTATCTCTTTTTGCGCTGCCATGGTAACGTACCCGCCTTCAGAATATCCCAGTAAAAACAGCTTGTCATTAACGGCCTTGTTTTGTGACTGCAAGTAGTATTTACCCGCTTTAATCATATCCACAACTGCTAAGCCGGAAGACTGCATATCATAATAAGGATGCGCAATATCCTTGGAAATGCCGTAACCAATAAAGTCAGGAACCAGGGTCACGAAGCCCGTTGAGGCAAACAGCTCAAAGCCGGTAAACCCGATCGGGAAATTAGAAGGCGCATCTGAATTCCGGAACATCGTTCCGTGTTGGGCGCTCAGTAAAGCAGGCGTAGTAGTCATTTTTTTAGGAATGCCTAATAAACCTGATGCCTGCACCGTGTTCCCGTTGTAGGTCGTATTATAGATGATTTTATAATAATCTACATCGTACTGTAGAAGAGGAGCATAATTTCCAAACCCGTTTAGTGCGGCAGCAGCCTGCAACTCAAGCTTGGTAAAGCTTCCGGCAGGTGTAGCGGAAACAAAAAAATTCTTCCCATCCGATAGGTCAGGAATCTTATTAGTCACATCTTTTTTACATCCTGCAAACGAAAATAGGCACAACAGTAAATAGCTTATAGCTTTAAAAGAGTTTTTCATGCTTTTGAATTCTAAAAATTTAATATAATCATTAGTTGATAATTTAGACTTAATATAAGGAGTTGTGGTAAACTGTTTTTTGCTCATAAAACGTTGGTGTAACAGCTTTGTTGATTAGAATTTTTTTGTGTTTATCCAGTAACTTTTTCCACCAAAAGCGATGCCGTCTTGGATAAATGATCTGTTCTGAATGATCTGATTTCTTAAGATTTTCTAAACTGAGTAGCTTGTGCATTACTTTCCTGGAATGATCTACTACCTGATGGGAAATTAATGAATAACCATATTTCAGATTCAAAACCCTGTTGGTTTGGTGGGTCAGGAGAATCTGCTCAAAAATTTCCAGGTGCAGCGTTGAGAACCCTTTCGTTTTCAGCAACGGTTTTGTACTTTTTTTCTCTAAAATATCAGGTGGTCTATTTATTTGTTGCTTCATGTTGCAAGGCATAAAATGATTTCTACTGGATACTGCTTTTACCAGGGATATTATAAAGGATCGAAAAGTCATTACTGCCCCGGTTCAAATTATTGGTTGTACCGGCATTAAAGCTGTAGCAATACCCTAAACGAAGGTTGTTTTTTTTGGATATATTGTACTGAACCATTGGTCGAAGGATTGACTGGTACAGGTAGTCCCGGCTAGCCGTATTAGAGGTGAAATAGGAAATGTTTTGCCGGAAAGAAGCTCCCAGGGAAAGGGAATGCATCATCTCGAACATGGCACTAAACTCAATTGCAGTTAGTCCTCCGAAAGACTTCATCAGCAGCAGGGACGATTTGAGGTTAACGTTGCTCGGAAAATCTACATTGGCTCCGGCGATCGCGTACATGATGATTTTGCGAAACATCTGCGGTACGTTGTTCTCGTAATCATTCCTTGTGGTATAAACCGATAACAGGTTGTCAAAGGAAAGCCCGGCGTAGTATTTGGATTTGTAAAGCATTCGCAGGCCTGCATGGGCATCGGCCTTAGAACTGTAAACGTTGTTGGAGGATACTGGGTCGTTCGGGGTAACGGTCTGCAGGTTCAGCAGATCAATATTAAACTGCTGAAAGCCCAAACCTACACCTGATGAAAGCGTAAGGTCTTGCGAGAGGTCGAGGTGGTAAGCATAGTTTGCATTGGCTACGGTATAGGCATCGTTACCAAAACGGTTCCTCACAAAGTTGAACCCATAAGCTGATTTATTATTTGGAAACAGGCCATCGATCAAAGAATTATATAGCTTGTTGTAAAAGCTTAAAAAGTTTATCGTTTCTGCATGCTTCTTTTACCGCCTAAAATTTTGTAATCAGTTGTATCTGTTCTACAAGCATTAATTTTATAAACGAATTTTAATGGCATAAAAGAAGCATCAGTAATTATCAGCTGCAATTAATTAGAGCCCGAGATTAAGAAAATTTCTTTAAAGATATTCTAGCAGGAATAATTAGCTTAGCAAAGCAATCCAAAATGAATTTGTAAGAACAAATGACTAAAAGCAGTTTGCTTAAAAGATGTAAGCTAATCTGCCTGAGCTGGCTTTTTGTACTGAAGCTGCACGCCCAGGTAACAACCAGGCTACCCTTTAGCACACTTGACATTAATAACGGGCTATCACAAGGTTATATTAAAAATATCATCCAGGACAAAAAGGGTTTCCTGTGGTTTTCAACCAACGATGGGTTAAACAGGTATGACGGCTACAGTTTCACTGTTTTTCATCATGACACCAATGACCCGGCTTCACTGGCCGATGATGAGCTTACTTTCGTTTTTGAAGATTCGCAGGAAAGGTTGTGGGTTGCCACGCGAAACCAGGGCCTGGAGCTGTTTGACAGAAAAAGCCAAACTTTTTTTCACTATCCTAACCTGGGGAAACAAAGTGCTTACGCTAATGAAATTTATAATATTACAGAAGATAAAACAGGGCACCTCTGGTTAAGTTCCGCTTTAGGGATATACCGGGTAACGGTAGAAACAAATGCTAGTGGCCCGCCAAATCAACCATTAAGGAAAAGTCCAATTGTGAGGTTTACCTATATTCTTACAAAGACACCACCAGAATTATTTAATCGAAAAAAAGTTTTAATTGACCGCGAGGGGAAGATATTTATTCTTTCATCTAACAGGATCTATCAGCTTGTTGAAACGGCTATAAAACCGGAGAAATTTTACTTGGAAGAACGCTATCATTTTCTAAAGCTTATTAGTGATGTCAAAAAAGATATAAATATATTAGAAGACACGCTGGCGCATTGTTATCTCTTGCAGGTAGGCCAAGACGTACTAATGAGTCGGGGCTATAACTGGAATTCTTTCCAGAAAATTGGAAGCTGTTCCCATAGTATACAGAACTGGTTAATAGACCGCCGGCATAGGCTTTGGATTAGAGCACAGGAGCAGTTACTTCGAATCCCGCTTCCTGGATTTGTAGCAGAGCGAATTGAACCAAGTGACCTTTCCCTGATTCCTATACTTAAAAACATCACCTGCTTTTTACAGGACCGTACAGGCGTCATCTGGATCGGTACGGGCGGGCTAGGGGTACTGAAATATCAGCCTGATATTGAGTTATTTCATCATTCATTACCAGGTCAGATCGTTTACTGGATTTTTTTAGGCGAAAGAAACGAAGTGTTCATAGATCAAAAGTTAGGCTTAGGCTCTATGGGCTTAAATTTTGCTCAAGGACATTTATCTGGAGTCAAAACATTCAACCGTGTCCAAACATTGAACTTGTTAAATAAAAAACCTACGATTTATACCTATTATACTTCCCTGTTTCCTGGTAATCTGAAAGTAAATAACGCTCGTATTTTTTCAAAAATGTATTGTGATAAATGGTCACCTGTTAGAAAAGACACCAAAAACAATACCTGGATTGCTGGAGAGATCGGACTGATCAAAATACTACCTGATGGCCGGGCAAAGGGGTTTCCTTACCCGGTTTCAGCAGGTAAAGAACCGTTTGAATTCGTTCACGCCATGATTTTAGATCAAAGGGGCCACACTTGGACGGGAACAGCTAAAGGGTTACTTGATTTTAATCCTATTACAGAAAAGTTTACTTACTACCACCACCAGACAGGTGATCCGGCTAGCTTGAACTTTGATGTCGTTTATGCGCTTTGTAACGATCCTGTAAAGCCGGAAAGATTCTTGTGGGCCGGAACAAAAGGCGGCGGACTAAACTGCCTGGATAAACTCACAGGAAAATTTATCAGTTATACTACTGCTAATGGCCTGCCTAACAATGTAGTTTATGGTATATTAGCAGATAGCGATGGTAACCTGTGGTTGAGTACCAACAAAGGTTTATCCAGATTTAATCTTGTAAATAAATTGTTCCGAAACTTTACCGTGGGAGACGGTCTGCAAAGCAATGAGTTTAACAGATACGCTTATGCAAAACTAAAAGACGGAACACTCATTTTTGGCGGGATGCAAGGCATCAACTACTTTAATCCTCGCGATATCAAAGAGCTAAGTGCGCCGCAGGTACAAATAACTGATTTCCGGTTGTTTGACAAATCGCTCACACCAAGAGACCAAGGGTCACCCCTTTCTACAGACATCTCTTATAGTAAGAATATAGCTTTTAGTTCCGGGCAGAATGTCTTTACGATCCAGTATGCAGCGATGGATTACAGGAAGCAAGAATCCGTAAAATATCGTTATCTGCTTGAGGGTTTTGATAAAAGTTGGAACTTTTCGCAAACGGCCCGGGAGGCAACCTATACGAACCTGGATCCCGGGCAGTATAAGTTTATTGTTGAAGGAAGCAATACGGAAGGAATATGGGGAAAATATAAAACGGCGTTGATAATTACCATTACACCGTTATGGTATCAGACCCTGCTATTTCGGATAGCTGTTTGTTTGTTCACGCTGGGTTTGATTTATTATTTTTACAGGTATCAGCTGAGACAGGCGCTAAAGGTTCAGCGCGTGCGCAATCATATCGCAAAGGACTTGCACGACGAGATTGGCTCTTCCCTGAGCGCTATTTCCATATACTCAAAAGTTGCCCGTCAGCAGCTTGGATCACAAACGAGTCCTGATGCACTGCTTAAAAAGATTAGTGCAAACACCCAGGCCACCATGGAAGCGATGAGCGATATCATCTGGAGCACCCAAACCAGTAACGATGCTTTGGAGCATACCATTAGCCACATCCGGGAACATGCTACGGAGCTGTTAGAAGTTAAGGGTTATAAAATAGACTTCAAATGCGCTCCTCAAATTAACCGGATTAAGCTGGATATGCAGCAGCGAAGGGATTTGTTTTTGATTGCGAAGGAGGCCATTAACAATATTGCAAAATATGCCTGCGGTCATTTGGTACATATAGAGCTGACCATCGAAAAAAGGCATTTAAAATTAGTTGTACAGGATGACGGCCAAGGATTTGATACGCAAAATATCTTCAAAGGGAATGGTCTTAAAAACATGCAGGCCAGGGCTAGCGAACAGAAAGGAAAATTTCAAATTGATTCTGTACCGGGAAAAGGTACCCGCTTAGAAGTAAGTTTTAAAATTATCCAATAAAAGTCAAATGCTTTTGTTAACAGTAAACATTGAGTTAAGAAATTAAAATTAAGGATATCAATTATTGCTAACTAAGTTGAATGGTTTTGGGTCAATAGGAACTTTTATGAGTAGGTAGAATTATATTTATACCTTTCCATAATTCGGCGGAATTTTGATAAAATATTTTATCACTAACCTTCCTTTTCTGATAATTTTCGCAAATTTATCTGTTTGGTTTTAAGGAGGGGTTACACCTGATTGTAGAGGTAGTATCGGAGAATATTAATCAATTTCTACTTTTTCAATTGATTAAAGTTTCGATATATGGGTAGAAACAATAGACGTTCTGTCAGAAAGCAGTCATTTACCTTGTTAGAGGCAAGGCAATAGACGAAGCAAAACCCAATGAATGATAAACCTGCTGCGTTGCTGCCTGGTAATCTGTTTCTTTAGCCTCGAAAATATTAGGAACGTACTTCTGCGGGTTACGATCAATCACTGGGAACCAGGAACTTTGTACTTGTACCATGATCCGGTGGCCTTTCTTAAATACGTGATCTGCGCCATGTAAATCAATCGCATAGGCTTCTACTTTGCCAGGAGTTATTGCTTCGGGCCTGGAAAAGCTATTGCGAAAACGGCCGCGAAAAACATCATCCGCAATCATCAGCTCGTAGCCAGACATTTTCGGCTCTTTTGGATAGTAATCAGGATAAACATCGATCAGTTTTACTACCCAGTCGGCATCACTGCCTGTAGTGGAGGCAAACAGACGAGCTGCAATATTTCCTGTAACAGTGATGTCACTGGTCAGGGTATCGGTTTCCCAGCTGAGCACATCCGGCCGATTATCTACAAAGCGCTGGTCTTCGGTCAGCCAGTTATACCAGCGAGAACCGGGGCCGTAAGTTTCTTCAATGGGCCTGCTTCGGTAAGGAACAGGTTTTGAAGGATCGGAAACATAGCTGCTAAATGCCTTGGGTTCGCCTGCTGAAGGTTTATCAAAAGAAAGCTTACCATCAGCATGGAAATATAGATTCCTGGTTGCTGCTTCTTTCGGTGGCCATGCTGTATAATTCTTCCACTGGTTAGATCCGGTTTGAAAAGTAATGGCGTTAGCAAACTTACCGTCCCCTTTACCTTTTAAAAAATACGCGAACCACTTCGCCTGTATTTCTTTGCGAAAATAACTTCCCGTAGGTAGATCAAAGTTAATATTACCAAGACTGTCACCCTTTCCGGATGCCCAACCGCCATGGTTCCATGGACCGATAACAATAAAGTTTTGGTTGTCCTTGTCCCGCTTTTCTAAAGCCTGGTAAGTGGCTTGCGGCCCCACCATATCTTCCTGGTCCCACCAACCGCTGACATGCTGGATAGGTACACGGGGATGATCTAACCGGGAAGGTAATGCCTGCTTTTGCCAGAAAATATCATTATTCGGGTGAGATACAAAACTGTTCCAACTTGGGAGTGTGCCGTGAAAATATTTTTCATTTACATTAGATAAAGGGCCTAAATCCAAATACCAGTCATAGGTATCGTATTTGCTAAACTGGTAAAGGGAATCAGTTTTAGTACTCTCCGTTAAAAAAGCATATTCAAAACCATAACTTAAACGAAAAGCGCCATTATGATGAAAATCATCGTTTAGAAACATATCTGATGGTGTAGCCTGTTCAGACACTGCTTTAATTGCCGGGTGCGGATCAGTTGCCGCTATAATTGCAGTCCAACCATCATAAGAAATACCGTATAACCCCACTTTCCCGTTATTATGGGGAATATTCTTCAGCAGCCAATCAACCGTGTCATTGGTATCGCTGCTTTCATCTATAGCTTTGCCGTCTGCTATATTACGGCTTGCCCGAAGCTCTTCATAAGTACCACCAGATTCATACTTTCCCCGTATATCCTGATATACAAAAATGTAGCCTTCATCTGCCATGTCTTTGATGTACTCAAAATTTTCAGGACGTGGAATCCTGCTGACTCCATAAGGCGTCCTTTCCATTAAAAAGGGAAGCTTTTCTTTTTGCTGTTTGGGAATAAAAATTAGCGTGTGCAGTTTTATGCTGTCACGCATCGGTATCATTACCTCTTTGCGATTATACGCGTCCGGCTTATCTTCACTTTGTGCAAATCCATGAAAGCAAAAAAGCAGCAGTAGATACACAGTATTTAAAGGGCACTTCATTTTCCTAAAAGTTTATGCTGAAGCAATTTAGAGATAAACAAGAGAAAAACAACTGTTATTTGATTATCATCCGTTTTGATAGAAAACACTTAAGGTTAACTAAATAAAGTAAGGTTATAAATCAATTTTTGATACGGTTTCTTATCTACTACCTGTAGCTGATGTTCAGAATTTGTCGCACCTCCTTTGAAGTCTAATATAACCCGCCTTTTCTTTTGAATAAAAAATCAATTATGGTAATACTTGAGTTGCATCATAAAATTGAAAATTCGGGTAAGACCATCTTTAAATTGCTAACTATCAAATATCGACTGTTAAATGATGTGAAATTTAGGATCTAAATCAGCAAAAAGAAAAATATCGAACATTGCCTCTTTTCCCTATAAATTTTGGTTTAAGCTAATTCACGTAAACTCATTTCATTAATCAACCTATAATTTGTGTTTTTGACAATGTCTTTCTAATAAAAAACCAAAGACGTTCCCAATGCTAATGAAACTAAATAAAAAAATTTTAGGTTAAACCTTTATAATGTAAAAATACGGAAATTTTCCGTATTTTTACATAAATTATTTAATTATATGTCAGCAGTAATTGAAAAAACCAGATTTGATACCAAGCTCACTAAGGTACAAAAAGAACTATTTGAACAGGCAGCACAGTTAGGGGGATACCGCACGCTGACTGATTTTGTCATTTCAACCGCACAGGAAAAAGCCAAGGCTATTGTGGAACAGCATCAGCTATTACTGGCTTCGGAGAAGGACAAGGAAATATTCTTCGATGCCCTTATGAACCCGCCAGCACCAGGCAAAAGGTTGTTACAGGCAGCTGAACGATACCGTCAGGTATATGACCAGGTTAAATCCTAATGAGTTATCCGATTGAGCCATTGCGTTCTGATCTGAACAAAAAAGATTTTAGCTGTGGTAAACAGCTTTTGGATAACTACCTGCAAAAGCAGGCCGGGCAGGACGTAAAAAGAAAGCTTTGCGCAGTATTTGCCATGACAGAAGGGACAACGATCATCGGCTATTATACACTTTCTAACGCCGGTATAAACAGGGAAATGATACCGGAAGACCTTCGTAAAAAAATGCCTGCATCATATACAGACCTTCCGGCCACATCATTATTAGGAAGGCTGGCCATTAATGAAAAATACAGGGGAAAAGGTTTAGGCGAATTATTATTACTGGATGCCTTGAAAAGAAACAATCAGGTTTCCCAGGCACAGATTGGATCAATGGCCATCATTGTTGACCCTTTAGATGAAAATGCCGAAGCTTTTTACAAAAAGTATGATTTTATCAGCCTTCCTGATTCTAAAAAAATGTTTTTGCCCATGCAGAGTATCTCTTCGTTGTTTAAGCCTTGATTCAATCTAATAATATTCTATACCATCGGTGAAAGGCCTGCCTCGTTGTTTCATTTATCCGGTCGTTTTAGCCTACAGTAACGCTTTACGCTGGAAATGCTAATACCGTTCAGGTTGGCCGTTTCGTTTACGGATAACCCGCTTTCCATCGCTTTCTTTACTTTTCCAAACTGTTCCTGGTTGATCCCTTTCGGCCTGCCAATGTGCTTTCCTTTTGCTGCAGCTAGGATCTGCCCGGCCCTAGTCTTTTACCAAAATGCTTTCCCGGTCGTATTCTGCTAAAGCTTAAAACCAACCTAATAACCTGAGTTCGCTTAATCAGAAAGCTACAATTTGGTTAGATGGGGTTGTTTGATAAGAAATAGAAGGCTTTTTGGGAAGGAAAGATAGGCTATCAGGCCGGCAACCATATTGGAGATAAAATTGGCAAAGGACCTATGCCTTGAATGTTCAAGTTGGCAAATGTTCTTCAGTTCATCGTTTACAGTTTCAATGACTGACCTTTTGCGCAGCAATATTTTGTCGCCCATTGTCATCAGGCTGTTCTTCATGTTGTTGCAGATGTTGGTGACCAGGTGTATGTCGTTGACAAACAATAAGTTTGTCAATTTTTCTGATATGTAGCCCTTGTCGGCAAACAGCTTGCCGAACACCGCTTTAAGAAAGCTTTCGTTTTTAAGTGGCTCCCTGTCGTCGACATTGGCCTGTGTAACGGCGAAGTTTAATATTTCGCCCCGGTCGTTGATCACGATATGCAGCTTAAAGCCATAAAACCAGCCCATTGTCGACTTGCCCACTTCTGCCATACCTTTAAATACTTTGTTCCTTTTGATGCGCTTGTTGTGGCATACCCTGATCGGCGTGGAATCAACAAATGAAATGCCCGAACATAAGCCTAAGCGGCAGGTCTTAAGGAAAATGGCCATTGGCATCAGTACGCCCCCACTAAGTTCGACAAACCGGTTATAAGATACCGTATGGGGGAATCCGCCCTGCATGTGCCTTTGTACATAAAACATATAGAAGTGTTTGAAGCAACGAAAGCCACTTAGGTGGAAAAGCATACAAATGGAAATAACCTCGCTTTTTGACATGGTTGGGGGACGTTTCGAAGGCCTGCCCAGGACAAAGGGTCCGGTAGTGTTGTCAAAATCTTTACAAAACTCATCAACAAGACAGAAAATATCGCTAATTTTATTGAAGTCAATCATGTGGAAATGTATTTAAATGTTTAAATGTCAGATACTTAAATATACTTACATTTCTAATGATTGACAAATCTTTTCTCAATTATTAATCGAACTCAGGTAATTAGTTAAATCCTGATCGTAATGTTCCTTGGAATGGGTTGCCAGAGCTTCCAGTCGAAGACAGTTTATATAAAACAGTGGAAGTGTATGAGCAATTAGCGAATGCAAAAGCAGCCCTAGGCCGGCTGCAAGGTAGAAGTATTGCTATTCCAAATCAAGGTCTGTTAATCAATTCCATCAGTTTACAAGAGGCAAAGGCATCAAGTGCGATAGAAAATATTTTTACAACAGATGATGAGTTATACAAGGCATTCAGTGAACAAAAAGTAGAACAGGTACAAGGTGCTCCTAAAGAAATTTTAAGATACAGGTAGGCTTTATGGCAAGGACATTCCTATTTGAAGAATAAGGATGCCTTTGATGAACAGTATTTCAAACTACTCTATCAGCAGGTGAACCAAACAACAGATGGCATACGCGCTTTAATTGCACAAATTTATATCAGACAAGGTGGAACAGGGTTTATACGCAGAAAACACAGCAAAAAAGTATTTAAACCAGTTAGTGGATATGGGCATATTTGAACGGAGAAGCATTCAAGGCAATCATTACTATCTCAACTTAGAACTCTACAGAATTTTAGGTGAGTAATTGAAATCGACAAATAGAGTTTTAAGAATTTTAATTTAGCAATAAGTATTTGCAATAGCATCAAAAAGAAGATTAAACTTCGAAGATAGCTTATTAACCAAAGTTTAATTTTGTCTTATAATGATGATTATGTTAAAATTGATTTTTCTTAAAGAAATTTAAAGTTGCTTTGTGGAGGTATTTCAATGATTACCAGTGTTGGAAATGTAGTTATCGTTCAACAAGTTTTTTAACCAATTAAACAGAACAGTAAATCTTTAATCAATTTAGAAACTCAACTATCTTGTACCTCGTAATAAAAGAAAATTTTTTATTTTTCGTTATCTGAATTTAGCTGCCCTCGGGTATTAGTAGATACAATGATAAACACTTTTACTACCGATATTATTCCTGCGAACGAGCAGCAGCGCCTTGAGGCGCTGCACCGTTACCGCTTGCTCGGCACCTATGCAGAAAAGTCATTCAAAAGCATCGCAAAACTTGTCTCTGAAATATTTAAGACCTCTATCGCGATGATTTCCTTAGTAGATGCCGAAGTAGTCCATTTCGGTTCTAACGTGGGTATGGAAAGCACAACTGGTTCACGTGGTGAAAGTTTTTGTTCCTTAACCATATTAAAAGACGAAGTACATGTCGTAGAAAATGCTTTAGAAAACCCTGTCGTGGCCAGTAACCCTTTTGTTTGCGGTGATTTTGGTTTGCGTTTTTATGCAGGGGCGCCTCTGGTTACCCATGACGGATTTATGATCGGTACGGTGTGCCTGGTTGATACCCAGTCCCGGAAATTTAACAACCATGACCGGACTGTTTTGGAAGGCTTAGCTACGGTAGTGATGGAGCAAATTGAGTTACGGCTGGAAAACCTGCAAAACTCAGAAAAGCAGGTTGAGGTTAATGATCAGCTTTTGCAAAGCAATGATAAACTGACGGCAAGCGAACAGCGTTTCCAATATATTTTGGACACCATGGCCGAAGGTGTAGGCATTATCGATCAGACAGGGCAAATGGTTTATGCGAATAACATGGCGCAGCAGATCCTGGGCCTAACACATAGTGAAATTAAGGACCGAACATTTGATGATCCCAGGTGGCAGAACCTGCGGATAGATGGTTCGCCCCTTCCGCCTGAAGAGCATCCTATGGCTGTTATGATGAGGACTGGCCTTTCTTTGTTTGACCAGGAGATCGGTGTGCAGCCTCCGGATAAAGAACGATTTTATGTTTCGATCAACGCAGCTCCTATTATTGAAAAGGGGACCGGTAAGATTACCGGAGGAATTGGTACTTTCATGGACGTGACCAACAGGCGCAGGATACTTCAGCAAAAGGACGAGTTCATCAATGTCGTAAGCCACGAGCTTAAAACACCGGTAACCAGCTTAAAGGCAGCAATGCAGGTATTGAACCGAATGAAGGATAACCCTAGGCAAGAAGTGTTTTCTAAAATGCTGGCCCAATCCAATACAAGCCTGAACAAGCTGAGTGGCCTGATTAACGATTTGCTTGACAGCAACCGGATTTCTCTTGGGCAGCTACAATTGAAAAAAACAAGGTTTTCCATTGCAGACCTGGTGAATGACTGTTGCAGCCATGTGCGTACCGCTGGTACCCATGAAATTATTTTACAAGGAGATATTCAGCAGGAAGTCACGGCCGATGAATCACAGATCGATCAGGTGATCGTGAACTTGGTTAATAATGCTGTAAAATATGCCCCTGACTCAAAAACCATCGAGATCGGAATAGAACATTTGGGCCAGGAGGCAAAAATAAGTGTTAAAGACAATGGCCCCGGTATTCCGGTTGACCAAATCCCCCGTCTTTTTGACCGTTACTACCGGGCAGATTATAGCAGCATTCAGTTCTCCGGCTTGGGCTTGGGCTTATACATCAGCTCGGAGATTATTAAAAAGCATGGTGGCAGGATAGGTGTAGATAGTGCGCCCGGCAAGGGAAGTAGTTTCTGGTTTACCTTGCCTTTAAGATAGACCTTGCTTCTAAGGCTGACGAATAGAACATTAACGAATACTTTATTGGATAATAACTTCTGTTTCCTAAACTACTTATATTAAGTATTTAATAGTGAAATATGTTTAAATCGAAACCTGCTCCTGATTATTCCGCTTTTCTCGGTCTTACTGATCTGTTAAAGAGTTATTGTGAGAAAACAAGTCTGTACAAATCCTGTGTTATCTTGGTTATTACACAGTCTTAACCTGCTGCAGCTTCGTCCTAGTAGATAACATTCCCCACTATTTTACAGAAGGGGGGTTAAAGCACTTAATGTGTATCTAATTTTAGAGCGTCAAAAAAATCCCACTTAACATAAAGTTAAATATAAGGCAATGGAACTAACTACAGAAAATAGACGTCTTATGACAATAATTATGTCTGGTTAATCTGTACCTTTAAAAGTAATCTTTTTAAGCACCACGTTGGTAGCGATGAAAGAGCACAATAATTGATTTTTTATTTGATTTGCAATTAAAAATCTGCTATTTTTAGCACATAGTTCTTTCAAAATCAGTCAAAAAATACTAAATCATTCGGTTACTTAATTGGTTACCTCTTGATTTATAAAAAGATAAATTATTGATATTAAGTGAATTAAACAAATGGTTCGAGTCCCGTCCATTCCGCTAAAAATAATTCAGAAATTTAAAAACGCTTAAACCATTGGTTTAAGCGTTTTTTTATGCCACAAATTCTTATTTCAGGCTACATCTATGGTTCATTTGGCTGCCCGGTTAAAGTGCATGCTTCTTTTACCACATAAAAATCATTGCCTTTTTGTGCCTGTAAAATATCTGCATACACCAAATTTACAGGCATAAAAGAAGCATTGTAAAATTTTATGATATAAATTTAAACAAAGGCATGTTTCCTAACAATCGCCGTTTACCTGCTTGGTAAAATTGCTGCAGCTTTTATTTGCTTTATTTTTCTGCCCGTAATCCGCAAAATTTATTAATTTTTTAACACGATGTAGGAATAAGGCTCCAAGTTGACCGTGCTGCTTAAAGTTGTTTTGCTGCCGGTATAAGCATTTTTCCAAGAGGCGGATGCCACGGCAGCAGGGACAGTAAATGTTACCGCTTTGTTTCTTAAATTGGAAATGACCAATACTTTTTCTAAACCGGTTTCCTTTGTAAAAGCACAAATATCCTGATTTGTATAGGAAGTTAAATTTCCCCTCCTGATTGCGTTGCTTGCATTTCTGAAAGCAATGATTTTTTTATACTCAGCAGTAACATCCGGGTTGGTCGCCCAATTAATTTTCTCGGAGGTAAACGGAAATTTTAACCGGTAGGGCGTTCCTACTTCCTGGCCGTTATAAATCATCGGAACACCTTTCATGTAAGCAACAACCACAAACGCAGCCATTGACCCTTTTTTGTCGCCAAACAGTTCTAAAGGTGTTCCATCTGAACTGTTGACATCATGGTTTGTAACGTACCTTACGGTTTGCTGGCCATCTGATGTACCGACATAATTGACCACATTCAAACTATCAATGGATTGAACCGATTTATTTTTTTTATATACTGCTTCTAAGTCTTCAAAAAAGTTGAAACCAAAATTATAATCGAAACCTGCTGCATAATTAGCCGGACGCTGCCCTTCTGCCAGCATCAATAATTTGTGGGTAGAAATGCTTTTCAAAGAATCAATCGCCTGTTTCCAGAAATCAACCGGTGGGCCATCAGAATAATCACAACGGAAACCGTCAATATTGGCAGTATATACCCAATATTTCATATCGTTGATCATGGTTGCGCGCATATCGGCATTGGCAAAGTTTAGCTGCGCAATGTCGTTCCAACCGTTTGGGCTAATGATTTTACCGGTAGAATCTCTTTTATACCAATCCGTGTTTTTCATCCAGGGGTTATCAAACGAAGTATGGTTGCCTACCCAGTCCAGCATTACAGCCATATTTCTTTTATGAGCACCATCAACCAGGGCACGCAAATCCTTTATTGTTCCGAATTCTGTGTTGATCCCCAAATAATCTTTTACGCAGTAAGGGGAATTGGTGCTTTTTAACACGCCAACCGGATAAATAGGCATCAGGTAAATCAAATTGGCACCTAAGGCTTTGATAGAATCCAAGCGTTTGGCAACACCTTTAAAATCCCCTTCTTTACTAAAAACACGCATGTTTACCTGGTAAATGGTTACATCGCGACGGTCGGGGACGTGGTTAAAAGGTTTGCCATATTGTGGCGGGTGCTTTTCATTACGTGCCGGGCCTGATGTTTGGCCGATTACACAAATAGGGCTGATACTGAAAGAAACAGCTATCAGCAGTAAAAAAATAATACTTCTTTTCATAATTTTAAAACAATCGTTTATTTAAATATTGATCCAGCTTAATTTTATTTAGGGCCTGTTTAAATCTGTCCGGCTATTTCCCATGCTTCTTTTACCACCTAAAAATCATTGCCTTTTTTGGTTTTTGTGCCAAATAATGCCCCACACAAAATTTATAGGCATAAAAGAAGCATCGTTATTTTTTCTTGTCTAAATCTAAACGGCGCTTATTCTTTGGATATAACTTGTTGTGTGTTTTTTCCTGCAATGAATTTTATATCCTTGGCAAATTCTATTTGAAAATCTCCGTCGTTAATGCCGGAAAGGGGTTTCCCTGCTAAAAAACAATGGTCAAAAGTTATGTCTTCAATCAGGTTGGTAGGGATCCCGGCGATGACAAATGGCTTGTTTGCATTCGCCCAACGGATGTTTTTTAAATAAACTCCTTTGATATTGCCGGGCCCGGCAGTTCCATATCTTCTACCCTCGGTTACAATCAGTTCAAGGTTTTTGTATTCAATTTGATTTTCGATCCGGATATCTTCAAAACGAATATTTTGGACCAAAGAAGGGCCATCACAAACAATACTGAACCCGGAATGCCCTCCTGTTCTGCCCTGGCCGTTTGCAGAAATAATATCACAATTTTTTACCAAAACGTTTTGCACTAAACCTCCCTGTAGTTCAAACCCTAAAGTAACGCCATCAGCGTGCGCCCAGCCCACCAGCAAACAATTGGTTACCGTTATAGAATCTGTATTGATGTTTTTAACGGTATCGCTACCAAACCTGCCCATGGATTTGATCGAAATACAATCATCCCGGGTACGGATAAAACAATAGTTGATCTTAAAATCTTTGCAGGAAACGGGGTCAATGCCATCAATCCCCCAAACGCCTTTATAACTAAAAACCTTTACATTGTTGTAAACAGTATGCTCACAATCAATAAGCGTATTGCTCCAGTTAGAAGTATTACGGATGAAAACACCGCTAACATCAATATTGGAACTACCGTAAATCCGAACGTTTCCGTTGAGAATTCCTCTTCCCTCAATTTTAACGTTCTTAAGGTTTTTACCCCTAACATTGGCATTTACAACCGCCCCTCCGGCTATGTAAACCGTTTGGCCACTCTTTAAATTAATTTCACCCTCGTTATGGGTTCCTGCGCCAAAATACAAAACTCCGGGATCTCCGTTTTTAGGGATATGTGTTTCTAATGGGTTTGCAAAAATGGCTAAAGCAGGCAGGCCATCAATTTCAATATACAATTTTTGAGGGCCCGAAATGGTAAAGTTAAGTTCGCGCCCGTTTACCTTTGCTTGAATTGCCCGGCTTGCCGGCCCGATTTTATACTTGCTGATTTTGGAAGATGCAACAACCGTAATTGCCTGCGGCCCGGAACAAGAAAAATTGGCCACGTGTAGGTTTTCCATGCCGCCGCTGCCTATCTGTTCGGTCCAAACCGGACTATTGTTTACCCTGACAGTAAAGTTTGCACTGGTTTGCAGGCCATCAGGTTTTGGATAGGTAACAAGTGTGCTTTTGGTGCTTGGCGGTGCGGCAAACAAACCTGGTTTCAGCGAAAATAAAACCAAAAAAAGGCTGATGGTTATGCGTATAGCTGTTTTAGACATATTTTCAAAAATCGTTGTTAAAGTGGCTGTTTTATTTATCCTAAAAAAGGCAATGCTTCTTTTATCCCTATAAATTTGGTATTGCCTTGATTTGAAACAAAAGGAATACCCGGACCAATGATTTTTATAGGATAAAAGAAGTATCGAAAAAAATCCGTAACAGGCCCAGCCTGTTACCTGATCAGGTTTTATCCAGCCTTTCTTTTAATTATTAACCGTGTAATATTCATAGCTGATTTTCCAGCTCACTTTTTGTCCGGGCTTTGCCCTTATTTTTATATAGGGTTCAGGGCATAAGGTTTTTAAGGATGACCAGAAAGCCAGTTTTGATATTGGGCGGTCTCCTGTAATTTTTACCCCTGCGCCTGTTTTTTGGTTTTCAATTTTTATATGATATGACGCGCCTTTGCCATTCGTTAAATCTTTAAATGCAATGTATTTATCCTTCAGTTCTTTTAAAAATATAAGCTGGTTATTTTTGATGCTTACATAAGCTTCCATTCCATCCAGTTTTTCATGCAGGTCATCCGGAAAAGTAACCACAAAGCCAGGGCCGGTAGGCTGCCGGTCAATAACAAAAAAGTTATGGTCATAAACCTCGGTTTCTATAGTTTTTTTACCTGTGTTTTTTAAAGTATGGGTAATAACCAGGATAGGCCGGTGCTTTTTTAACTGTATGCTTTTCTTGTATTCATAAGCATATTCCTTTTCATTTAATGCCTGAAAAAACTTCACCTTATCAGGTTTTGATTTGATATTCCAGTTTCCGTAGTTTGAAATGGCATAGGGCCTCATAAAGTTATAAGCCAAACTATCGGGCTTAACAAGGGCGCCTATGCCAATTTTGATAAACGTTTCTCCTGGTTTTGCCTCATCAAAACCCAAAGGGTCAAAAGCTTCAACAGGCCCCACAACAGCGTCGTGGCTTGTAGGGCTGTAAGTATCAATCCATTGGCCAAAATAAGTATGACCTTTATAGCTCAAATTAGGGATAACCCCTGCCCAGTCAAATCTCGGCCCGCGGTTATAACCGGTATGTTCATCGGGCAAATATACAGTGGCATCAATTATACCATTGGTGATTTTTGTTTCTGCCGGCTTCACAGTTGTTTGGGCGCATACAGTTGAAATTGACAAAGAGAAAAATATACAACAAAAAGAAAGCGTAATTATTTTCCTGTTCATCGCATATCAACTACTGCGTTAATGCCATATGCTGATAAGGCTGTAAATACATTTGGCTGTTTAAAGTAACCGAAGCACCGGTAAAAGCATTTTTCCATCCGGAAGCGCTTAAACTTGCAGGTATTGTATAAGTAACCGCGTTGTTGCGCAGGTTGGCTATCACCAGTACCTTTTGGCTGCTTGTTGATTTCGTAAAAACGGCCACATCATCACTGCTGTATTGGGTTAACTGTCCGTTTTTTACCGCATCGCTGCCTGCCCTAAAATTCAGGATCTTTTTGTACTCTGCAGTCATATCCGGATTGGTGGTCCAATCAATCGGGTTGTGGTAAAAAATGTTCAGGTCTCGTGTACACCCAACCTCTTGTCCATTATAAATCATCGGGACACCTTTCATATAAGCGGTTACTAAAAATGCGGCCATTGATCCTGTTTTGCCCCCATAAACTGTAATCGGGCTTCCATCACTTGAGTACACATCATGATTAGTGGTATATCTCATCACCTGAGAACCAGGTAAGGCACCGGCATATTCCGAAGTATTTAAGTCTTGAAGCGTTGTAACAGATTTTGAACTGCCAAAAACACCGGCTTCAAGGGCAGAATAATAGGCAAAACCATATCTCATGTTAAAGCCTGCATTAAAATGATCGCTCCGTGCACCTTCGGCCAGCATAATAAGTTTATGAGTAGTAATACTTCTTAATGCGTCAATTGCCTGTTTCCAAAAATCAAACGGAACATTATCTGCAAAATCACAACGGTAACCATCAATATTCGCGGTAAAAACCCAATATTTCATGGCATCTATCATGGCTGTGCGCATGGTTTGATTGGTAAAATTAAGTGCAGCAACATCATTATAACCGGGCGGAGAAATGATATTGCCATTAGCATCCTGCTGATACCAGCTTTTATTGCTGATCCAGGCATTGTCCCAGGAAGTATGATCGGCAACCCAATCAAACATAACCGCCATGTTTTTTGCATGTGCCGTATTTACCAAATTCTGTAAATCGGCCAAAGTGCCAAATTCAGGGTTAACTGCTTTATAATCTTTAACCGCATACGGAGAACCTAAGCCGCCTGCCGATTTAAGAACACCTACCGGGTAAATTGGCAACAGATAGACCACATTGGCACCTAAAGCTTTAATAGAATCCAGCCTTGCAGTAACGCCTTTAAAGCTGGCATCACTGCTAAAAGCCCGAAGGTTTACCTGGTAAACAATAACGTCCTGCGTGTTGGGGACATTGGCAAACGGCGTACCATACTGCGGGTAAGAAGTATCTGAAACAGGCGTATCATTATTTTTTTTACAATTGCTAAAAACAGTAATGAATGAAAGGAGCAGAAGTTTAAATATATTCCTGTTGTTTATTAATTTCATAGTAAGTTTTAATAAGATCAGGCAGTTGATGAACTGCCTGATGAATTAGTTTTTATGGAGCGTATAATTATAGTTGCTTGGATTATGCAAATCCAGGGTAATGGTATAATTTCCGCTTACCGGTACGGTTATGTTTGTTATAGCAGGATTAGAGCCATAAATAGAAGCAGGGCTGTCAGAATAAGCTAATTTACCATTGGCATCCAAGCCAAAATCAATGTTCCAAGCATTGTTGGCCCTAAATTTAAATGAACCTGTTGAAAGCATATTAGCGGTTACCGTCCAAACCTGAGTAGTAGCATTGTAAGTAAGCTGCGTATCTGTACTCCAGCCGCCTGGTGTTGCATCCCCTAATATAGACCAGGTAGTTTTGGTGTAAGTCCAGGTATTGGTGTTTAAATTTGCAGAAAGTTCATAATAACCTGCTCCCGGCACCTGCAGTCCGGCTGCAGTACCATCAGTTGTCAATTTGCCTCCGCCTGCATCACCATAGTTGGTATGGTTCCAATCCCTGGCATTGGTATATTTAAAATAGTACGTGCCACCGGCCGGTATGTTGATATACGCATCATAAATTTGGGGTTTAAGTGCCGCCATAGTTGGTGCAGTTGGCGGATCCCAGCCCTGATAATCGCCGGGAACATATAAAAGCGGATAAACAGCAATTAACGGGTGCGGAGTTACATTCACAGTAACACCTTTAGAATAAGCATACCGATCTTGATAAGCCAGGACCCTGAAAGCTAGGTTTCCTGCTGTGCCAGGAGGGATGCCAAGGGCCATCGCAAGGGTGTTTAAATCTGCACCTTTGTAAGACTTGCTTAAAACATCGTTGCCCACAACCACGCTGGTTGCATTTGCCCAGGCATTGCTGCCCAAGGTATCTGCAGGGATATCAGCCTGAAGGGTGTAAGTTACCGATGCTTTAACCGGATAAACAACGGCCGGCCAGGAAATGGTCAACACGGCAGAGGAATCGTTTTTAGAAGTAAGCGCTACCGAAGTTGCAGAAGCCTTTATTGAAGAACCAAAAGAAACTGGCTGCAATGTTGTTAAGGTGGCATCTTTTTTACAGGAGACAGCAAAAAGAAAACTAAGCAGGAAAATACTGTAAATTATTTTTTTCATAATGAAATGATTGATAGAACGCATTAAAAATCTGTTCTGCTTATTTCGATGCTTCTTTTACCACCTAAAAATTGGTGAAGTGCTGCTTTTGCTTTGTTTAAGCTGGGACAGATCAGATACCAATTTTTATAGGGTAAAAGAAGCATGCTAAGCTTGCAACTGTTAATATCCAGGGTTTTGTACCAAAGTTGGGTTAGCGTTAAGTGCAGCAGTTGGTATCGGGAAAATAAGCCTGTAGGCAGGTGTTGTTTGAACAAAACCATGCGGCAGCAAAAACTTACCAAATCGAATCATATCCTGCCTGCGGTGGCCTTCCATATTCAGCTCAAAGCCCCTTTCGTCATAAATATTGTCCAAAGTAGGGGTGGCAATAGGGCCTAAACCTGCCCTGTCCCTCACCTGGTTGATAAATGGTGCTGCCGCCGCGGCGTTCCCTAAACGAACGTTGCACTCTGCCTGCATCAACAACAGGTCGGCATAACGGTAGATAGGGAAATCGTTTGATTCACCGCTGCCATCGGATGGCGCAACCGGGAAAAACTTAACATCCCTTACACCTTCATTTGGCCCTGCACCCGGAGAAATGATGGATGATACCGAAGCAGTGTAGGTAACACCACCAACTTGCGGACCAACCAAAAATTGTTTTCTCCTGATATCGCTGGCATCATACTTATTATAAAACTCTTCAGGAATAATAGTACCGTTCCAGCCGGAAAAGCCAATAAGTGCCAAACCATTCGGACCGTTCAGGCTCCTGATGGCATAGATGTTACCGCTAACAATATTTTGGGTGATGTATTCAGCCAAAATAGTTTCATCATTGGGGCAAGTGTTTCCAAACAGCTCATAGTACTGGTATCCCAACGGACTGCTTGAATTAGCAGCTCCAGGATGCAAGGAAAAGCCACCGGATGCTACTTTATTACAAGCGGCTAAAGCATCTGCCCAATCAGGTGTACCAGTATAAACCCCGGCATTTAAATAAACTTTTGCCAGTACCATGTAGCCAGCCCATTTATTAAAGCGGCCATAATAAGTACCACCTCTTGTTTCAGAAAGCAAATCAACATTGGCTTTAAGTTCCGATACTATAAAATTGTAAATTGTTGCCCTTTTTGCCTGCGGGATTTTAGAAACATCCGTATTGTTGTCTGTATAAAAAGGCACATCACCAAAATCATCTATCAATAAATAATATAACCAGGCGCGGGCAACTTTCGCTTCCGCAATTTTGGAAGGGTCAGCTTTTGCTGTTGTGAGCGTTGCTATTGCCAGGTTTGCACTATAAATAGAAGAATACGCCCAGTTCCAAGTATTGTTGATAATGCCAAGGCTGGGTAATGCTGTATGGGTGTACAGTTGTGCAAAGTCAAGCTGCCAGTCGCCTGTATTGCGGTGCGGTATCACCTGCTCGTCTGATGAAAAAGAGTTAAGGTCATACCAGCAGTTGTCGCGGCCGGCGTAATTCGAACCCCAGGAACCTGTGATTTTTGCATACACATTGGCTAAGGCGTTATCAGCACCTATCGGCGTTGCAAAAAATTGTTGAGCAGGATATTTGTCATACACATTTTCATTAACCTTGGTACAACTTTGTGCAGCAAGGCCAACAATAAAAATACTGATGAATATTTTTTTCATGATTTAATTATTTTAAAATAACATTTAAACCCACAGAGAAAGTCCGGGTACGGGGGTAATAATTACCAAAGTCCCCACCTGTTGAAACTGACTGAGTTTGCGGATTATAATAACTACTAACATCTATTTCAGGATCCAGGCCTTTGTATTTTGTAATTAACGCTAAATTTTGACCGGTTAGGGATACCCGTAAAGCACTAATATATTTAACTTTAGTTAGGTTAAACCGATATCCAACTGATAGGTTTTCCCATCTTAAAAACGAACCGTTCTCTAACCAAAGGTCTGAACCATATTGTGAGGAAGCTATTCCTAAGGGAATGGCGCTTTCCAATAAGTTTGCTTTACCTAAGTTCTGTTCTAAACTCAATTGCTGCCTTAGGCCGTTGTAAATTTTGTTGCCGCCCGAACCACGCCAAACCATGGAAGCATCAAAGTTTTTATAACTGAAGCTTGGTGTAAAAGCATAATTATATTTTGGTAAAGATTGCCCTTCGCTTATCCTGTCTTGACTTTGATTGCCCTGGTCAATTACACCGTCTTTATTCTGGTCAACAACGGTTTCTGCATTATTTGCATCTTTTCCAAGGTGTTGTAAAATAAGATAAGAACCAATAGGTTTACCTACAACAAGATAAGCATTTGGCCCCCAGGCAACATAATTCGTAGGTATATTAAAACCTTGTATATTACCTCCCAGGCTTAATACCTTGTTTTGCAGTAAAGTTCCGTTGCCTGCAAGGGTTAATGTGGTATTGTTGCTTTTAATAACCGTATAACTTAAAGTAAGCTCCAGCCCTCGGTTTTGTAAACTACCAACGTTTGCAAGAATGTTACCAACAAAAAATGGTCCTTGTACTGGCACAGAATAATTAAACAAAAGATTGTCTGTATTAGCGGTAAACACATCCACAGTACCGGTAAGCCTGTCATTAAGAAATCCAAAATCTAAGCCGGCATTAGCCTGCTTTTTAGTTTCCCATTTCAAATTTGGATTTGCGTTTTGGCTATAAAAATAATTTGGAATTGTAGTTCCCCCAAAAAATACTGAAGGTGGGGTTCCTTGCCCTACTAATGCAATCGAATTTTGCGGCCCAATTCCCTGCTGGTTACCGGTAACACCATAGCCAACCCTAAATTTAAGGCTACTCAATGTATGCTGGTTTTTCATGAAATCTTCCTGGTCAACCCGCCATGCCAATGATGCGGAAGGAAAATTTCCCCATTTGTTATTTGCACCAAATACCGTTGAACCATCGCGCCTAAAACTTGCGGTAAGCAGGTAACGGTCATTGTAGGAATAATTAACCCTACCCAGTAAAGAAACCAGCCTTCTGTCATTTTTGTAGGAAGAAATATCGCCCTGGAAAACTTTTGAAATATCGCCCAATTGTAAAGCATTATAACTTGCAAGGTCATTTACAAAGCCTCTGGCCTGTGTAAAACTGCCGTTGTAAGTTTGTGCCTGCCACTCATATACGGCAGTTGCATCCAGGTGGTTTTTTCCAAAATCATGTTTGTAACTCAAATTAATGTCCATTAATTTTTCGTCCGTATGATCATTGTGAATATTACCAAACCCGTTATAATCAATGGCTGTTTGATCCGTTGATGCAGCAGGCAAATAATAACCGGAGTTAAAATCAATTTTTCTCCAACTGCCAAACCAGCCGGCCGATAACCCTTTATAAATATCCAAGTCTCCTCTTAAACTAGTAAAAAGGTTATTCGTGGCACCATTATTTTGAACAGTTTTAGCAACCGCATAAGGGTTGGTGTAATGAAAAACATTTGGGTCCCGGTAATAAGTTCCATCCGTATTAAATACAGGGTCGGTTGGCCTTGCTACATTGGCTTGATTGATTAAAATTGAACTAAAAGCATTATTACCTACACCTGTAGGGCTGTAATTAGCATTGTTAATACCGCTATTTACGTTCATGGTAATGGTCAATTTATCATCCAGGGCTTTTTGCGTTGCAGTGATCCGGCCGATATAATTTTGGTATTTTGAATTGATAACCACACCAGTTTGGCTAATAGCCGTTACGGATGCACGGTAATTAAACGAATTGGCACCGCCGCCAATAGCCAGGGTATGGTTTTGGGTAAAACCGTTTTGGGTAAGCAGGTTATACCAATCGGTATTTGAGCCGTGGTTTGCGGAAATATTTACGCCTAACAGGTTGGCCTGGTTTGACCACTCATCTGCATTTAATACATGCAACTTTTTAGGGATTATATCCAATGAACTGTTTTCGGTATATTCAACACTGGTTTTACCAGCAGCAGTCTTTTTAGTGGTAATAATAATTACGCCCGGCGCACCGCGTGAACCATAGATCGCAGTTGCAGAGGCATCTTTTAATATATCCACTGTGGCTATTTCGCTTGGCGGCACTTGGTTTAACAAATCTATGTTGCCCTGTACGCCATCAACCACAACCAAAGGATCATTACCACCTTGAAGCGAAGTAATACCACGGATACGCACGGATGGAGCAGAGCCAGGCTCACTGCCAACTTGTGAAATGTTTACGCCCGCCGCTTTGCCTGCAATTTGTTGTAATGGGTTGGTGATAGGCCCCGGGTTTAAATCCTTGCTTCCCAGGTTTGTTACCGCGCCCGTTACGTCCGATTTTCTAACCGTTCCGTAACCAACCACTACAACTTCATTTAGCGATTGCGATGTTGGCTGTACTTGAAAATTAACCTGCACATTGGCAGTTCCGCTAACCGTTACCGATTTTTTAAGCGGTGTGTAACCTACAAACTGGGCAGTTAAACTGTAAGTGCCGGGTTGTACACCGCTTATACGATAGTTGCCGTCCACATCGGTTGTAGCACCCAGGGCAGTGCCGTCTATGGTTACGCTGGCACCGGGCAAGGGCTGGCTTTTTTCGTCAATCACTTTTCCTGATATTGAAGCATTTTGTGCAAAAGCGATAAAAGCATTGATTAAAAACAGCATGGTCAGGCCATACTTAAAAAAGTAGATTCTCTTCATTCTTAATTTTATTTAAATTTTAGGTTGTTACAACTGTATACTTCAGATGTAGTATAATTGTTACCTCAAAGTAAACGAGGTTTAAAGATTTTAACAAATGCGATTGACCTCAATATTAAAGAAAATTGTATTTTATAAATTTAATTCATTATAAGACAACTTTTTATAGAATTTAAAACAGTTTGATTATATAGATAAGATGTAGGTTATTAAAACAGTTTTTAAAGATTTTTAGCCTTAATATTGTTAGAAACAAATTTTCTGTTGTATCGTGTAGAATTTAAAAAAATCGTAGTATGCTTTGTTTAATAAAGGAAGTGAATTAATAGTTTCACTCGAAGATGATTTTAGTAATCATTACCGAAGCAATAAAAAAATGAAGGTAGCAAAGCTTTATTAATAGCTTACACACACTCTAATTTCATAATTGTAAAGATGATAAAGGAACCGGGATAAAATGCTTTTCTCTTTTTTGTTATTTTAGTAATTTACCTAAAACTCGTAATACAACAGGCTTTTGTTATGAATTTCGAATTATCTTTTAAAAGGTTATTAATTGTAATACTTTGTACAATGAACTTACTCTTTTCACACATAAATTCATACGCACAGCTTAAAATAACTTTACAACAAGCCATTGATTCTACCCTAAACCGAAACCTGCAAATTAAACAGGCACAATTTAATGCTGCTTTTACCGAAGAAAACTTAAAGCAAGCCAAGTATAATTTATTGCCTAGTATCAGTGCCAGTCCGCAATCTTCTTTTAACTGGGGGCGTACATTAGATGTTTCTACTTATAATTACATCAACCAACGAGTATTTTTGGTAAATGGTAGTTTTAACACCCAAGTAGCCTTATTTCAGGGCGGACAATTACGAAGGCAAATTGTACAGAACAAGTTGTTGCTCGAAGCCGACCAAAGTAACATAGCCAAAATAAAAAATGATTTGATCTTATCCGTGGCTACTACTTTTTTGCAGGTTATGGCCAGTGAAGATCTGTTAAAAGCGGCCAGGCAACAAGTGCAGGTAGCTAAACTCGGTGTAGAAAGGACACAAAAAAGCTATAACGCAGGTAATAAATCTTTGGCTGATTTGGCTCAGGCACAAGCCCAGCAAGCGACTACCGAATTAGATGAAACGAATATCCAAAATACTTTAGAGGCCAACCTGCTTACCTTAAAGCAATTGATGGAAATGCAAACTATAACGCTTGATCTAATAAAACCTGATATTAGTAAACTGACCAACGAAAGCAGGAAATTAGACACAGCAGCATTATGGAAGGAAGTTTTAGCCGTTAACCCGGATATTAAACTGGCAAACCTGCAAAAGAATGCTGCTTATCAAAATATTAGGGTTGCCAAGAGCAGTTTATACCCAAGTTTGTATTTATTTGGTTCCATAGGTTCTAACTTTTCGGATGCCCGTTCCTTAATTACCGGCACAAAACAGGTTGGTTTTGATACAGTCGGTTTTGTAAATGGCACCAACCAACGTGTACTAGAACCTGCTTATCGTTCAACTGTTAACAGTTATCCTTTTTTAAGGCAGTTTTCTGATAACTTTTATCAATCGGCAGGTATTACCCTGCAAATCCCATTATTAAACCATTTTAACAGTCAAACTAATATCCGTAAAGCCAAAATCACTTACCAAAATGCACAAGTAGCCGTGCAATTAACAGTTAATAATTTATACAAAATATTTAATCAGGCTTTAGCGGATTTGAATGCTGCAAACAAACGCTTGGCAGCAAACCAAAGCAATTACCAGGCAACCAAACAAGTGCTTTATGTAAGCGAAAAACGTTATCAGGCAGGTTTGCTTAATTCGGTGGATTATAATATTGCGCTCACTAATTTTAATAAGGTTGAATTTGATTTGATCCAGGCAAAGTATGACTTGGTTTTTAGAAACAAGGTGATTGATTACTATTTAGGGAAACCTCTAATATTAAATTGAATAATAATTTCAGTTAATCAAAGAAATAAGATAACATGGAGCATTAAAATTTATTTTGAAATAATTTTTGTTTTCTAAATTATTTAACTTTAGCTTTAAAAAATAAATTGATGATATGCTTAATTTTACCAATCGGGCCAATCCTGATGAGGTATTATTTAACTTATTAAAGCTGTATAATCTTTCTTTTACTTCCGAGACAGTTTCTCAAGAGTTAAATACCCATCCTGATTATCCCAGTTTACTGGCTTTAAATGACGTTGCTTTAAACTTTGGGCTTCATTGTGCCGCTTACCAGATAAGTAACGAGGATTTGTTTGATGTACCCTGTCCTTTTATTGCATATAGTACCAATCAGGGCAGTGAATTTACGTTGGTTACCAAAATTACGAAAGACACAGTCGCTGTCGACTTGGGGAATGGCAGGAAAAAAATTAGTTTAACAGATTTTAAAAGTAAGTTTACCGGGACTGTATTGGTTGCAGATGAGGTGAATCAAAATATTAAGAGTCAATCGAAATTAAGTTTAGCAAAACTATTTAATTCGTTCCGTTACTTTATTGCTCCTTTACTGTTGGTGTTGGCTTTAATATCCGGGTTATTCCTTCATTTTAATAGCTTCAATAGTATAACATTGCCGTATGTGCTGTTGCTGCTTTTTAAGAGCGCCGGCGTTTTGGTAAGTATTTTGTTATTGATACAAAGCATTGACCAAAATAATCCTTTAATTCAAAAACTTTGTGGTGGCAGCAGTAAAACTGATTGTAATGCGATATTAACTTCAAAAGCGGCAACTGTTTTTAAAGAATTGAGCTGGAGCGAAGTAGGTTTATTTTATTTTACTGGAACCTGGCTTGTCCTGATGTCTAGCCATGGTTTAACTATCATGCTTCAGGCACTGGCAATCCTTAATATTGTTAGCTTGCCTTATACCTTTTACTCCATTTATTACCAGGCAAAGGTAGCTAAACAATGGTGTAAACTCTGCTGTGCGGTACAAGCTTTGCTTTGGCTGGAGTTTTTCTCCTTAGTTTTGTTTTCTCCAAGTTTGTTTAACATTGGCTCGTTTGCAGTTTTATCATCCGTTCTGTTGTCAACAGGATTAAATCTTTTTATTTGCCTCGCATTACCTATAGCCCTTTGGTTGTTGCTAAAGCCATTGTTGTTAAAGGCACAGCAATCCAAATCTTTAAAAAGCCAACTTAGAAAGCTTAAGTATAACAAGGAATTCTTTGATCAACTGCTGTTTGTACAACCGAAATATGCCACGCCTGATGAAAATTGGAGTATTGTGTTGGGAAATGTTAATGCAGAAAATATCATTACCATGGTAAGCAACCCTTATTGTCCGCCTTGTGCCAAAACCCACCAAATTTTGGATGAATGGTTAGATAAGCGGGATGATTTGCAAGTGCGGTTGGTATTTACAGCTAATAATTCGGAAGCTGATATAAAAACACCTGTTACCCGGCATTTAATGGCGTTAAATGCTTGGCCTGAAAAAAGTATGATAAAAAGAGCTTTGCACGACTGGTATGGGCAAACGCAGAAAAATTATGAAGCATGGGCTAAAGTTTACCCGGTAGCATTAGTTGAAAGTGAATATTATAAGTTAGATAAGCAAAGCATTTGGTGTGACATGGCAGAAATAAAAGCCACGCCCACATTTTTAATTAACGGTTACCGTTTACCAGAATTGTACCAATTAAACGATATTAAATACCTGCTGAATTAGCAGCAACAAGATACTTTGCAAAGGTAAAGGAGCATGCACTTTAATAATACATGCCGTTTTAAAGTCGGGGCGTGTCCGGTAATTTTAATAATTAAAATCATGGAAAAGAAAAAAAACATTTTTGGGGACATTAAAAGTATGTTGACCAGAGACCAAATGAAACAAATTAAAGGTGGAAGTGGCGCTAGTTGGGGTAGTTGTATGGATGAATGTGCCTACGGTTCCCAATGCTCTAGTGGTCAGTGTATTTTAGCGCGTTGTTCAAATGGCACTTTCTTTATTTGCCAATAATTAATGTATAAAAAAGAGGAGCTAATAATATTTATACTCCTCTTTTTATGAATGTTTAGGACACATTTTAAATTATTATATTTGTTTTTTTACTACTTCTATCACTTAAAAATTAACAAATTGTTATGCTCTTTGAGTGTTTTCCAAATCGAAACAAAACTTAGTAATATAAAAGAAGAGGTATTATTCATATGATAAATATATATCACTCTTTTTATAAGAAATATTTATTACGAGTTTAAAGAAGGAATTTCAGTCGTTTATCCAATTTCAACGGATTAAAACTAATATAATAATATGAAATCTTTTTGTTGTTGTAAAGTACTTCTGTATTTTTTAACTTTTTTGTGCGTAAATAAAATTTACGCACAAAATAAATTCACCCATACTCTTGCAGAACTTGGACAAATACAAACTTTAAAAGCGCAGGTAGAAGCATATCCAGAAAGCGAACGGGCAAATCAGGCTTTTATTAATGCTTTTGATATAGACGACCCGGCTTTAGAAACGCAGTATGGTGCCTGGATCAAGGAATTTCCTAAAAGTTTTACCATAGCTTTTACAATAGGTAAAGCCTATTCTAATCACGGAAATTCTAAAGCTGTCCCTTTCCTACAGCAGGCAAGCATGTTAAAACCTGATGATGATCAAATCTGGTACATGCTGGCGGGTGACGCGTACTTAAGAAACAATCTAAAGCTCCGCCAAGGATATTTGAAGAAAGCAATGCAGTGCGCGCCGGAGAATGTTAACTACGTCCTTAATTACGCTTCTTCCTTTGAACAAACTGATCCTGCCCGCAGAGATTCCATATATTTAGAGATCGCCAAATGGTCCACTAATAATGACAATGCAGAGTTAGCTTTATCACTTTTAGCTAATAATACCAGTTCGCCTGTTCAAAAAGTAATTTATTATAAACAGCTTTATATCAGGCAAACAAAACCACATTCTGGAGCGTATTCTCCTGCCATGACAGCATATTTTGATTTGCTATTAAGCACCGATCCCGTGCAGGCGATAGATTTGGGGCAAGCCATGATTATAGAAGATAAGCTATTTGTGGATGTTTGGCAAGAGCGACTAAAGGTGGCATCACAATTCATTCAGGCCAGAAATCTTTTAGCACAAAATAAGTCTAAAGAAGCTATCGCAATATTGAACCAGGTAAAATTAGATAATAACCAACTTGGACATCACATTAATGCTAAAGAAACATTAGTTCTTTTTAAAGCCGAGGCATCTGATGCAGACAAACAAGTTAGAGCAGCATATGACAGTCTTACTGTCGCTTACAGTAAATTTCCAACCGATAAGTTTCATGTAGCCCTGTTAAAGTACGCAGTAAAGCTGGGTCTGGATAGTAACCAGGTTGCAGAAAATATCAAAAAAACAAGGATTAGTAGCGCTAAAAAAGCAACTGATTTTCGCTTGGAAAATTACTACAATTCGGCAAAAGCTTCTTTAGCTGATTATACAGGTAAAGTAGTGTTACTTACATACTGGTTCCCAGGTTGTGGCCCATGTAGAGATGAGTTCCCACATTTTGAATCTGTAATGAAAAAAGTGAGCCGCCAGGAGGTAGCTTATATAGGCTTAAATATTTTTCCTTCACAAAATGAATACGTACTGCCCTTTTTAAAAGAAAGTGGTTATAGTTTCATACCATTGCAGGACGACCTAAAAAGAGCAAAAGGAACGCTGGATGCCCAGGCATTTCCAACAAATTATTTACTGGATCAAAAAGGCCGGATCATTTTTTCAAATTTTAAGATTGACACAGAAAATGAAAAAACGCTTGAACGGATGATTCAGGAAACCCTCGCAGCTAAAGGTTATTGAAGTACTGAGATGCTCTTGCTAAACTGCACGTAGAAAAGAAATTGAAAATTTTAGAGCCTTTTTAAATTTTATTTGTATAAAAATCACAATGCTTCTTTTAGCATTATAAAATTGGTGCTTATAACGTACCTCCATAAAAAGCGAATCATATCTGACTGTTTTTTAGGCGATAAAAGAAGCATAGAAAAATAAATTAGCAAAAATTTAAACAGGTGCTTAAGGTAAAAGATTATTTTAAGCATAAAAAACACTACAAAGTTTCCAGATTAAGAAGTACAGGTCTGAACTCTATTCCAACTATATATTAATTTCAGTTTTAAAAGTAATTAGAATGAAAATTGTACAATCCTCTTGGTCGTGTAATCAACTAGATTTGTTAAGATTTAATGCAGGGTGGTATTCACCTGAGTATAATTTAATGAGCTGGACATTAAGCTGTTTACAGTTAAAAAAATATTATGCTGAGGTTATTTTATATGCAGATAGTGTTGCAGCAGAAATTTTAATAGATACATTAAAACTTCCTTATACAGAGGTAGTGTGTAACCTGGATAAATTGAACATTATACATCCACAATTATGGGCTTTACCCAAAATATACTCCTATTCGCAACAAGACACTCCGTTTTTACATGTTGATGGGGATGTCTTTATATGGAAGCCATTTGATGATAATTTATTAAAAAAGGAATTGATTACTCAAAATTTAGAAGTTTCAACGGACTACTATGAAACACATATGAAGGCATTAGAAGCGAAATTAATCTATTTTCCATCAGAAATTATAGTAGAAAGAAAAAATACCAATCCAATTTATGCCTATAATGCTGGTATTTTCGGTGGATGTGATATAGCCTTTTTTCAAGAATATACACAGAAAGCAATAGGGTTTATTAAAAAAAATGAAAGCAGTTTTTCTAAAATTGATGTAGGGGTTTTTAATATTTTTTTTGAACAGTACCTATTTTATGTTCTGGTTAAGAAATATAAAAAAAAGGTAGGGGTTTTACTTGACGAAGTGATTGGAGATAATGAATATGTTGGTTTTGGAGATTTTACGGCTGTACCTTACAATAAACAATATTTACATGTATTAGGTGTATTTAAACGTGATAAAACGGTTTGTGAGCAAATGGCAGACCGTTTAAGGCTTGACTATCCCGAATATTATTACAGGATAATAAACTTGTTTAAAAAGAACCGCATTCCCTTAAAAAAAGATTACTATCATTTTATAGATAACCCATCTGAAAGAGGGTTGACTGACCGATACGCTTTGTTAAAAACAAAATTTAAAAAAAATGAATTGATGGTTTTGGTAAATCCAAAACTTGGAGAAGGTTGCAAATTAAACCTTAGTAGTAATCTAATGAAAACGGTGAGTGCTACAATCGAACATGTCGAAAAGAATTTTCAAAATGAAGAATTAAGCAATGAACTCAGAAAAGACATACTACTGTTCGAAGCTAAATTGGATATATTATTAAACCAAAAATTTATTCATTATTCCCAGGAATATTTGTATGGTAGAGACTTAAATTACACCCAGTATTTTCAGTTGATTTTTGAATATCCGAAATTGGGGTTTGATATAAAACTGATTGCTGATCCATTATTAGAAATTGTTGAATGCAAATATAACTGGAATGAAGTGTACCAAAGTTATGTTGACCAAACTATAATAAAATCGCAATTAAATACAGAACCTTCAGACGTTTACACGGCAATTATACCAGAGTGTGATTTACAGGGTTACTCGTTAATAAACATGGATGACTTAGACTTATTACTTATTCAAAATTTAAAAAAACTGTTTAGCATAAATGAATTATTAAATGAAGTAAAACAATCATTTGATCCTATTGACCTTGAAAACTCTTTGGCCGAATTTGAAATCTTGATACTTGGGAGGATTAAAAGGTTGTTGCAAACCAAAATTATTAAAGTAATATTTTAATTTGAACTTCATCCATTACAAACAACTTGATCAAATGGACTGTGGCCCCACCTGCCTGCGTATGGTGGCCAAACATTATGGCCGTAATTATAAAACACAAACATTACGGCAACTTTGTGAAATCAACAAAGAAGGAGTTTCACTATTAGGTATTAGCGATGCAGCCGAAAAGATAGGCTTCCGTTCTTTAGCGGCAAAACTGGGTTTAACTGATTTAAAAGAAGCAGAACTGCCTTTTATTTTACATTGGCGGCAAAACCATTTTGTGGTTTTGTATAAAATAAAAAAAGGGAAGTTCTTTCTGGCAGACCCAGCCAAAGGTTTGGTTACTTTAACAGAATCTGAATTCAACAAAAACTGGTTGCCAGATTTAGAAACGGTTGAAGGTATCGCCTTGTTGCTAAGCCCTACACCTGTTTTTTATGAACAGGAAAACGAAAAAGGGACGGAGGTAAGCTGGGGTTTTTTGCTCCGTTATTTAACAAGGTACAAGCAATTGGTTTTACAACTGTTGTTTGGCCTCGGCATTGGCAGCCTGCTGCAATTGATTGTACCGTTTTTAACGCAATCGGTTGTAGATATTGGCATCAATACGCGCAACCTTAATTTTGTTTACATCATCCTGATTGCCCAAGCCATGATGATTATTGGCCGGGTAAGTGTTGACTTTATCCGTTCCTGGATTTTGTTGCACATTAGCACACGCGTTAACGTTTCCATCCTCACGGATTTCCTGATCAAGCTGATGAAGCTGCCGATGAACTTCTTTGATACGAAGATGACTGGCGATATCATGCAGCGCATGAACGACCAAAAACGCATCGAAAGTTTCTTGACCGGTTCTACGTTAAGCACTTTGTTTTCGCTTTTTAACCTGCTTGTTTTTTCGGTGGTACTGGCTTATTACAATGCCACCATCTTTTTTGTGTTTGTGGTAAGCAGTGCGCTTTACATCGTTTGGATTGTTGCCTTTTTAAAAACCAGGTGTTCTTTGGATTATAAGCGTTTTGATATTTCGGCCAAAAACCAAAGTAGCATTGTGCAATTGGTAAGCGGGATGCAGGAAATCAAGCTAAACAATTGCGAGCAACAAAAACGCTGGGAATGGGAACATTTACAGGCAAGGCTGTTCAAGTTCAATGTGAAAAGCCTGGCCTTAAACCAGTACCAGCAGGGTGGTTCCACCTTTATCAATGAAGCTACCAACCTACTCATCACTTTTTTAAGTGCCAAAGCCGTTATAGAAGGAAACCTGACTTTGGGCGGGATGGTGGCCGTGCAATATATAGTAGGGCAACTAAACAGCCCGGTACAGCAGTTTTTGGGCTTTATACAAGGTTTTCAGGATGCCAGGATCAGCTTGGAACGCTTAAACGAGATACACCAATTGGACGATGAAGAACCGGTCAATAAAGAATTTAACTATGCCTTGCCGGAAGATAAAAGTTTGCAGTTTAACAATCTGACATTTCGTTACCCTGGTGCAGGGAACGAACCGGTATTAAAAGGAATCAGCCTATCTATCCCGCAAGGAAAAACAACAGCTATTGTGGGCATGAGCGGCAGCGGGAAAACTACCATTTTAAAGTTATTGCTAAGGTTTTATGAGCCTGAAAAGGGTGAAATTACCGTCGGCCAACAAAGCTTAAATACAATAGGCTTTAAAACCTGGCGGAGTGAGTGCGGTGTGGTGATGCAGGACGGTTTTATTTTTTCTGATACGATTGCCAAAAACATTGCGGTTGGCGATGAGTACCCCGACAAGCAAAAGCTGAACAATGCGATTAAAGTAGCCAACATCCAGGATTTGATTTCAGGTTTACCTTTAGGCATCAATACCAAGATTGGTGCAGAAGGGAACGGCATTAGCCAGGGGCAGCGCCAACGTATCTTGATTGCCCGTGCTGTTTATAAAGACCCGCAATATATCTTTTTTGATGAAGCTACCAATTCATTAGACGCCAACAACGAAAAAACAATTATGGAAAACTTACAGGAGTTTTTTAAAGGCCGAACGGTTATTGTGGTAGCGCATAGGTTAAGCACGGTAAGCCATGCCGATAACATTGTAGTGCTGGACAAAGGTTGTATCATTGAGCAAGGAACACATGAGCTATTAACTTCATTGAAAGGCGATTATTACCGTTTAGTGAAAAACCAGTTAGAATTAGGGAACTAAACCATGCCTGAACTATTTGTAAACGAAAGAGGCGAAATCCGCCACTCGGACGATATGCAGGACATTATTACTGCACCGCCGGGTTGGTTGCTGCGCTGGGGCATCACTTTGTTTTTTGGCATTTTGGTGATGATCGTTGGCCTGTCCGCTTTAATCAAATACCCCGACATCGTAAAAACACAATTAAAGGTGAGTTCTATGGATGCCCCAAAATCTATCGTAACTAAAGTGCCGGGCAAGTTAAACAGGTTGCTGATACAGGATAACCAAGCGGTAGTTGCAGGCCAGCCGCTGGCCTATTTGGAAAGTACGGCCAACCATCAGGATGTACTTGCGCTGCTTATACAACTGCAGCAGTTGCAGCAACAGTTGCAAACTGGCGGACAAGTAAACAATACTGTTTTTAACAGGCAAATTGTTTATAATATTGGTGAACTGCAACCTGCTCTTCAAACTTTTAGCCAAAGTATGCTTACTTATCAGGCTTCTGTTAAAAGTGGTTTTTATGAAAAGAAAAAAGGTTTTTTACAACGGGATCTAATCAACCTGGATAAACAAAAAAGCCAGTTAACCGCGCAAAAAACTTTGCAGCAACGAGATTTTAAATTGGCCGGCGAAGAATACGAGATGAACAAAAAGCTGGAGCAGGAAAAAGCGGAAACACCCGCCGAACTCCGTGCTGCGGAAAGTAAATATTTGTCAAAGCAATCCCCATTGGTACAAACCGATGCTTCCCTGATCACTGCTGGTAGCAATTATGACGCTAAACAAAAAGAAATACTGGAACTGGACAACCAGATGATGGAAGAAAAAGCCAAGTTTGTTCAAGCATTGAACAGTTTGATCAGCCAGGCTGAAGATTGGAAAAACAAGTATGTGTTAAGTGCATCCCAGAACGGTAAACTATCTTTTGCAGGTATTATCCAGCAAAACCAGGTATTGCAGGCCGGGCAGGAAGTGTTTTATATCAACCCCGGCAACAACAACTATTTCGGGGAAATGGCCATTCCGCAAGCCAACATGGGGAAAGTAAAAGAAAACCAGGAAGTACTAATCAAGCTCCATAGCTATCCTTTTGAAGAGTACGGCATGATTAGGGGCAGGATCAGCAACATCAATGAAGTGCCTTATAAAGACAGTGTGTTTTTATCCAGGGTAAGCTTTAATCTAAAAAACTCAACTGATTTGAAAAAGCCGGTACATTTAAAACAAGGGATGCTGGCCGATGCTGAAATTATTACGGAAGATGCGACCATATTGCAGCGCATCACCAGAAACTTGTTTAAATTGATTGGTAGTAAATGACATAATTTTATTGTAATCTAATGAAAACGAATTATTTGCTTCCTAAAATTATACATCATGTATTTTCATGTAAGTTTTTCTTTTACAGCAGGAACCATTTCCGGGCTGCTGAAACGAATATAGTACCGCTTTTACCAATCAAAAAACCGCTTCTGCGGATTTTGCCAGCCTTTCCCGGCATTTCAAAAGCGTTGCTGTTTTCTGTGATTCTTTGCCCAAAAACACCGTATTTAGGTTTTCCTGCCGAGTTTTAACGTTACGCGCTTTAACCTGCAAAACTTTGCGAAAAACCGTAGGTAAAAAGGCGTTTTCCTTTAAGTAAAAGCCTGTTTCCTTTAAGTATTCTGGCTTTTCCTTTAAGTATCCTGCTGTTTCCTTTAGGTATCCTGGCCATTCCTTTAAGTATTCCGGGCTTTCGTCTTTGTATTTTGGCTTTTCCTTTAAGTATTTTGCGGTTTCTTTGAAGTATCCTGGCTTTTCCTTTAAGTACTTTGGCTTTTACTTAAAGTATCCTGCCTTTTCCTTTCAGGTTTCCGGCTTTTCGGAGCAGGTTTTTGGCGGTTCGTTTTGGTTTTGCCAGTAGCTGCTTCCGCCCGCCCTTGCCGACTAAGCACCACCAGCTTTTTCCGCAACCGATTTCAGTTATCTGTTTTGGTTTTTGCCGGCCAAACCGCTTCCCTTATTTTATCCCCTTAAAAAAAGCACGGAAACAAAAAATGCCCTTCGGCAAAGCAAAAGGGCATGGGTTATCAGCGGCCGGAACCGGCAGGTTTACAGGCTGAGGTGGAAATACAATTGTTCGCGGGTTAAATGGTACTCCTGGCAAAGCTGGTACACGTTTAAGTGCTCTACCCCGTACTTACTGCAATAATGCGAAAGCTCCAAGCGGTAAGTGGTTTCGCATCGCTGTGTAAGCATATGCAGGTGCTGCCAGGTAATAGTAAAAGAAGCATTCGCATTTTGGGAATGATTGTGGTAACATTTAAAATCAGCCCCAAAAACATACAATTTAAATTAGGGTAAGCTAACTTATTCTTTGACAGCTTTTATGGCGATCACCCGATCTTCAAACTCATCATTTGGTAAAAAAGACCTGTTTTTTACTTTCGTTTTGTAAGTATAGATCGTATTGACCGAGTAGTTTAAAATTTTGGCTATCGTTTCATTGTCATCAATACCCAGCCTGATGAGTGCAAAAATGCGAAGTTCTGTGTTAAGCAGTTGGTTGTCATGCAAGTGCACCTGGTGTTCGGCATCAAACAAAGTATTAAAATCTTCAATAAAATTGGGGAACAGGTTGAGAAAAACCCGGTCAAAGCTGTTCGACAAGCTTTCGCGCTCTAAACCGATGTTTAATTTGTTTAAAAACGGCAGCACTTCATCGTACCGTTTTTCTTTCATCACTTTTTCGATAAACCGCTTCAGCCGGTCAATTTTTTCAATATAGCTGGAGTGCACGTTAAAAAAATAACCGATGTATTCATCCTTGATCATGTTGGCCTCGTCCAGTTTGCCGTTCATGCTGGTTAAAGACCGGTTTGCAACATCCAAAGCCTGGTTTGCCTGGGTAAGGGCTTCGTTTGTGGCATTTAAATCAATGTTTTTATCAAAAATCACCTGGTCTGCCATACGCAGTTTTTTAAGCTGTTTTAAGGTGATGACCGAAAAAACGATCACGATGATGATCAGGAAGCTGATGATAGAAGCAAAGATGACCAGGGACCGTTTTTGTTTCTCGATACTGTTGATCCGCTCGCTTTCGATCACGGGCAGTATGCTGCTGATCCTGGCCTCGCGGTGCCTGGCGCCATAAAAGTTGGCGTCTGTTATGGCATTGTTGATATAATTATACGCCAGTTGGGTGTTTCCCTCTTTAAAATAGTAATTGGCAAGCTCAGTTAGCGCAACCGATTCTTTTATAGAATGTGCATTATCTATGATGGCTGCATTTAACAATGCCGATAAGGCGGGCTGGGGCTGCTTCAACCTAAAATAAGTATAACTTAAACTGCTTAAGTTGACCGCGCTGTCTTGATAAGATTGATGGATTTTGAGTATTTTGGTATAAGCTGCCAGGGCCGACCGGAAGTCGGCCTTGCGTATTGATTTCAGCCCGATTGCGGATAAAGACTGGTAGGAGTTTTGCCCGCTGTTTTTAATCACCGAATCACAGTATTGCAGCCCTGTTAAGTTGTACTTCACGTAATAGTCGCTTATCCGGTTAAAATCGGCCATGTCAAAATAGCTTCTTGCTTTCAAAAACAAAAAGTCTGCGCGTTGCCGGGCGTTTAAATGTTTAGGGTCAACGGCGTTTAAAGTATCCAGGCCTTCTTTAAACAAACCTGCCGATACCAAAACAAACCCCATCTGCACTTTAGAATAATTTATTTTATTAAGGTCTTTTAGCAAATAAGCCGATTCGTTTAGCTTCTTGCAGTACACATAGGCAGAATCGTGGATAAAAGATTTGTAGGCGTTGAATAATTTTTCATAATTATCATAGCGGCTACTCAGCGAGGAGAAGTTTGCCAAAAGCCCTTTTTTTATTTTTTTTATTTCGGTCATCCGGCTTTGGTCATACAATGCCTTGTTGCCGAGTTCCCGGTTCAAAACTTGCTGTAAACTGTCTGCTTTGGTAGTTGCTTTGGATGAGTCCGTCCATAAAATCCCCAAAAAACTAAAAGCTAGCCAAAGCCATTTAATATTTTTAAGTTTACAACCAATGTGTATTGCCATAACTGAAACTACAAAAAAAATAATCTGAAATTCAAAATTAAGGTTTCTATTCTGTTAACGAACAGACAGAAACTGACCGGCTGCCATTTGGTATGATGAGGGCTTGTTTAAATTTGTACCGGAAAAAATTACAATGCTTCTTTTACCCTATAAATTTTGGTGTTTTAATCGTCCTAATCAAATCGAAAAACCAAACACTTGTCAATTTTTAGGCGATAAAAGAAGCATTAGAAACCTTGATAATCAGATTTAAAAAAAAGTCCTTAAATAAATTGCCGCTCCCGGGCGTTTGTATGAGCAGAATGTTTGATTCAACTTATGGAAGACCAAATTTTTTTAACCGGCCGCTACAAACAATTGTTAAACGAAATACTGCCGGCATCATTTACAAAGCCGGTACGGTATAACCATTGCTTTAACCGGATTATATTAGACTGGCTTTTTCAGGATGTTTGGTACCGCCACTTGAATGGTTCAAAAACGGCCATTAGCCAATTAGATAAAATACAGTTGCAAAAAATGGTCGGGCGGATGGAAGCTTGGCTGCAATATCCTGATTTGCTTTTCGAGGACAATCAGAAGTCTTTAACCTGGCGAAAAAATAAAATTACCGCTACTTCCCGCTGACCAACTTTAGTGGCAGCATGTTTTCGTTCAAAGTTTTATCACCCAAAATGTTGCCGCCGTTTTCCCAGCCTTCCGGCTTTTGGCTTTTTGATATTGCAGTTCGATATGCGGGTAGTGGTTTGCTGGTAATGCCATCTGTGGAGGTACAATTTGTAATGCGGATCTTGTTTACTTGTTGCTTATTTTCGATGCTTCTTTTACCGCATAAAATTGGTAAAGCTTTTGGTTGATGGTTCATTGGTGATAGCATATCAGATATGGTCACCAAATTTACAGGCATAAAAGAAGCACAATGATTATTAAACGTGTTACATTTATAACCTGTTAACCTTAACATAACCGTTATGACCCATCCGATTTCGGTAGAAGATTTTGTCCGGCTGCCGGAGCCTGTGCCTTTGGCTGATGTACGCACGCCCGCTGAGTTTTTGCAGGGCCATGTTCCGGGCGCTTTTAACCTGCCGTTGTTTAGCAACGAAGAGCGTGTAAAAGTTGGCACCACTTACAAACAGGGCAGCCGCGAAGAAGCCATCCTTTTAGGCTTTGATTTAACGGGCAATAAGTGGTCGGGCTTTATCAGAACGGCGTTAGAAATGGCTCCGCAGAAAAAAATAGCGGTGCATTGCTGGCGCGGCGGGATGCGGAGCGGTGCCATGGCCTGGGCACTTAATCTTTACGGTTTTGAGGTTTACCTGATTACCGGCGGATATAAAAACTACCGGAGATGGGCCTTAAAACAGTTTGAAACGCCATACGAACTTTGCGTTTTGGGCGGCATGACGGGTTCGGGCAAAACAAAAATCCTGCAACACTTTAAAGCTCTGGGCGAACAAATAATTGACCTGGAAGAACTGGCACAGCACCAGGGCTCATCTTACGGAACGTTGGGGAAATTGATCCAGCCCACGCAGGAACAGTTTGAAAACGACCTGGCTTTTGCCTTGTCTCAACTAAATAAAAACCGCAAAATTTGGGTGGAAGACGAAAGCCTGACCATCGGTAAACGTTTCATTCCCAATCCTTTTTGGCACCAAATGCGCCAATCGGCTTTAATTGAAATGAAAGTCGCTTTGATGCAGCGAACCGGCAACCTGGCCAAGGAATATGGCCGGCTGGATAAAGTGTTTTTGATCGAATGCACGCAGCGCATCGGGAAACGGCTGGGGCCAGAGCAAACCCGTGATGCCATTGCAGCCATCAAAGAAGACCGGATGGAAGATTTTATAAAACTCGTGCTGATTTATTACGATAAAACTTACAAGGTTGGGTTATCTAAAAGAAACAAAGAAAATGTTTTTCCGCTTGAAATAGAAGATGCCGATGTACTTGCCCAGGCAAAAAGTATTTTAAACTTTGCAGGCAGTTTGGCCGGTGATGCACAAAGCGCACAATAAAAAAATGGATATAAAAGAAGTAAAACTGACCCAATACTCGCATGGTGCCGGTTGCGGTTGCAAAATAAGCCCGGCCATTTTGGATCAGATACTGCATAGCCCGGTTGCTGCCCCGCCGGATGCACGATTATTAGTTGGCAATGATAAACGCGACGATGCCGCGGTTTTTGATTTGGGCAACGGCACGGCGCTGATTTCGACCACTGATTTTTTTATGCCGATTGTGGACGATGCATTCGATTTTGGGCGGATTGCTTCGGCCAATGCCATTAGCGATGTATATGCCATGGGCGGAAAACCGGTTTTGGCAATCGCTATTTTGGGCTGGCCGATAGATAAGCTTCCTGCCGAAACTGCACAACAGGTGCTGCAAGGGGCAAGGGCAATTTGTGCCGAAGCAGGCATTACGCTGGCGGGCGGCCACAGCATTGATTGCCCGGAACCGGTTTTTGGCTTGGCTGTAAATGGCTTGGTCAACATCAATCAGCTTAAACAAAATTCCACGGCAACCGCAGGCTGCAAACTGTATTTAACCAAAGCTTTAGGCGTAGGCATTTTATCTACCGCCCAAAAACGAGGAATACTATTGCCTGAAGATGCAGCCATCGCCCTAAAAAGTATGGTTACGCTGAATAAATTGGGGGAAGTTTTTGCGGGATTAAACGGTGTAAAAGCGATGACGGATGTAACCGGCTTTGGCCTTTTAGGCCATCTTTCTGAAATGTGTGAAGGAAGCGAGTTGTCAGCAGTAATTGAGTTTGATAAAGTTCCAGTGATTTCTTCTTTGCCTTATTACCTCGTACAAGGTTGCATCCCCGGAGGAATGCAGCGCAATTGGGGCAGTTATGGCCACAAAGTGAGTTCGTTGACCGATCATCAAAAACAAATTTTAGCCGACCCGCAAACCAGCGGCGGTTTATTGGTTGCTGTTGAAGAAGAAAGTGCAGCGGAATTTGAGCAGCTTTTAACGGAACACCAGCTTTCGGAAAACTTAGTTTCACCTTTTGGCTGGCTAAAAAAAGTTGACGAAAACCCTTTAATATCTGTAATTTAATAAATCAACCTAATGCTTCTTTTATCATGCAAAAATTAGTAAAGACCTTCGTTTTAATTGGCCTTGTTTCAACCTTTATCTGCCAAAGGGTTAAAGCACAAACTTCCCCGGCACCAATGCCAACTTTGGGCGTAAGCAACCCCTGGACAGAAAAACAGGTAATGGAGCCAGCCGCTTTAGCTGCTATGATTGATGATGCTAAAGCGGAAAAACCGCTGCTATTAAATATTGGCGCGGTGGGCGATATCAAAGGCGCAAAACACATCGGTGCCGTGAGCAAGGCAGAAAATAGGCAAAAGCTAAACAATGCCATCCGTGATCTGCCTAAAAACACACCCGTCGTAATTTACTGCGGCTGCTGCCCGTTCGGCAAATGCCCAAACATTCGGCCTGCCTTTACCGCTTTGCAAAAACAAGGCTTTGCCAACATCAAAGTGCTTGATTTGCCGGTTAATTTAAAAACAGACTGGAGCAGCAAAGGCTATCCTTTGGCAGCTGAGAAATAGGAGCAGAGTCTGATCCGGGTTTTTGCAGAAATGAAACTTACTGCTTTTGCATGCACCAGGTCGTCATACAGCGCAAGCCCTGAACGTTGGTTGTTTTGATGGGTTCAAAAAGCAAGCCGTTCAGCTCGTTAGTGTAGTTCAGCAGGAGTTGCTCATTTACCAAAAAACGTTCGGAGCCATCGGGCAACAAATAACAGCCGTTGCCCAAGCCCTGTACCAAAGTTTCGATGCCAATATCAGAAGCCAGCCGGGCAAACAAGTAACCGCCGGGTTTAGTTGCCCGCCAAATTGCGCGGAGCATTTGGTCGAAATGGTTTTCGTTCCTGGCAAAATGAAGCACCGCGCTGCAAATAACCAAGTCGAAAAAACCGGCCTCAAATGGTAGTTCTTCGGCTGCTGCAATGCTGAAGTTTGTTAAAGGGTTGTTTGGCGCCAGGCTTCGCGACAAGTTTTGTACGGCTGCTATCGCTTCCGGATCCAGGTCAACCCCGTAAACTTCAAACCCGTTCCTTAAAAAATAAATCAGGTTTCGGCCGCTGCCGCAGCCTGCGTCCAGCACTTTTTTAACATTGTCAAAGCGTCCTTTCAACAACTGGTCAAACAGGTAAATGTCTATATTGCCGTAAAGCTGCTGCAGGTTGTTTTCCATAATTGGTATAGCAAATTGCGCAAAGGTAAGCGGCAAAGTTATTGGCCACGCTTCTTTTAGCACATAAAAATTGGTGTTGTGCAGCAACCTGAAAAATCAAAAAACGGATGCCACCAACTTTTAGGCGGTAAAAGAAGCATGAAAACTATTTAGGTAAATTTGAAACAAGCCGTTCAGTTTGTACTTGGGTTTTTGCCAGGATTTCTTCGGCGGCCATTCGTCCGGTTTCCGCTGCGCCGTTCATGTAGCCCTGGAAGTTAAGGCTGCAATGTTCTCCGGCAAAGTGCAGGTTGCCAATGGCTTTTCTTTCCGCCCCGCGGATACTGGTATATTGCCCAACTTTATAGCAAGAATAACTGCCAAGCGTAAAAGGGTAAGTTGGCCAGTGCATCCTTTTTACATTGCCGTTAAATGCCTTTTTACAGCCTGGCCACATTTGTTCTAACTGGTCAACAAATTTTGGTGCCTGGGATTCCGGCGTTCCGTTTCCCAATTGTAAGCCTTCGTTTCCGCCTTGAAATACCGTATAACCGCCGTTTTTACCAGGTTGTGCCTGGCTATTGTCCCATCCGGTTTGGATGGCATTGTTGGTAAAGGCGTAACCGCTGTATTGATATTTGCGCCACACCCTGCTGTCAAAACCCAGCAACAGTTTTGAATTGGTGCCATACCCTACGTTTTTTATCGCCTCTAATTTCCATTTTGGCAAGGACACATCCAGTTCAATGTTTCTTAAAACACTAAAAGGGACAGTACAAACCACGACATCGGCATTGACCGTTGTTACCGAATTATTTGTATTTAAAAAATACAAGGTGTAGCCTGTTGTGGCCTGTTTTATTTTTACCAGCACATTTTCCGTGTAAACCTGGTCTTTAACCTGGGCGTAAAGTTTATTGGTTAAAGTTTGGTTTCCGCCTGCAATTTTGTAACGCTCGTCGCTTTCGCCAAAAATTTCAAACCCGTTGGAAGTATCAGGATTAAACAGGAATAAAAAATTGATAGCAGATTGTACGTCTGTCTCCAGTCCGTATTCGGTTAAGTAAGCCACTTCTATCCCTTTGCGGATAAACCCGGTCATGCCGATAGCATCCAAATATTCTTTGATACTCATCCGGTCAAAACGCTTCGAGGCGGCATCATTGTCGTCATAAGTGATTTCATCGGGCAACGAATTTATATCGGCATCAATCCTGGAAGCATAAGGCAAAAACGCTTTGATCACTTCTTTTTCAGCATAAAACCTTCCGTCTATAAAAAAGCTGTCCCTTGCAAATTTTTCCTCTGTTGCAGAACGGGTATCTAATAAAGAAAGGCCAAACTCGCTGCACAGTTGAAGCATGTCTTCATGCCCCGAATCAATAAATTCCCCGCCCAATTCCGTGTAAATATCCGGTGCCAAGATATTGCTTTTAGAAAAAATTCTGCCGCCAACCCGTTTTGAACCTTCGTAAACAGTGGCAAAACGGCCTGCCTTTTTCAGTTGGTACGCACAGTTTAAACCCGCCATGCCTGCGCCTATAATTACAGTTTTAGGCTGACATTGACTCTGGCTAAGGTTTGCCGAAAAATTTGGCAGTGGGACGGCAGGCGTTACCTCAACCGCTTTTTTGCAGGCACTTAAAAGGCCTGCGGCACTGATTGCAACGCCTGTTTTCATCAGGTCGGCAATAAACTTTCTGCGTTGCAGCCTGCTTTGTACCAGTCCTTCAATCAGGTCATCAACGGGCGCGCTATTGGTTTTTTGAGATTCTTTGGCAATAAAAAAAGCTTTGCGCAAGGCATTGAGCAAAGACGTGCGGTTTTGTTTTTTAAAATTATTCATAACGGTTTTTTGTTGTTTCGGTTTTAGGGCTTGATAGACGGCAACTTATACTGCTTTTTAAGGAAATAAGGTTACGGTTATGATGCTTCTTTTACGGCATAAAAATCAGTGGGCAGCTTTTTTTTAAGGAGATGAAAGGCCGGACACTCATTTTTTAGTGCTAAAAGAAGCATGCAATTTTCAGGGATTAACTTCTGAACAAGTTTTATAATTAAAATGTTATCATCTTTACACTATAGAAAAACAGGTTTTGTTTACTTGGCAAACTATCAATTCCAGTTGATTTTGCACATCAGGTATAAACATATTACCTTTAATAAACCAATATAACCACTTTTTGCAAGGTGAACAAAGATTTTGTTAATATCAGCGATATTCTTAGTTTAATGGCAGGAGATGAGCCTGCTTTTGCCGCTGTTTATAAGTGGTATGCGGAGAAGGTTTACCGTCTTGCCTTTAGGTTTTTAAAAAATCAGGCACAGAGCGAAGAAATTGTGCAGGAAACGTTTATAAAACTTTGGCTTACCAAAGGCCAATTGAAACCGCAAGGCAATTTATGGCTGTACCTGTTTGTAATTGCCAAGCGCCTGTCTATAAATACACTTCGCCAACACAACCAATCTGCTCATACCTTTGAACAACTTGCTGACCGGATGGCAGAAATCCAAAATGTAACCGAAGAACAGGTGATAGCGCACGACCTGGAACAGTTTACCGAGAAAATACTGCAAAAATTACCTAAGCAACAGCAGCAGGTTTTTAAAATGAGCCGTAGAGAGGGCTTAACTCACAAGGAAATTGCAGAGCGGCTGCATATTTCACCTAATACCGTAAAAAACCATATGGTAGAAGCGTTAAAAACTTTAAAATCTTATTTAAGATATGCCGATTTTATTTGTTTGATTTTTTTGCATCTCTATAAATAAGAGTTTGTTTAAATTTTGTTCAACTTATTTCCCATGCTTCTTTTATCACCTAAAAATTATCAAGTCCCATACTTTTGTATCATTATAAAAACAGAATTTATAGGCATAAAAGAAGCATTATGAATTTTCCTGATTTAAATTTAAGCAAGCCATAAAAATATTTTACTTTTTACTAGCCGTACCGGCTTAGCCCGGTGTTCTGTATATATCTCCCGGCATGGGCCGATATAAACCAATTAAAACATGAACGAGGCAAAGCTGAAACGCTTGTTGCATGCTTATTTTAATAATACCATCAGCCCTGCCGATTGCTTGGAGCTGTTAGAATATTTAAAAACTGCAGATGTTGGCAAGATAGAAGATTATATTTCAGAAGACTTGTTGAAGTTAGATGAGGGGCCGGAGCTGAAGCCAATGCAGGCCAGGGATATATGGAAGCAAATTACTTCGGATGCCCGCTATACCAACATTGCTGCTCATGTAACAGATAACCAATCTTTGGCTGTTAAACTATACCGCAAAACTTGGTTTAAAGTGGCTGCATCTTTATTAATTTTTCTTACTGTCGGGTTAATCTTTTTTAACCGGCAGTTTAGCCAGCCTGTCGTCGGCAAGCGCTATGTAAAGCATGAAAACACTGCCGTTATATTGCCCGGCAGTACCAAGGCCACACTAACCACGGCTAACGGTGAAGTGCTTGTATTGGAACAAGCCGCAAACGGGTTAATTGCCAAGAGCGGCAATATTAAAGTGCTTAAAACACATAGCGGACAAATTGTATACAATTTAAGGGATCAAAAACAGCTTTCCTCAATACAACAAGTTAGCTATAATACTTTAACCACCCCTAAAGGGGGAGAATACCAGGTGGTACTGGCCGACGGAACTAAGATTTGGCTTAATGCTGCTTCTTCCATCACTTATCCTACCGCTTTCAACGGTAAGGAAAGGCGGATAAAGTTAATCGGGGAAGCTTACTTTGAAGTTGCCAAAGATGCCCGCAAACCGTTTTATGTAAATACAGCCAACGGACAAATTATGGTGCTGGGCACGCATTTTAATATTTCTGCTTACCCGGATGACGAAGTAACTTCAACTACTTTGCTGGAAGGTGCTGTTCAGGTAACCAAAAACCAGTCATCTTCCTTGCTTAAACCCGGTCAGCAAGCCAGCATCAGCCGTGGCTCAGATTATATTAGCATAGCCGAAGCCAAAATTGATGAAGTAATGGCTTGGAAAAATGGCTATTTTATTTTTGATGAAGACAATATTGCCGATATTATGAAAAAGGTTTCCCGATGGTACGATGTCGATGTGCAGTATCATGGCCTTATTAATGATCAAAAGTTCGGAGGGACTTTTCACCGGTCAAAAAGTATTGTTGAGTTACTGCATTACCTTGAAAAAATCGGGAATATTCACTTTTTAATTACAGGAAGGAGGATAACCGTGACCAAATAAACATTATTTACCAACGGTTATCCGGAAAAAAGCCAGAGGTGTTCGCAGCACCCCTGGCTAATGTGGCCCGGAGGCCCTCAGTTGGGCAACCGTAACTTTTTGCAGCTATACAACCAATTACTAATTAACCTAACATTCAAATGTATAAAAATTTTACTGCTTTTATTATAGGCAAGCAGCCCCGCTGCCTTTATAAACCGTTGCTTATCATGAAGCTAATTATGATCCTGCTTACCGCTACTGCTTTGCAAGTGGCTGCAGCAACTTATGCCCAGGAAGTTACATTCAGTTTTAAACAAGCCAAACTGAAAGAAGTCTTTGGTAAAATTCAGGCACAAACCAATTATGATATATTGTACAAGGCCGAAGATTTAAAGCTGGCCAAACTGGTAACCGTTAATCTAACAAACATGCCTTTGAGGCAAGCACTGGATATTTGTTTAAGCAAGCAGCCACTTACCTACTCCATTGAAAACACCACCATTTTAATTACACGCAAGCCTGTATTAACTGAGGGTAAAATAGCAGCAGTCATCCCCATCAGAGGCCGGGTAACAGATACGATAGGGCAGCCGCTACCAGGGGTAACCATACTGGAGAAAAACACACATAACGCAGCAGTTACTGATGCAAACGGTAACTTCTCTATAACTGTGGCTAATGAAAACGCAATACTTCAACTGAGCTTTATCGGGTTTGTAACACAAGAAATTCCCGTAACAGGCAGAACCTCCTTTGATATCAGGCTCCGGGAAAGCAAAACGGTATTAAATGAGGTAGTGGTGGTAGGTTATGGCACCCAAAACCGCCTCTCTTTAACTGGTGCGGTTGATCAGGTAACTTCAAAGGACATTGAAAATAAACCTGTTTTAAATCCGTTGCAAGCCTTGCAGGGAGAATCACCCAATTTAATTATCCAGCAAACTAATTTTGAGCCTGGCAGCGGGGCTAATATTAATATCCGGGGGGTAAGTACCACAGGCGACAATTCACCCCTAATTGTTATTGATGGTATTATCGGCGGCAATATTCAAACCCTAAACCCTAATGATATTGCCAGCGTATCTGTTTTAAAGGATGCCGGTGCGGCTGCAATTTACGGTTCAAGGGCTGCCAACGGTGTTATTTTAGTAACTACTAAAGGCGGTAAATTAAACCAGGCACCTACGATCACCTTTAACAGTAGCTACGGCATACAACATGCTGATGTATTGCTGCATAAAGTAAATGGCTGGGACAATGCTTATTATAAAAATGAATCATTGGTGAACTCCGGCTTGCCGCCGGCTTATACCCCTGACCAAATTGCACAATTGCAGGCGCAGGGCAACGGCACCTGGGATGTGAACCATGTTTTGCACAATGCACCACTTTTATCTGAAAACGTTGCCATTACCGGTGGCGGCCCAACCAGTTCCTATTTTATTTCAGGTGGTTATCAGAACCAGTTGAGCAACATCATAGGCAATGGCGGTTCAGGTTCCAATTATGGTTATGATAAATATAACCTGCGTATGAACCAAACTACCAATATTGGAAAGCTGCGGGTAAACATGATATTAAGTTATAACCGGAACGAAAGTAAATACAACACAGCGGGCGACAATAATATCTTTGCCGATGCCAATCGGGTGCCGTACAATTACAGTTGGCAGGATGCGCAGGGGCGCTACCTTACCAATCAAGTGGCTTCTGAATTTAATGTTTTGAATACCGTTCAAAATGGCGGCTATAACTTAAGCACTGGTGATGAATTTTTTGGTTCGCTAAATGCGCAATTTAACGTTACCAAAGACATCAAGCTGACTGGTATTATCGGCGCAACAATTACTGACGCAGGCACATTCATCAGAAGGATACAGGTTTATGATTATCCATCCGGCACCTCAAATTCGGATAGGGCAGTTTTTAATAACAACTTAAACAACCTATTTTTAACGCCGCAATTTTTAGCGGAGTATAACAAGCAGATACAGGACCATAAATTCAGGGTGCTTTTGGGCGTATCTAATGAATCTTATACTTCAAAAGTCAGCCAGGTACAGCAACTCTATACCGATCCGCAACTGGGTACACCTACTACCGGTACTACACTTGATCCGAGTAACTCCTATAACACTATCAGCAATACGCTTGAAACAAGTTTAGATTCATTTTTCGGCCGTGTAAATTATTCTTTTAAAGATCGGTATTTTATAGAGGGTAATTTCAGGGAGGATTGGTCATCTAAATTTGCAGCAGGCCACCGGGCGGCTTTTTTCCCGTCAGTAGCGGGTTCATGGCTAATTTCGGAAGAATCATTTATGAAATCTGTAGCCAACACAATTAATACTTTAAAATTTAGGGCTTCATACGGTACATTGGGCAACCAAAATGTAAACGCTTACCAATATCAAACCCGTTATTCCTCTTATCCTAATGCTTATGCGTTTAATAATTCGGCAGTTAGCGGAGCTGGTTATGCTTTAGGAAACTCAAATTTAACCTGGGAAAAAGCTACTACTTTAAATTTAGGTGTAGATGCCGGCTTTTTCAACAATAAATTGGTTGCATCTGTTGATTATTTTAATAAAACCACCAGCAATATTTTGGCCGGCCGCACTGATATTCCTGCATTGTTTGGTGCCGGGTTACCCAATTATAATATTTCAAAGGTTGGGAACAAAGGCTGGGAAGCTATTGTAACTTACAATTTAAGAAGTAACTCGTCGGTTACCCAGAGTTTCAGCTTAAATGTGGCCAACAACAGCAATAAACTTCTGGCTTTAAGTTATGGCTCAAACCAACAAATCCAGGGTTTAGGCGAATACTCTTTGCTGCGGCAGGTAGGCCAGCCCATTACCCAATATTATGGCTACAAGATTGCCGGTATATTTCAAACCACAGCCGAAGTTCAGGGTTCTGCCAAACCATCAGGCCTTAACCTTGCGCCCGGCGATTTGAAATATGTAGATCAGAACAAAGACGGTGTAATTGACCAAAAGGATATGGTTCCCCTCGGTAATCCTTTTCCTCAATATACCTTTGGTTTTACCTACCGGTTAGCGGTTAAAGGGTTTGACCTGTCTGTATTTGTACAGGGAGTGGGCAAACGGACTGAATTTATCAGGGGCGAACTGGTAGAACCTTTCCATTACAACTATGGCAACACCTTGTTCGAAAACCAAACCGACTTTTGGTCACCTTCCAATCCGGGAGCTAAATATCCTCGCCTTGCGGTAATTGGTTCTGACTCTAATACCAACAACTGGCGTGATGGATCGGATATTTATAGTTTTAATGCTGCTTATGCAAGGCTAAAAAATGTAAATATCGGTTATACGCTGCCCTCTGCCTTAACCAAACGGGTAGGCATTCAAAAACTGAGAATATCTTTAAGCGGCCAAAACCTGTACACTTTAACTAAACTAAAATTTATAGACCCCGAAAACACTGAGTTTAACAATAATGTAAGCTTTACCAGCTCTAATAGCGGCCGCAGCTATCCGCTGCCTGTATTTTATGGAGCAGGTTTAGATATAACTTTTTAGGATCCCTTTAAATTTGTATTAAAAAATAACAATGCTTCTTTTACCACATAAAAATTTGTGTTTGTAGCCTCACCCCAACCCTCACCAACAGGAGAGGGAGCTGTAGAAAACATAGAAAGCCTCACTGATTTTTATATGGTAAAAGAAGCATCAAAAATATGCTGAACAAAATTTAAACCTGTTCTTGATCATTAAAAAATATCAAAATGAAATATTTTAAAAAATTACTTTTTCTAACATTGGCAGCTACTGTTGCCAGCAGTTGTAAAAAGCTCGATCTGGCTCCTACCAATACGTTTACAGAGTTGAACTTTTACACAACCAGCCTCAACGTTAACAACGCCCTGAACAACAATTACAGTGGTATGTACAATTCTGGCCTTTATTTTTCCAATGATGCCATGTCTGATAATGCCTATGCACCGGGAGGCGGTCCAACAGGAAATGTAACTGCTGTTGCTTCCGGGTCATACAATTCTCAGTTGGATAAATTTTTGAACGATTGGAACTTCCATTATTCAGGCATCAACTCATGCAACCTGTTTTTAGGCAATGTTGATCAAAATAAAACATTAGACGCAGCCACTATTACAAGGATGAAAGCAGAGGTACGCTTTATCAGGGCATTTCATTACTTCTACCTGATGACCCATTGGGGCGATGTACCGCTAATTACGACGATAATTACTGCTGATGAATCTAAAACACAATCTCGTGTAAGTAAAGCAACCGTGCTTAACTTTATTACCAGCGAACTGGAGGCTTGTGCTGCCGTACTGCCTTCAAAAGATCAATATTCATCTGCCGATAACGGCCGTATTACCAATGGAGCTGCTTTGGCGTTGGAAGCCCGCGTGCTGCTGTACCAGGGAAACCGGATGGCCGATGTTGTAACCATTTGCGAAAAGCTGATGAACAACCCGGGCACTTACGGCAATTACGCATTGGTTAGCGATTATAACAGCTTGTTCAGCAATACCGCAGTAAATAAAAACAATACAGAAACCGTACTGGCACTACAATATCAGGGAGGGATCACAGGCAGGACCTGGGGTGATTATTATGATTTTGCCCCGATATCAGCAGGTGCCCGTGATAATGGCATGGCACCAACCCAGGAGCTGGTAAACGATTGCCTGATGCTAAATGGTAAACCTATTACTGACCCTACATCTGGCTACAACGAAAGTAACCCTTATATAAACCGCGACCCAAGGCTTACAGCTACTATTGTATATGATCAATATAAGTTTCTAAATCCCGACGGCACTACCCAAACCATTTATATTAAACCAGGCACCGATCCTAATTCTAACCGCCCGAACGAGTACAGGCCGGCTGTTGAATCCGTTTCTTCTACAGGTTATTACTGGCACAAGTATTTTGATCCGAACCATTTGCCTGCTTTAGCTTCAGGCTTAAACCTGCACCTGATCCGTTGGGCAGAAGTATTACTGGATTATGCAGAAGCAGAAAACAGCCTGGGGCAAATGAATGCCACCGTTTGGAACAAAACAATCATACTGCTGCGCCAGCGTGCTGGCTTTACCGATGCCAATGCACTAAACTATCCCGGCAATGCGGATATGACCAACATCATCAGGAGGGAGCGCAGGGTAGAGCTTGCCATGGAAGGTATCCGTACTGAAGATATCAACCGTTGGAAGCTTTCTGAAATTGTATTGAATGGCTATGCGCATGGTGCTAAATTTAGTGGCGATCCAACGGTAGATAACGGTTATATCAGGGCTCAATTACGCCATTTTGATCCAGCCAAAAATTATTTGTGGCCTATTCCTTATAACGATTTGCAGAAAGATGCCAGTCTCACCCAAAATCCGGGCTATTAATTTACCGATTAAAAATTTTTGAAATAAAATGAGAAAAATATTCATGATAAGTATGATGCTCCTGTTTGGGGCTATTGCTTTTACCTCCTGTAAAAAAGATGTCCATGTGCTCGATGCCAATGTTGCACCTGTAAGCAAACTAAATTTACCCGCAGACCAGGCCAGTTTTAGTCTGGACCCTAAATCCAGTTCGGGTATTGTGTTTCAATGGGATGCCAGTTCAACCCAAGATCTGGTATTGTACGAAATAGCTTTTGATAAACCTACCGGTGATTTTAGCAACCCGATTTACAAGGTGCTTTCTAATGGCTCTGGCGTACAAACACAGGCAACCATTTCTCAGAAATTATTGAACACGATAGCCTTTACGGCTGGGATAGCTTCTTCCAGCACCGGTACATTGAAATGGACAGTAATTGTTTCTAAAGTAGCCAATAAGCAATTGAGCACAAGCAGCCGCATTATCCAGATCAACAGGCCTGCCGGTTTTGCTGTGCTGCCAGCCGCTTTGTACCTTACCGGAACGGCTACAGAAGCTGGTGCTGATGTTACCAAAGCAATCGCCATGAAAAAAGTAACGGATGGTGTTTTCGAACTATATACCTCACTGCAACCTGGCACTTATACGCTGGTAGATAAAAACAGCGGAACGTCCACCGTTTATTCCGTACAAAATGGTACTTCTGTTCAATTGAACGGCAGTACCACCGTAACCGGGAATAAAGCTGTTTACCGGATATCCATTGACCTCACTACCGCTTCCGCAACACTTACTCAAATCCTTTCTGTGGGTTTTTGGTCTGCGCCCTTAGGTAAAATTACGTTTATGCTGCCTTATGTAGGAAACAGCCAGTGGGAAACCAATACGACCATCGTTATCCCGCAGCAATCCTACGGTTTGGATAGCCGCTACAAATATCAGTTTATGGTAGCAGATGCCTCCGGGAAGCAATCATTAGAGTGGTACGGGAGCAAAAATCCAGACAATCCTGATCCGAACAGTACTACGCTTCCCTCTTACTTTTATATGTACCCTGTAGACAATTCACAATTTAATTATTGCTTTAAGCTGCTTCCGGCTACCAATAATAAAAATTGCACTGTCAATGTGAATTTTAGTCCGGCCATAGCTAACTACAATAATACCGTTACCATAAAATAATCATTTAACGGGTTGCTGCTATAGGTAGCAACCCGTTAACTTTAATTCGATTTTAGGGCCTGTTTAAATTTGGTTTAACCTATTTTCATGCTTCTTTTATCCCATTAAAACCTTGACCTTCTTATCCTTTTTAAAAATGAATGGTGCATAGCACTAATTTTTATAGGGTAAAAGAAGCATTGTCATTTTTTCAAACATAAATTTAAACAGGCTTTTATGAAAATCAATAATTTTAGTTGTCGGCTGGCCAGATATATGCTGTTAACTATAGCAATTTTAAGCTCCTGCTCTAAAGGAAGCAATTCGCCAGCACCCATAAACCCTGGCACCGGTACTGGTGGTACAACCACACCTATAGCCAATGCGTATGCTGCCGTTGCAGATTCTATGCAGAATAAAACTTACAGCACTTACCTCTCGGCTAACGGGAATTATTACGTTCAAAACAATACCGGCAATACCAACTTCAACTACTGGCCACAGGCGCATATGCTGGATGTGCTTACCGATGCTTACCTGCGTACCAAGAATACGGTATATCCGCAGCGCATGAAAGCTTTGCTAACCGGCTTAAAAGCCACCAATGGTGGTGTATATCCAAATGATTATTACGATGATATGGGCTGGATGGCCAATGCCTGTTTGCGGGCTTATGCGGCTACTAATGATGCCGATTATTTGAATACAGCGCAAATTCTATACACCGATATAAAAACCGGTTCTAATACCAGCCAGGGCGGAGGCATTGCATGGCGCAAAACTCAGCTTAATTATAAAAATTCCCCATCTACCACCAATGGCATTATCCTGGCTGCCCGTATGTACGAACTGCAAAACAACGTCAATGACCTGACTTTGGCCAAAAGTTTATATTCCTGGATGAAAGTTACTCTGGTAGATCCTGCAACAGGTGTAGTGTATGATGGCATTAACAGCAACGGGACAAACACTTTAGACAAAAATATTTACACCTATAACCAAGGGGCTTTTATTGGGGCAGCCATAGAATTGTACAACGCAACCAAAGATCCAACTTATCTTGCCGATGCCGTGCTTACAGCAAACAATGCCATCACAGATTCCCGTATAGTATCGGGCGGCGTGCTAAAAAGCGAAGGCCAGGGAGACGGCGGCCTGTTTAAAGGCATTGAGGTAAGGTACTTAACTGTGCTTACAGAACTTTCTGGTTTAGACGCTGCAAATAGCACCAAATACGCAGCTTTTCTGCAAAATAATGTATTGTACTTATATAAGGTAGGTATTGCTAAACCAGCATATCTGGCAGGGCCAGATTGGACGCAAAAGCCAACAGGGAGTGTTGACCTTACTACGCAGCTTAGTGGAATGATGATGATGGAAGCGGCAGCGAAACTACAGGCAGAAGGAAAAATTCAATAAATTTCATTTTCACCCAAATTCCTGTCACAATTGTTTGTTTTCGATTAAAGCTGTTCGGTGCTTTTTAATTTTGGTATTCTTCAAAATCATATTTGCTTTAAGGGCTGTTAAAATTTATACAAGGCTCTTTGGCATTCTCGGGTTTGATGCCAATGCTTCTTTTACACTATAAAAATTGGTGCCTGCATCAATTTAAATAAAATCAAAAACCAAATATGTACCAATTTTTAGGTGGTAAAAGAAGTATTTAAACCCAATTGGGTAAATTTAAAAAGGCACTTGTTGGGATGCTTCTTTTACGGTGTAAAAATCATTGGGTTTCCTTTTTTAAATTGATGAAACACCAATTTTTTAGCTTGCATTAATTAGGTTAATGCTGATCCTGATCAAATTGTGGCTAAGCCTTTTTGCCCAATGTCCATCCTTTTCGGATAGTTGGGGCAGATTTCGGGCCTGCAATCAAAGCATCTGTAATGGCGCCGGTTACAAAAGCATAAATCCCTTTATGGATTAAATCAATAGCTTGTTCATCTTTCGGCCAGGTCCAGGGCAAAGAACCGGCACCGGTTGCATTTTCCAGCGTTTGGTCGTTTAGTAAACGCAGGTTCATAAACAGGAACGAACCTACCGGGCCCCTGATCCCTTTTTCTGCCATCAAACCTCTGACTGCGCCCAGCAAAATCCCTTGCCCCCAGTGCATCGCCCAGTTCATTGCCTCATTATCGAGTTTGGTGGGAAGGCCAAGCAAGCGTTCTAAAGTATGGGCAGGCATATAAGAGTTTGGCCTTTTCGTAATCAATTGTTCCAGTTTTTCTGCCACGGTCATTGCGGCAACACCAGCTATTCCTGCTAAAACCCCTTGTAATGCTGCTTTACTGTTCATGGTTTTTTATCGTTTGAGTTAATATTTAACTACAGGTTTGGTGGGTTTTTGTTTATAACCATAACGTATTTTATTGATTTGTTATTTAGCAATAGGGAATTTAAAAGGCAAAAAATTTTTACTTGTTTACCAACCCATAGTAAACTTGCCAATTTTTAGGTGGTAAAAGAAGCATCGGAAACCAACAAATATTTATACAACCTCAACATCGCGTAAGCAAAAATTGATAAAACTTTAATTGCCGCCCGGCCGTATGCCGAAGAGTGAAAACGCCGGCGCAATGCTTTAAAACTTTTTGCACGATAATTATTTAAACCCGGCATTGCATTAAGAGGAAAAGGAAACAATCCATAAAAAATGTATTTTTTAATTTATACCAGTTATGCTTTGCAGACAAATGGGCAAGCTTTAAAAGCATTGTTGCAGCAAGCGCGCGAAAAGAACAAAAGACAGGCTGTTACCGGGATGCTGCTTTATCTGAACGGTATATTTATCCAACTGATTGAAGGCGGACAAAAAGAGGTGCAGCAATTGTACCAAACCATCCGTAAAGACAACCGGCATAAAGAGGCCGTTGTTTTAAAGGAAGGCGCGATAGAAAAGCGTTATTTTACCGATTGGTCTATGGGTTTTAAAGCTGTTTCTGCAGAAGAACTGGCGCACGAGGAAGGCTATAAATGCCTGAATGGCCCGGGCCAGCCGGATATACAATCGGTACTTAAAGTTTTTGAATTGTTGGCTCCGGTAAATTAAATTCACCGTTGCGCAACTTGATGGAAACAAAAATGGAGGAATTTATTCTTCCATTTTTGTTTTAGGTGGTTTTTTGGTTTTATTTAAACTGATGCCACACCAAATTTTACCTGGTAAAAGAAGCATTGCGTTTTGAAGCAAAAAATATGGCAGGACATTTTTTTGAATTGTCAATCTTTTAAAAAACGTTTTGCCATAAATTCATTTTTTATAACCAAGCCCAAAAAAATTATTTGCCAAACCATCCTTTAAGCCGTTGCGGTTGATTTGGCATTCCCGTTTCTTTTGGTTTGCTGGTAATCGGTTGGTGTTGTGCCAAACTGCTTCAAAAAATTCCGGCCCAAATGCGATTGTGAGCTGTAGCCTACCATCGTGGCAACTTCGTAAACTTTATAATCGCCTTCTTCCAGCAGTTGTGCCGCTACTTTTAGCCGTGTAATGTTGATGAGTTCGTTGATGGTCAGGTTTGATATCGCTTTAACTTTTCGGTACAAAGTAGGCTTGCTCATGTTCATCAGGCCTGCGATATGCTCCACATCCAGATCGGTGTTTTGGATGTTTTTATAAATAACAGCGTTTAGTTTATCCAAAAAGTTTTCGTCGGATTTTGAGTTGGCCATACTTTTAATATGTGCCAATGGCGAACTTGCAAAATGTTCTTTGATCTTGTTGCGGTTGCTCAACAGGTTGGCAATTTGCACTTGCATGTGTTCGGGCGAAAATGGTTTTTCGATGTAAGCGTCTGCGCCAACTTCCAAGCCTTCAATTTTGCTTTGCAATGTGTTTTTGGCCGTCAGCAAAATGATCGGCATATGGCTGTGGTCAAAGTTGGTTTTAATCTGCTTGCAAAGTTCAAAACCGCTCATGCCCGGCATCATCACATCGCTGATGATCAATTGTATGTTTTCTATCTCGATCATATCCAATGCCTCTTGTCCACTCGTCGCTTTTAGCACGGTGTACTTCTCACTTAAATCATCTGAAATAAAATCCAAAATTTCAGGGTTATCATCAACTAACAAAATTATTGGCTTCATAAAAGGTAGGTTTATATTGGTCTGGTCATTTACTATTTCTGTTTCTTCGGAATTCAGGTCAAGGTCAAACTCCTTGTCCTGATGCACCGGCAAGGTCAAAGTAAAAATATTAAGTTGGTCAACAGGTTTATTTAAAGCAAGCGCGCCTTTATGCAGTTCGGCCAGCGAGCGCGACAAAGATAAGCCAATGCCCGTTCCGATTTGTTTTTCTGTTTCTTTCAGCCTGAAAAAAGGCTCAAATATTTTTTCGCGCATTTCATAAGGGATCAAATGCCCGTCGTTCCTGATCTCGATGGTAAAAGTACTGTCGTCCTGTTTTGGTTGCAGCAATTCTACCGATACTGTTTTTACCGCATATTTTATGGCATTGTTAAACAGGTTGCTTAGTATTTTATTGAGGGCTTCCAAATCAACATAAGCAAACAGCGGTTCTGGCGGCAATTGGAGCGTGCAGTTTAAATTCTTTTGTTCGGTAATGGGTTTAAAACTGCTAAAAATATCTTCCATCAGTTCGGTAATATTGGCTTTAACAAAGTTGAGGCTAAAACTATTGGCCTCGGTTTTCCTGAAATCAAGCAACTGGTTGGTGAGGTCGAGCAAACGGTCGGTATTTTTCTCCATGATCTTCAGGTTGTTCTGAATATCAGGAACGTGCGATGACCTGCGGATCACTTTTTCCATCGGCCCTTTAATTAAGGTCAAAGGCGTACGGATTTCGTGGGCCACATGGGTAAAAAATTCAATTTTGGCATTGTAGATTTGCTTTTCCTTATCGTTCTCCAAAATCTCAATCAGCCTTTTGTTTTTGTTTCTGGTTCTGATATGGTAACTTCTGAAGAAGTAATAAACCATGAAAATACCTAAACCGGTATAAAGGATGTAGGCAAAAGTGCTTGCCCAAAATGGCGGGGAAATGATGATTTCGAGCCGTGCATCCTGGTCGTTCCATTTGCCGTTGCTGTTGCCCGTATTAACAATAAAGGTGTAATGCCCTGGTAAAAGCTGGGTGAAGTAAACTTTTCTGTTTGTTTTGAGGTAGTTCCAGCGGTTGTCCAGGCCCTGCATTTTGTATTTGTACTGCGTCATTTCCGGCGAGGGGTAGCTCAATGCGGCAAAATCAATACTAAAGGAAGACTGGTCGTAGTTCAGGTTGATTTTATGTGTATAAGTGATAGATTGGTTAAGCAAATTATGGTTGATGGCCACCTCTTTGTTATAAACCTGGAAACCGGTAATATAAACCGGCGCAACAAAGTTGTTTTCATGGAACGATAGCGGGTTAAAGCTTATCATCCCTTTTACGCAGCCAAAATACAAGGTGCCGTCTGCATCTTTAAAAGATGAGTTGTAGTTAAACTGGTCGCTCAGCAAGCCGTTGGCTTTGGTATAAACCTTTAAGTTTTGATTGGCCAGGCCAAGGCTGACCAAGCCGCGGCTGGTGCTTATCCACAAGTTTTTGCCCGCATCTTCCTGCATCCGGAAAACGTAGTTGCTGGGCATACCATTGTTTACATCATAAACTTTGTATTGGTTTTTGGCAGGGTTGTATCGCCAAATACCCAGGCCTTCGGTAGCAAACCAAATTTGGTGTTGACTGTCTTCAAAAATACCGTTCACCGTACTGCTGTTTAATGCTTCTTTTACCGGGTATTTATAGTTGAGCTTGCCGCCCTGGTTTGTTTTTGGGTTAAAGTAGTAAATGCCGTCTCGCATCGTACCTACCCAAATGGTACCGTTATGGTCTTCGATCATGGAATAAACAAAATCATGGGGTGGGACGTGTTTAATTAGGGTAAAATCATGGCTTGCCGGATTGTAACGGTAAAGGCCGTAGGTGGTGCCTACGATGATTTCGCCTGTACTGGTTTTGCAAAAACAAACCACAAAACTGCTTTTCAAATCATTAAGCTTTGGGCCTGCCAAAAAATGGCGGACAACTTTGCCCGATGGTATGTCCAAAATATCCAGTCCGCGATCAAATGTCCCTACAAACAGGTTTGGGCCATTGGCCAGTAAACCATGAATGTTGGTATTGGCAATACTGTTTTTACCGCCCGGATTATAGTGCGCCCAAGTATGTTTATCGCTGCTGAGCTTGTTGAGGCCGTTATCTTCCGTGCCAATCCAAAAATTGCCGTATTGATCTTTACAGATTTCGCGCACCACGTTCCCTTTTAAAGAGTTTCTGTCAATCCCCGGATAAAATTTGTTGAAAGTAGCATACTGTTTGGGGTAATAATTGACGCCGCCGAAATAAGTCCCTGCCCAAACCCCGCCTTCCAAATCATGGTACAAGGAGTACACGGCATTGTCTGAAATGGAATAAGGGTCGTTATATTGCTTTTTTAGATTTGTAAAAGTGCCTTTTTGAGTGTTGTAGATAAACACGCCCGATTCTGTTGCAATCCAATATTCCTTATCGGCATATTTCAAAAAATCCCTTACATAGATTTCTGTTTTATTCTGGTTATAGGTCAACACATCTTTGTAAGTGCTTGTGCCGCAATCAAAAACCTTAAAACCCTGACTGGACGTGCCAACAAAAATAGTGTTGTTGCCAACCCATTCAATTTTTTCAATGAAATTGGAGGAGACCCGTTTAGAGTGATCAAACACACTATAACTTTTAAAAGAGTTGTTTGCAGGGTCAAACTTTTCAATCGTACCTGCTGTGGATGAAACCCAAATTGTTTTATTGGCATCTAGGGTAATGCTGGTGGCATCAAAATGTTGAAAAGGCTGCATATTAGTCAGCTTTCCGGTTTTATCGTTGTAGATAAATAAAGTATTGCCCGCAATAAACCAGTAATTGTCGTTATTACATTTAATAATGCACCGGATGGCCGCATTAGTGGGGGTTTTGATATAATTGAAGCTTTCGTTTTGGGCATGGTATTGATAAACGCCAGCGTCTGTGCCTACCCACAAAGCGCCTTTGTCGTCTGTATAAAGTGTGTGGATAAAATTATTGCCGATGCTTTTTTTATCGTTGATATTATGCCGGAATGTTTTAAAGGTATATCCGTCAAAACGGTTTAGGCCGTCCTTGGTCCCGAACCATAAAAAGCCCTGTTTATCTTGCAGGCAGCAGTAAACCGTATTGTTGGAAAGGCCGTTTTCTACCTGATAATGCTTAAAATAGTAAGGCTGGGCCAGGGAAAAACCGAACGGAAAGAGCAGGAAAAGAATATGCAGGCTAAGTTTCAAGTATAGTTTTTTTAATATTTATTCAGTGTTTTTAATGTTTTAACATTTACGTACGATGCTTCTTTTATCGCATAAAAATTAGTGTTGAAAGCTCTTCCCCGGTTCTCTCTGATGTTTAGTAAGCAATTGCTTAACAGGTAAAAACCTTAAATAATTTTCCTTCAAAAATATCTCACAGTAATGTTGTTTGTAAAAAAAATGATACGTTTTAACTAATAATTGATAGGATTTGGATAATCAACAGCCTTAAAACCCTTTTTCTTTACACCATGATTTTAGAAGTGTTAACCTAACATTTTTAAATCCGAATTTAACCAATTATTAAACATTTATGAAAAAAGTTTTACTTCTTGAACAAGAGGGCATAGCCCACTTGAAATGGGAACACAAACATCCTTTAAAAAAAAGGGTGCTAAAAGAAGCATTGGCTTTTGTTTCCATGGTAGCCTTCCTGCTTGTTTCTGCTTCGTCCTTTGCCCAAACGAGGCTTAACGTAAGCGGAACGGTAACAGACGACAAAGGCCAGCCCTTAGTGGGTGTAGGTGTTAAGGTTAAAAACACCACTACCGGAACTTCAACCGATGTGGAAGGCAGGTTTAAAATTACGGTAACAGATGCCAACAGCATATTGGCGTTCAGTTACCTTGGTTTTAGCGGACGGGAGGTTCCTGTAAACGGCAAAAGCACGATCAATGTAAGGTTAGAGCCTACCAATTCAACTTTGCAGGAAGTGGTTGTTACCGGTTACGGCACCCAAAAAAGGGAATCAATTACCGGTTCCATCTCCAGCATAACCAGTAAGGATATTGAGCGGGTACATGGTGGCTCTACCGTGAGTACAGGCTTGGCGGGCAAGTTGCCGGGCGTAACCTTTCGGCAGGCAGAAGGCCGTCCGGGTGCAGCCGCCAGCATCCAAATCCGTAATTATGGCACGCCTTTATACGTTATTGACGGGATACAGCAGGACGAAAACCAATTTAATAATATTTCGCCAAACGATGTGGAAAGTATTACTGTATTAAAGGATGCATCGGCAGCTATTTATGGGGTACGTGCAGGAAATGGTGTGGTGGTGGTAACTACAAAAAGAGGCTCTGGTGAAAACAGGATCAATGTGGATTCTTATTTGGGCTTTCAATACTGGGACCGCTTCCCCAATGTGCTTACCAACTCTTATGATTACATGAGCGCCTTGGCAGCAGCACAGGTGGTTACCAACGGAAGTACAGCAATTACGCCCGCAGAATTAGAAAAATACAAACAAGGCACTCAGGTTGGTTACCAAAGTTTTAACTGGAAACCTTTTGTTTTGTCCAATAAAGGTGCCCCGTTAAATTCATTTCATGGTGATATTACTGGTGGGACCGATAAAATTAATTATTACGTAGCTGGAACCACCTTATATCAAAACGATGAAGCAGGTGCAGAGTACGATTACCGCCGTACCAATATCCAATCCAATGTGCGGGCTAAAGTAGCCTCAGGATTAACCGTTAACATGAACGTTAACGGACGTGTGGAAACCCATGAAAACCCTGGTGTGCCCGGAGGTGATGATTATTTTTTAGCCAGGTTGGGTATTTTGGAAAACACCCCTTTAGACCGGCCTTATGCCAATGACAACCCAGCTTATTTAAAGGACAACGGCCCCCATACTGAAGCAAATTATGCTTTTCTGAATAAAACGTTAGCTGGTATTTACCACCAAGACTGGCGGGTATTGCAGGCAAACTTTGGTGCCGAGTACGAAATTCCGGGGATAAAAGGCCTGGTGGCCAGATATAATTACTCTTATTATATAGCTGATGAGTTAGAGAATAACCAAGAGTACACTTATAATGCTTATACCTATAACCAGGGAACTGGAAATTATGATATTACGCACTCTGTTACCAATCCATGGAGAGATCGTGAACAACGTAAAGAACTGAATACCACTACCCAGTTTCAGTTAAATTACAATAACACTTTTGGTAAAAGTACGGTTGGGGGAACCTTTGTTGCAGAGCGTATCCACCTGGAGCATATAAGGAACTGGCTGCATGCAAGCCCGATATCCAACAATTTGCCCCTGATTTATTTGCCAACTGTAGATCAATACCAGGACAGTGATGATTCTGAAGCGCGTATTGGTTATGTGGCCCGTTTGAACTACAATTACGATAACAAATATTATTTAGAGGCATCAGGCAGAAGGGATGCATCTTACCTGTTTGATCCGGCCCATCGTGTAGGTTACTTTCCGGGTGTATCCATTGGATGGAGGATTACACAGGAAGGTTTTATGAAAAATCTGTTGGGGGACAAAGGGATCCTTACCGACTTAAAATTCAGAGGATCGTATGGTGTGTTAGGAGATGACAGAAACCCTGATCCTAATGCTCCGAGGGATGTTTATGGAAATATTCCACC
>NZ_CALMAT010000025.1 GCF_937859865.1 uncultured Mucilaginibacter sp.
AATCATCCGGCTTTTCAACCATTGGAAAGTGGCCGGTAGCATGAATAGACCAAACCTGGAAAGGAATTTTTTTAGCTTTTAAGCCAGCAGTATTTGTAGGTTTTACGTCGCTGTTAATTAAACATAATTTTCTGTTTGCTTTAATTAATTTGGTTGCTTCGTCAAAATTATTAAGTTCTAAACAAGCTGTTGCAATAGTTGGATCTGAATGGGCAGCATCATTTAAAACCCTTTTTCTAACTTCTTGACTTGTGGTTTTGTAAAATAAATCGTGATTAACATATTCAAAAGCCAATGCTTTAAAATGATGTTTTAACGAATCAATATATTGGTTGTATATTAGAGTATCTTTTCTGCTTGGAGTTTCCCCAACGCCTACACTTTTAAAATTATCTATTCCAATTAAACCAACAACTTTCTGCGGAGAATTAATTGCCGCCTGGACAATAATATCGCCAGCCATAGAATGTCCAATTAAAATAACGTTTTTTAAATGCAATTGTGCAATTACAGAATCTACGTCTCTGCCAAAAGCTGTTGTGTTCCAAGTTGTTCTGTTTTTTCCTGATTTTCCAAAGCCAGGCAAATCCATAGTTACAACACGATACTTTTTGTTAAAATAAGCAACCTGGTTGTTCCAATAAGTTTTGTTGATGCACCAGCCATGTACAAACAGTAAAGTTGTATCTCCATTGCCATTATCAGTATAACTTATTTTAACTCCTTGATCTTGCACTTCTGTTTTGGTTGATTGTATATTGTTTCCGGAATGATTATTACAAGCTGTTAAGACAGTTGCAATGTTAAACAATATTAAATAGTATGTCTTTTTCATATAGGGTTATTTGGATGGATGCAAAGTAGTAATAATAGATACTTGGTTTTTTTCCTATGTGCCTTTTTAACTTTATTTAACAATAAGCTTGATTTTAAAAATTAGTGAACTTGTATAAACAGATGAATCAACAATTGATTATTTTTAGAACGATACTGTTTTTATCACTTAAAAAAAGGAATTGTAGCAGTTGTTGGAACTGAAGTGATTTTTATGCCGATAAAAAAAGTATGTTAGTGAAATAAGCTCAATGTCTTATTCTATGAGCCGAATAAAGCACCTAATCGGCTCAAAATATAAGTATATTTGAGCTGATTAATTTGATTGTTTGGCTCATGGTATATAATTGGCAAAGAAAAGAATGGCCTGATTTCACTTATAACATTACTGCTATTGAAGAAAAGCTTTACAAGTTTTCTGAAAAGACAGGCCTGGTTACCGGCATCCTCAAAGCTTTGCCATCAGACACACAGATGGAAGCAATTATTGATGTAATGGTTGCCGAGGCAATAAAAAGTTCTGAAATTGAAGGTGAATATTTCAGCCGAAAAGATGTCATGTCGTCCATCAGAAAAGGGCTGGGTTTGGTCGAAGAACATCAGCCGACCGATAAAAAAGCAAAAGGCATTGCCAACTTAATGGTTGATGTGCGCAATACATATCAAGAGCCGTTAACAACAGCGCAATTGTTTTTATGGCATACCATGTTGCTGGGCAGTGAGGCCAATATAAAAGTGGGGGCCTGGCGTAGCCACCTGGAGCCGATGCAAATAGTTTCGGGGGCTTTAGGAAAAGAAAAAGTTCATTATGAAGCGCCGTCATCAGAAAAAGTGCCAATGGAGATGGACCGGTTTATAACCTGGTTTAACGAAACCGGGCCGGGCGGTAAAAGCGAAATAAAAAAGGCGCCAGTTCGGTCGGCAATAGCACATTTATATTTTGAATCAATACATCCGTTTGAAGATGGGAACGGCAGGATTGGGCGTGCCATAGCAGAAAAGGCTTTATCACAAGGCATTGGCCGTCCTGCATTTCTAAGTTTGTCTAAAACCATCGAAAAAAAAAGAAACAGCTATTACAATGCTTTAGAAGTTGCACAACAATCGCTCGATATTACGGCATGGCTTGGTTATTTTGTTGATGTAATTTTAGATGCACAACAAGACACCGAAAACCAGATTGATTTTGTGTTGAAAAAGACATTGTTTTTCGACAGGTTTAGGGACAAATTTTCTCAACGTCAACTGAAAGTTATCAAAAGGATGCTGGAAGAAGGGCCAAAAGGTTTTGTTGGCGGCATCAACGCCAGTAAATACGGAACCTTAACCAGTATTTCCAAGGCAACAGCGACGAGAGACCTTCAGGAATTGCTGGCCATAGGTGCTTTAATACCTTTGGGCGAAAGCGGAGGGCGAAGTACGAGGTATGAATTGAATTTGTAAAGGTTGGGTATGGTAAGGCAGATTTTATGTTGATAAAAGAAGCATGAAAAGTTTAGGATATTCTTTTCCGCTAAACATTTCATCCCCAACCGCACTTATACCATTTCAACCTAAATTTATTAAAATGAGATCCATCTGGAACGGTACAATTTCTTTCGGGCTGGTCAGTATTCCCATCAAACTATATTCGGCGGTGCAAGAGAGTTCTTTGGATTTGGATATGTTGGACAGCCGCGACCAGGCCAACATACATTTTATGCGCGTCAATGCCAAAACAAAGGAGGAAGTGCCATACGATAAAATTGTAAAAGGCTACAAGCTGAACGATGAATACGTGATTTTGGACGAGCAGGATTTTGAAGAAGCCAGCCCTGAGAAAAGCAAAACCATTGATATTGAAAACTTTGTAAAAGTGGCCGATATCAACCCGATGCTTTTTGAAACTTCGTATTATGCCGAAGCCACGAAACAAGGCCAGAAAGCGTACATCTTGTTGCTGGAAGCGCTGAAGAAATCGAAAATGGCGGGTTTAGGCCAGTTTGTGTTGCGGCAGCGCGAACATTTGTGCGTGATTTACGAGCAAAACGGCGTCATCACGATTTCGAGGATCAGGTTTGCACACGAGATCAGGGACAGTTCAGAGATCAATATTGACCACGAAACCAGCCTCAGCAAAAAGGAAATGGATGTGGCCATGGCACTCATCAAACAATACACTACCGATTTCGACATTGAGCAATACAAAGACACTTACACCGATGATCTGCTAAAAATTATCAAAGCCAAAGCCAAAGGAAAACGGCCAACCATTAAAAAACTAACGCCGCAAAAACCAAAAAGCGACGATCTGTACGAGCAACTGATGGAAAGCCTCAACAAAAAAGGTGCATAAAAACAGTATTGCTATGTCGTTAGAAAAGTACAACAGTAAACGCAAGTTTGATAAAACGCCGGAACCGGAAGCCGGAAAAAATACCGATAAAAACAGCATGGCGTTTGTGGTTCAGCGGCACCACGCTTCGCATTTGCATTACGATTTCAGGCTGGAGCTGGACGGCGTTTTAAAAAGCTGCGCCGTACCGAAAGGTCCTTCGCTCAACCCAAAAGATAAGCGGCTAGCGATGATGGTGGAAGACCATCCGTATGATTACCGGACGTTTGAAGGCGAAATCCCGAAAGGAAATTACGGTGCCGGCGTGGTTGCGATTTTTGATTCGGGAACTTACCAGTCTTTAGCTGCCGACAGAAAAGATGATGTAAAAGAACTGCGCAAAGGTTTGGCAAGCGGCAATTTAAAATTCAGGCTGAACGGCGAAAAATTAAAGGGCGAGTTTGCTTTGGTGAAAATCAAAAACGATGAGCAGAACGCTTGGCTGCTGATCAAACACAAAGATGAATTTGCGACAGACAAAAAGTTTGACATTGAACAATTGGTTGACAAGGAAGTAAAAGTTTTGGGCAAAAACTTCGCAAACACGCCAGCTTCCAAAGAAACCGAAAAGCAGGAAACGGCGGTAATTTCAAAACAAACAGAAGCCTTTCCGTACAGTCCAATGCTGGCCGAACCGACCACCGATGCTGTTTTTAACGATAAAAATTGGGTGTTCGAACGCAAGCTGGATGGTTACCGCATCATCGCAACGACGGGAAAACAGGTAAAATTGATTACGCGGAAAGGGCAGGATTACACTTCATACTACAAAACCATTGCCGAGGATTTGGAAGCAATTGGCGATAACGCGGTTTTGGACGGCGAAATAACGGTTGAAAATGCCGACGGAAAAGAGGCTTTCCAATTGTTGCAAAACTTTGGGGAGGGCGATGAGCAGCACAGCATCAAATATTACGTTTTCGATTTGCTGTATTTAAAAGGCCACGGTTTGCTGGAAATGCCTTTGCTTCAACGTAAAGAATTATTGAAAATGTTGTTGGAAAAGCAGTCGTTAAAAAGGGTAATTTACCACGAACACGTTTCAGAAAAAGGGCAGGAATTATACGAACAAGCCATCAAAAACGGTTGGGAAGGCGTGATTGCCAAAAAAGCCGACAGCACGTATTTGATGGGCAAAAGAAGCAATGCGTGGCTGAAGTTTAAACAGGTAAACAGTCAGGAAGCGATTATTTGCGGTTACACCGAACCTGCCGGGGCGCGCAAATATTTTGGCGCGCTGGTTTTGGGTTTGTATGATGAAGGCGGAAATTTGCAGTACATCGGCAACTGCGGCACGGGCTTTAGCCAGCAGGTTTTGAAGGACTTGTACGAGCAAATGCAGCCGCTCGTCAGCCATAAACCATTCGGAAAAAACATGAGGGTGAACCAGCAAAAAAGCGTAATTTGGGTAAAGCCCGAACTGGTTTGCGAAGTGAATTTTACCGAATGGACGGAAGACGAAAACTTGCGCCACCCGGTTTATAAAGGCTTGCGGCCGGACAAAGATCCGCAGGAAATTAAACGCGAACAACCGGAACCCAAAGCGCAGGAAAACGGGCCGATGCTTCTTTTAGCACATAAAAATTTGAAGCTGAGCAATTTGGATAAACTGTTTTGGAAAAACGAAAAAATTACCAAAGGTGATTTGCTGTATTATTACCAACAGGTGGCGGATTATCTGTTGCCGTTTTTGAAGGATAAACCGATGTCGTTAAACCGGCATCCAAACGGTGCTGATGCGCCGGGGTTTTTTCAAAAAGATGTGGAGGTAAACGAAATCCCAAAATGGTTAAAAACCGCGCAAATCCATTCGGAAAGTACCAACAAAGAGATTGATTATTTAATTGCCAACGATGCCGATACGCTGCTGTATATGGCCAATTTGGGTTGTATCGAAATGAACCCATGGTTAAGCAGGTACCAAACGCCCGAAAACCCGGAGTTTATGGTGATTGACCTCGACCCCGACGGCAATGATTTTAGTGTGGTAAAAGAAGTATCGCTAACGGTAAAAGCGGTTTTTGATCAGATGGAAATTCCTTCTTTTATCAAAACTTCGGGTTCCAAAGGTTTGCATATTTATATTTACCTGGCGGCGCAGTACGATTACAGTTTCATCAAGCAGTTTGCCAATTATGTGGCGCAACTGATCCACGAACAGCAGCCGGACATAACGAGTTTGGAACGAAGCCTGGACAAAAGGAAAGGCTTAATCTACTTGGATTACCTGCAAAACCGGCACGGGCAAACAGTTGCCGCGCCATATTCTGTACGCCCGAAACCTGGTGCTACGGTTTCGATGCCGCTAAGTTGGGAGGAAGTAGATGAGGATTTGCAGATCAAAAACTTCAACCTAAAAAATGTGCCGCAACTGTTAAAAAAGCGCGAAGATCCCTGGAAAGAAATTTGGTCTGTAAAAGTTGATTTGCTAAAAGCTTTGAAATTAAGCAAACGCCACACTTAATTTTACCTGGTAAAAGAAGCATCGGTATAATTACAAAGCAGGTTTAATTTGTAGCCTTGTTAACATCCATATTGATTTTTATCCCGTAAAAGAAGCATAGAATAAAACCGTGCTTTTTTAGTTATAAACTGCTGGTAAAACCGGTTTTTGAAACGCTGTTTGCAAACCTTGTCGTTTGTGGCCGGCTCGTAATCAACTTAAACAAAGCTTAATTTTGTACCCTGTTAAAATTTTTTTGATGCGGAACCTGGTTCTTTTGATCTTATTGCTGGCGAAAACGTTGAACGGGTTTGCAGATGGTTTTAACCAGCTTGACCAGGAATTGGGCAAAAAAAGCAGTTACGACAAGCAGAAAGAGGCAGTCATCCGCAAATTGCGGGTGCAGTTTTACAGCGTTTCTTCGTCCGATCCCCAAAACCGGTTCAACTTATGTACCCAATTATACGAGCAGTACAAATCTTACCAGTACGATTCGGCTTTTGTTTATGCAGATAAATTGCAAGCTTTAAGCCGGTTGTTAAAAGCCCCGGCAAAAGAAGCCGACAGTAAAGTAAAATTAGGTTTCATCCTGCTTTCGGCAGGCATGTTCAGGGAAACTTTCGAGGTTTTGCACACCGTAAATCCCCGTGTTTTAACCGACAGTTCGCGGTTTGATTATTATGCTTTGCTGGCCCGCGCCAATTATGATATTGCCGCCTTTAACCACGATTTGCATTATACGCCTTACTACAACCGTTTGGCCAACAAGTATTTAGATTCGGTAATTTTGCTGAGCAAACCCGGTTCGTACGAGCATGATTACTACATTAATTACCAGCAATATAAAAACGGCAAGTATCAAAACGCCGAGGCCGGTTTTGAAAACTTGTTGAACCACCACCATTTAACGCAGCACCAAATTGCCATTGTGGCCTCCACTTTGGGCAATGCTTATTTTGCCACCGGCCAGCAGCAAAATGCGGATGAAATGATGGTTAAAGCAGTAATCAACGATATTCAAACTTCCACCAAAGAAACCCTGGCTTTGTTCTGGCTTGCCGAAAACTTGTATAAAAGCGGCGATGTAAAAAACGCTTACCAGTACATGCAGCAGGCGATGAACGATGCGGAGTTTTACGGTGCCAGGCAAAGGCAGATACAAATCAGTTCGGTTTTGCCCATTATCGCAGCCCAAAATTTAAGTTTGACGGAAAAAGAAAAGGCGCGCTTTCTGATCTACCTGGTTTCTACTACCTTTTTAACGCTGTTGCTTGTCCTGGTTTCTGTCAAGTTGTTTAAACAGTTGAAAGATTTGCGGGCGAAAGAAAAAATCATTGCCGATAGCAATGCAAAACTGGAAATGATCAACCGCAAACTGACAGAAGACACGCACATCAAAGAAGAATATATCGGTTACTTTTTCGATATTATTTCCGGCTACATCCTTAAACTGGAGAAGCTGAAACGTTCGGTTGATATGAAATTATCGGTTAGAAAGTACGAGGATATTCCGGCTATTATCCATGCCATCCAGATCAAAAAGGAGCGGGAAGCGTTGTTTCGTACGTTTGACCAGGTTTTCCTCAAGATATTCCCCAACTTTATTGCTTCTTTTAATGCCTTTTTTAAGAAAGAAGACCAGGTTTGGCCAAAAGAACACGAGATGCTGACGACAGACCTTCGGATTTTTGCGCTTGTCCGCTTAGGGATTACCGATAATGCAACCATCGCCAAAATTTTAGAATATTCAGAAAAAACAATTTACGTGTACAAAATGCGGATGAAAGCGAAATCTTTAATTCAAGGCGAGGCGTTTGAGGAACGGATTATGGCGATCCAGGCAGTGGATGTTTCAAAATAAACCGGACTGATAAAGCTCGTTTTTAGTTTTTTATTCGGTAAACTATTTCCAAAATTTAGCCTTTCACCAATTTTTACCCGGTAAAAACAGTATCAGTGCTTTAAATTTTTTTATAGTTTTTTTCTATTGATTTTCTGTTAATCAGCCGGTTGCATTTCAAAAAGTTGATATTTTTTTTCCACCCGTACAAATTCCTAGTAATTGCTGTGCAGGCTGCCTTTATTTGCGTTGCCAAAAAATATCAGGCCCAGCCAATTGAGGGGGCACAGGGCCGGATAGAAACCTAAACAAGCATTCGCTTACGCGTCTGTTTATTTTAATTGTTATTGAATGAAGTTCTGGAAAGCTTTTGTATTGCTTTTTGCGTTGATGCCGCTTGTTTCGTTTAAAGCAGTATCGGTAAATATTCCTTTTCAAAATAGTACCGAAATTTCCAGGGTTGACCCGGCTTTTTGGTGGGTTGGAATGAAAAACCCGAAACTACAATTGTTAGTGCATGGCGATAATATCGCAGCCCGAAATGTAAAACTAAATTATGCGGGAGTAAAGCTGGTGCGGGTTAATAAAGTGGAAAACCCGAATTATTTATTTTTGGATTTGGAAATTGCACCGGCAACCAAAGCCGGCAGTTTTCCAATCATTTTTTCTGCTTCCGGCAAACCTGATCTGCAATTTAAATACGAACTTAAAACCCGTAACCTGGCTGCCAACCGCGCCCAAGGCGTTACCAGTAAAGACTTAATTTATTTGTTGATGCCTGACCGGTTTTCCAACGGCGATTCAAGCAACGATGTGGTTAAAGGAATGCAGGAAACCGTTTTGCACCGAGATTCTATTTACAGTCGGCACGGCGGCGACATCCAGGGATTGATGAACCATTTGGATTACCTGAAAGAATTGGGCATTACCGCAATTTGGATGACACCAGAAATCGAAAACGATGAACCACACGCATCTTACCACGGTTATGCCGTTACCGATTATTATAAGATTGACCCGCGTTTCGGCACAAACGAATTGTACAAAGCTTACGTGAAAAAGTGCCACGCAATGGGTTTAAAAGTGATCAAAGATTTGGTGCATAACCATATCGGAACAGAATCCTGGCTAATCCGGGACATGCCGATGAAAAGCTGGGTTCATCAATGGCCAAAATACACCAATTCCAACTTTCGGGATGCGGCGGTGATGGACCCGCATGCTTCTTTTACCGATAAAAAAACGATGTTGGATGGCTGGTTTGATAGCCGCATGGCTGATTTGAACGAGAACAATCCGTATGTGCAAAATTACCTCACCCAAAACAACATCTGGTGGATAGAATATGCCGGTTTGGATGGTTTCCGATTAGACACTTATCCTTATAACGATGCTGAATACATGGCCGACTGGGCGAAAAAAGTAAAG
>NZ_CALMAT010000026.1 GCF_937859865.1 uncultured Mucilaginibacter sp.
ACGATGTTTGGCCTGCGGGATTGGAAACAAACTTTTAAAAACAAGCTGATATGCTGCAACGTATTTTAACCTTTTTTGAAAGATATTCTTTTGGTGTTTGCACTTATTTGGGCGAGCGTTTCCACGTTTCTATCGGCAAGATCAGGCTTTTTTTCATTTATGTTTCTTTTATCGCCGTTGGTTTGCCGCTTATTTTTTACTTTTTTGCCGGCATCGTATTAGATTTCCGAAACTACATTAAACGGGCCGGCTCCGGCGTTACCGATCTTTAATCAAATCTTAATTAATTTTCTTTCGTAAAAGAAGCATGGTAAAATTTGTGCCGAAACCCGTGCTTGCCAACAAGTTTTAAGAAGTTAATTAAAACTAAAACGCAGATGATTCTTGCCATCAATATAAGTAACTTTGTTGTTCAAATTAATCTTTTTTGTGTAAATGCCTCCAAAAGGAAATCAGTTCAAGTCTAACCAAATCAAGGAAGAAAATAAGTCCGGGGCGGCTTATATGTTCCCCAAAACTAAAAAAGCCAAGCCCGAGCTTCCTTCGTTTGATTTGCAGGACGGTCGGATTGCTAAAATTATAGGACTGTTTTTCCTGATCATTTGCCTGTACTTTCTCATCGCCTTTACTTCCTACCTGTTTACCTGGCAAGACGACCAGAGCTACGTGCTTGAATCAAACGGCGGCTGGGGCAATTTTTGGAAAACCCCGCAGGAACTGATGGACAGCGGCGTTACCAATCCAGTGGTGCAAAACTGGCTGGGCAAGCTGGGCGCTTTGCTTTCGCACCAGTTTATTTACGAATGGTTTGGCATTGCGTCCTTCATTTTTATTGTGGTTTTTTTGGTAATTGGTTATCGTTTGCTGTTTAAAGTACGCTTGTTTTCCATCAGCAAAACTTTGGGCTATGCTTTTTTTAGCATCCTTTTTTTCTCGGTTGCCATTGGTTTTTTTCATGGGATGATCACTGATTATCCGCATTTTTTGGAAGGTGAATTTGGCTTCTGGACGAACCGTTTGCTGGAAATTCAAATTGGTGCCGCAGGTGTTGCCGGTTTGCTGGTTTTTGCCGCCCTCACTTTCCTGATCGTTGTTTATAATATAGATTTTAAATTGCCGAAACGAAAACTAAAAGCAACTTTGGCAGAAACTGAAGCGGCTGAAGCAGGCGAGGAGCCAATTATTCCAGCTTCGCACTTTGCGCATAACGCACCGATAAGTCCGCTTAATATTGTTCCGGATGACGAACCTGCTGTTCCGCCAACCAAGTACGCCCAAAATTACCCGGTAAAAACAGTATTGCCCGAGACCGAACCAAATGACAGCGTTGAATTTAACATCGCCCCAAAACGGACGGAAGCTGTAAACCTGCCAAAAATTATCCCGCTGACGGAAGTTTTTAAACCGGTTGTTTTAACGCCGGAACCGGTTTTGGAAATTGCAGACGAACCGGAAGAAATTGAAGAAGAAACGGCTGCCGAACCTGTTTTTACGGTTGCAAAACCAACGGTAGAAACAACAGCCAACAAACTGGTAGAAGAATTTGGCTTGTATGATCCGGAACTGGATTTGTCATCTTACAAAAAACCAACTTTGGAACTGTTGGAGAATTACGGGCCAAGTAAAATCCAAATCAACAACGAAGAACTGGAAGCCAACAAAGACAAAATTGTTGAAACGCTGAACCATTACAATATTGAGATTGATAAGATCAAAGCAACCGTTGGCCCAACCGTAACTTTGTATGAAATTATCCCTGCGCCTGGCGTCCGTATTTCCAAAATTAAAAACCTAGAAGATGATATTGCTTTGAGTTTGGCCGCTTTGGGCATCCGTATTATTGCACCAATGCCCGGCAAAGGGACCATTGGAATTGAAGTGCCAAACTTGCATCCGGAAATGGTTTCAATGCGGTCCATTCTTGCAACCGAAAAGTTCCAAAACAATACAATGGATTTGCCGATTGCTTTGGGTAAAACCATTTCCAACGAGGTTTATATTGCTGACCTGGCCAAAATGCCGCACTTGCTGGTTGCTGGTGCAACGGGTCAGGGTAAATCGGTTGGCATCAACGCCATCCTGGTTTCGCTTTTGTACAGCAAACATCCTTCGCAATTAAAATTTGTGTTGGTTGACCCGAAGAAAGTGGAGTTGACGTTGTTCAAAAAAATCGAACGCCACTTTTTGGCCAAACTGCCGGACGAAGCCGATGCAATTATTACCGATACAAAAAAAGTTATCAACACGCTGAATTCGCTTTGTATTGAGATGGACCAGCGTTACGATCTGTTGAAAGATGCACAAGTTCGTAACTTAAAAGAATACAATTTAAAATTCATCAACCGGAAATTGGTGCCGACTGACGGACACCGTTTTTTACCTTTCATCGTTTTGATTGTGGATGAGTTTGCTGATTTGATGATGACGGCCGGCAAAGAAGTGGAAACACCAATTGCCCGTTTGGCACAATTGGCGCGTGCGGTAGGCATCCATTTGGTGATTGCCACGCAAAGGCCTTCGGTCAACATTATTACCGGAACGATTAAAGCGAACTTTCCGGCGCGATTGGCTTTCCGGGTTTTATCAAAAATTGATTCCAGGACGATTTTGGATGCAGGCGGCGCTGATCAGTTAATAGGTCGCGGCGATATGCTTTTGTCAACAGGAAACGACCTGATCCGTTTGCAATGTGCATTTGTGGATACGCCGGAAGTGGAACGGGTTTCTGATTTTATCGGCAATCAGCGTGGTTATCCTTCGGCATTTATGCTGCCCGAATTTGTGGGCGAAGGCGGCGAAAGTACAGCCAAAGAGTTTGATGCCAGCGACCGTGATCCGCTTTTTGAAGAAGCTGCCCGGTTAATTGTGATGCACCAGCAAGGCTCGACTTCGCTTATTCAACGGAAATTAAAATTGGGTTATAACCGTGCAGGCAGGATTATTGATCAGTTGGAGGCGGCAGGCGTGGTTGGCCCGTTTGAAGGCAGCAAGGCACGCGAAGTTTTGCTGCCCGATGATTATGCGCTGGAACAATTTATTACAAACATCAATTCAAAATAAATTAATGAGGATAAAAAGAGTATGCCTTTGTTTGCTGGTTTTGCTGATGGCAATTTCAGTTTGCAAAGCACAAACAGACCCAAAGGCAAAAGCAATTTTAAGTGCGGTAAGCAAAAAATACCAGTCGTTTTCAGCGATTAAATCAGATTTTAGTTATGTTTTGGATAACCCGCAGGAAAACATCAAAAGCTTTAAACAAAGCGGAACGATCATCGCCAACCCAAAAACCAACAAGTTCAGGATAACCATTTACGAACTTTTGGGTGGTAAAAAAAGCATTGGCCAGGAAATCATCAGCGACGGAAAAACGCAGTGGACGTATGCTAAAAAAGACAATGAAGTGCAGGTTAACGACGCGGACAACAAGTCGCAAACGCTAAACCCGGCGCAAATTTTTACGATTTACGAAAAAGGCTACAAGTATTTATTTTCTGGCGAAGTGAAACAGCAAGGCGTAATTTATCAACAGATCGAACTGACGCCGACCGACAGCAAGAAACCTTTTTTTAAGATCCGGTTGTTGGTCAACAAAGCAAAATCCAGCATTTACAGTGCGGTTATTTTCGATAAAAACGGAAGCCGTTACACTTACTTGTTAACTTCACCTGCAACAGATTACAAAGGAACGGACACGATTTTCGGCTTCAACAAAAAAAATTATCCGGGTGTGGAAGTGGTAGATTTGCGTTAAAAGGTTTTATCTTTAGCCGGAGCAATGCTTCTTTTAGCACCATATTTTTGGTGGATGCAAAGCTAAAATTGTTAATTACTACAGGTCATTTTCATCAATTTCAAAATAATCACTATTAAAATTTTAACGTGCGCATTACTTTTTTAGGAACTGGAACATCACAAGGCGTACCTATGATAGCTTGCGGATGTGCGGTTTGTACTTCTGATGACCCGCGCGACACACATTTGCGTTCCTCTATTTTAATTGAAGAAAACGGAAAGAATGTGGTTATTGATTCTGGTCCTGATTTTCGTTACCAAATGTTGCGGGCCAAAGTAAAACACTTGGAAGCCGTAGTTTTTACGCACGAACACAAAGACCATATTGCCGGTTTAGACGATATTCGCGCGTTTAATTATTTCCAAAACTCAGCGATTGATGTTTATGCTGATTTGCGCGTTCAGGCTGCTTTAAAACGTGAATTTTCTTATATTTTTAGTGATTACCAATATCCCGGAATACCCCAAATTAATTTAAAAACCATTGGCCTTGAACCTTTTACGGCTGCCGGCATTCCTTTTATCCCGATTGAAGTGATGCACTATAAGTTGCCGGTGCTTGGTTTTCGCATCCACAATTTCACTTACATTACCGATGCAAAAACAGTGTCCGAAAAAGAAACGGAGAAAATAAAAGGAAGCAAAATTTTAGTGCTGAATGGCTTGCAAAAGGAAAAACACATTTCGCATTTTACTTTTGCCGAAGCCATTGCATTTGCACAAAAAATAGGGGCGGAGATGACTTATTTTACGCACATCAGTCATCGTTTGGGCAAGTACGAAGATGTTTCTCAAGAGCTGCCTGAAAATATCAGGTTGGCTTATGACGGTTTGCAGTTAGAACTGTAAGTTGGATTGAGTGCCCGGAAGCGGATTTGAACCGCTACATCCTTTCGGACGCCACCCCCTCAAAGTGGTGCGTCTACCAATTTCGCCACCCGGGCTTTTGTTTAATTTAACAGTTCCAAATATAGCTTATTTTTAATTTTTTGCTGTGCCTTTTGCTAATTTTTTAGTGGTAAAAACAGTATCGGCAAAACAACTTATCAAAAAAATTTCAGCTTAAATTATCTGGCAGAATCTACTTGTGTAAGTTCTTTGTTGAGGTAAAAAGTTTTTTGTATGTAAGAATAAACACCACGCTTATTTTTAATTGGATAACGAGTTTTTAAAATCCAACCAATTTGTTGGCCTTTATAAGTGGTTATATAATCAATTAAATTATCACTTGCAGTTGTCAATTCTTTAGATAATCGGTAACTGTCTTTTTTGGCCTGCGTTAGTGCGGCAGTGGTTTTCATTTTTGCGATCCTTGCATCAATGCGCTTTCCTTCAATTTTCAAACTATCTACTTTACGCAATAAGTTTTTGTACAATTTGGTATTTTCAAAAGGACTTCTTAAAGCTTTAATCGGGTTAAATTTAAAACTTGCAGCATTACTTGTATTCTTTGTATGATTGAAAAGATAAGATCCAACTAATCCTTCTGCCTTTTTTTGTTCGGTTTGTGCTTGTACGGATACTATAAATATCAACAAGAATACAAATAAACAATATGCTTCTTTTACTGCCATAAATTTAAGCGGCTATCATCAATGTACAACTACCTTTTTAAATCAAATTGTACTATATTCTGTTGATGATTTTAATAACTTATCAAATTAAATAAGCTGTCTTTCTAAATATGTTTTAAAGTCCAACTCCAATTTTATACCGATAAAAACAGTATTGCCGATTAGTTTAAAAGTGATTTCAACAAGTTAATATTGTCAGCTTCACCCCACAATCTTTCGCCGTTTAAAGCATTTTGATGCGCTATAATTTCGGCACAAATTTCTTCATCAACCTGACTTTTGTATAAATGGATAGCTTGGTTTTTGTCAATTGTATATTGATCCAAATCAGAGATGAAACTATTCAACTTTGCATCTAACCTTTTTGCTAAATTGTCAACATGGAATTTTATTTCATCCAAAGTAATGCGGTTTGCATAAGGCAAATCTTCAAAAAAAACAACTTTTATTTTTGGATAAACTTGTATCACCGCTTCCAAACAAAGTACATGGTCAATGTGGTTTCCAAGGGCAAGCGGGCAAAACAACAAACCATCTACTTGTTGCAGTAAATGGTTTTTCAATTGTTCGATCAGTTCCAGTTCGTTTTCATTAAACGGATGAAACTGATGGATATAATTGTTGCGTAAAGGCGCATCCAACAATTCTAAGTTGGTAACTTTAATGGCCGAACCTAAGTATTGGTTAAAAGCTGCATCTTCTTGTTTGCGCAAAGCACTTACCACTTCAATATCTTTCGATACAAAAACGCCTGTCCATTTTGTGATGGTAAAACAATTAATCAAATCAACAGAAACGTGATTGCTGATGAGCTTGGAAATAGTACAAGTTAAGCCGAAAGCTGCATCGTCAATATGCGGCGACAAAATATATGTTTTCAAAACTTAAACTTTATAACTTGATAATTGCAACGGATTGATTACTTCTGTTTTCTTGGAAATAATGTATGGCGGAACAACTAAATGATGGATTGCATTTTTGGAGAAACAATTTAAAGCATCGGTCAAAGTTTCGACCATCGTCTCATTTTTGCCGTTAAAAGAAGTATTGGCGATGATGCCAACGCCGGTTTTTTCTTTAAAGTTTTTGATCAAACTGTAAATAAATTCGTTGTCGTCTTTAATCACGGTTTGTATCCTTGCGCTATGGTCAACATGTTCAATAGTTGGAAATTTATCAATGTATTTTTTGTTTAAAAAAGCGGTGAACAACATAAAAGGTGTGCGGCCTTTAAAATCAAAATATTCGCTTACGTCTTCTTCCAATACAAAAGGTGCAATCGGCCTAAACCATTCTCGGCCTTTGATAAAAGTATTGATCCAAAATTTGTTGACGGCATAACGTGTATCGGCCACAATACTACGGTTGCCTAATGCACGCGGCCCAAACTCGCTGTTGCTTTGGAATACGCAAAGTATCTTTCCCCAGTAAATATGGTTGGCGCAAGTTTCAATCAAATCTTCCGGTTTTTCGATGCTTAGTTCCGGATAGTTTTTCACCAATTCGGTTATTTCTTCCAACTTTACATCAGGCCCTAAATAATCAAAACGCCAATCGTATTCGTTTTTAATTTTGAAACATTCTACCGCACCGTAAATGGCACAACCTACCGAAGTGCCGCCATCGTGTGGTGCCGGCGGAATAAAAAGATCGTAACCTTGTTCCAAAACTTTGGTATTGGCCACACAATTTAAGGCACAACCACCGGCATAAGCAATGTTTTTAGTTCCGGTTTTTTCACTTAACCACAATGCTATTTTTATCAATGCTTTTTCAAAAACATCTTGTGCCTTGGCTGCCAAATCTGCTTTTTCCTGGAACGTTTTGATCTCGTCTTTGAAGTTGTATTCGGTAGATTTGAATAGTTCCTGCCATGCTTTCGGAATAAAAACTTCGCCATCTTGTACATCCAATTCAGGCAAATCCAAAGCATCCAAGTTACCATAAGCCGCCAATCCCATCACTTTGCCTTCGTTGCCTTCGCCTTTAAACAAACATTCGGTCAGCTTGTAATAAAAATTGCCCAAACCTTGCGGGTTTTCCGGGTCGCGGTCGTGCAATTGTTTTCCAATACAAGTAATTTCACCAGCGTGGCAATAGTAATAAGATGCCACTTCAAACAAACCCGTTTTGCCTTCTTTTCCCGGATAATCATATTTGATATGTTCAACCGGGCTTCCAACCGAATCAATGATCATTACGGCACAAGTTTCAAAACCACTTGGCGGATAAGCACTGTACAAATGCGAGTAATGGTGCGAAATTTCGACAATTCTTGCGTTCGGTTTCAAATCCAAAACCGTCCGCAACTCTTCGTGATATTCTTCTTTGCGTTCTATTTCATTATCGGCACTCCAACATTCAACCACCAAATCAAAAGGGCGGTTCATGGCGGCAATGTGTTCTTTATACAACTTCATATCGCCCAGCCGACCCCAATGGTGTTTGCGTTTGGTGAGGCGTTCTTTGTGGATGGATACCACGTGTTTGCCGCCATCAAAAATAGAAATAGTGCCGTCTTGTGTTCTGTTGATACCTAAAATAGAAGGTTGGTCCATGTGATTGTGCTGTTGGTTTTTTAATTTACAATTGCTTATTAAGTTTTTATCCAAACAAAAGTTTGCCGAATATGAGCAATAAGAAATAATTTATACCGATAAGATTTAAATTTTTTTGATTTTGATAGGAGCGGAGAAAGGGGAGCGAGGACGTGGAAACCTTATCTTTTAAAACTTGAAACCTGATTTTGCCCTTAGTTTGCGGATTTTGATTAATTTGCCGACACCAAATTTTATGCGGTAAAAACAGTATTACCCATAGCAAAACAACAGCAAAAACATGAATTATTTTTTGGTAAAATCGGAGCCGAACAAATACAGTTGGGAAAAACTGAACGAAGACAAATGCACTTTTTGGGACGGCGTGCGCAACTATCAGGCGCGTAACAACTTGAAAGCCATGCAAAAAGGCGATTTGGTTTTGTTTTATCACAGCAATGAAGACAAGGCCGTGGTAGGCATTGCAAAAGTGGTAAAAGAGTTTTATCAGGACCCAACCACGACAGACCCAAATTGGGTTGTAGTGGATTTGGAACCGTTCGAAAGCTTAAAAAAACCGGTTACTTTGGCCGAAATAAAAGCCGACAAGCAGTTAGAAAACATCAGCTTGGTGCGGCAGGGCAGGCTATCCGTAATGCCGCTGAAGGCCGAAGAGTTTGACCGCATTGTGGCGATGGGCAATGAAATTTAAAAAACAGGAGTTGTTTAGCGTACCAATTATAATAAACCGAATATGAAAAAAATTTCCTTGTGCCTGTTCGTTTTGCTGCTTGCCGGGTTCATTTCTGCAAAGGCACAATCGGACAGGAATCGAATTGATTTTGACCAGAACTGGACTTTTAATTTGGGCGATGTTGCCAACGCACATCATGCTGATTTTAACGATGCTGGCTGGCGAAAGCTGAACCTGCCGCACGATTGGAGCATTGAAGGAAAATTTGCCAAAGAAAACCCAGCCACACCTGAAGGCGGCGCTTTGCCAGGCGGAATTGGCTGGTACCGCAAAACTTTTACCCTGCCGGAATCTTCCAAAGGAAAAATTATCTCTATTGATTTTGACGGCGTTTACCAGAAAAGCCAGGTTTGGATCAACGGGCATTTGCTGGGTTTTCGCCCCAATGGTTACATTTCTTTCCGGTATAATTTAACGCCGTACTTGTTTTATGGCACCAAAAAGAACGTGATTGCGGTTAAAGTTGATAATTCCGTCCAGCCCAATTCGCGCTGGTATTCCGGCTCAGGTATTTATCGCAATGTTTGGCTAATTATCAATAATAAACTTGCGGTTGACCATTGGGGAACATTTGTAACGACGCCAAAAGTTAGCGGTCAATCAGCAACCATCAGTTTAAAAACTTTGGTTAGAAATTACACCGACAAACCACAAAATGCTGTTTTAACCACTATTATTTATGATGCTTCCGGCAAAATTGTAACGATCAAAACAATTCCGGGCCTCACCATAAAAGATACGATAAAAGAAGTATCACAGGATTTTACCATCAGCAATCCAAACTTGTGGTCGGTTGACCATCCAAACTTGTACAAAATTGTATCCAAAGTAACGGATGAACAATCCGTTTCTGATACTTATGAAACACCTTTTGGCATTCGTTATTTTAACTTTGATGCAGATAAAGGCTTTTCTTTGAACGGAAAGCACCTAAAGATTTTGGGTGTTTGTGATCACCATGATTTAGGAAGTTTGGGCGCGGCATTAAACACACGCGCCTTGGAACGTCAATTGGAAATTTTGAAAGCAATGGGCGTAAACGGCATCCGTACTTCGCACAATCCGCCTGCCCCGGAATTGTTGGACTTATGCGACAAAATGGGTTTTGTGGTGATGGACGAAGCTTTTGATTGCTGGGAAGTGCAAAAAGCGAAATACGATTACCATTTGTATTTTAAAGAATGGCATAAAAAAGATTTACAAGATCAAATTCTGCGCGACCGAAACCATCCAAGTGTGATGATTTGGAGCATTGGCAACGAGATACCGCAACAAAGCGATACAAGTGCGTTGCGTATTGCACCGGAACTTGCTGCAATTGTACATAGTTTGGATACAACCCGGCCAATTACTACGGCCAACGACCGGCCCGATATTTCCAACAAAATCATTAAATCCGGTGCAATTGATTTAATTGGATACAATTACCACGAGTATGATTATGCTAAATTCCACGACCGCTTTCCGGGCAAAAAGTTCATTGCAACGGAAACCACTTCCGGTTTGGAAACACGCGGATATTACGATATGCCATCGGATAGCATCCGCGTTTGGCCTTCCAGATATGATAAACCTTTTACCGATGGCAATCCCGGCAATACGGTTTCTGCTTATGATAATGTCCGTCCGGCCTGGGGTTCTACCCACGAAATGACCTGGAAAGTGATGAAAAAATACGATTTCCTTTCGGGCATGTTTGTTTGGACAGGTTTTGATTATCTCGGCGAACCAACGCCGTACACCTGGCCGTCGCGAAGTTCATATTTTGGCATTGTAGATTTGGCCGGTTTCCCCAAAGATATTTATTACATGTACCAAAGCGAGTGGACGGATAAAACTGTGCTGCACATCTTTCCGCATTGGAACTGGCCGGCCGGAAAAACGGTTGATGTTTGGGCTTTTTATAACCATGCAGACGAAGTGGAACTGTTTTTAAATGGAAAATCTTTAGGTGTAAAAAAGAAAACAGGAGATGACTTGCATGTAATGTGGCGCGTAAAATATCAGCCGGGAACTTTAAAAGCAATCTCCAGAAAAGATGGAAAAATAGTTTTAACAAGTGAAATAAAAACCGCCGGAAAACCAGCAAAAATCCAATTAACGGCAGACCGTTCTTTAATCAAAGCAGATGGCAAAGATTTGTCTTTTATCACTGCCAAAATTTTGGACAAAGACGGCAATGTTGTTCCTGAAGCCGATAACTTGTTAAAATTTAACATTAACGGCGAAGCTTTTATTGCAAGTGTGGATAACGGCGATCCGGTCAGTCATGATCCGTTCAAAGCGGATTACCGGAAAGCTTTTCATGGTTTGGCTTTGGCCATTGTACAATCCAACGGCAAAGCCGGAAAGGTGAGTTTTACGGCGACTGCTGCCGGTTTGCCTGCGGCTACAATTGCATTGCAAACTTCCAAGTAAAAACCGAATTCAAGAAATATTAAAAAACAGATAAACGGGTTAAAACCCATTTTTACAAAACTGGCCGAGCCTACGGCTCTTGCAAAATTTGGAAGGTGTAGAGGCAGAGCCTCGGTACATTTTGTAGCAACGGGTTTAAACCCGTTGATTTTATATTGATAAAAGAAGCATCAACTTCTTGGATGATATTGCACAATCGTTTCCCGTAAATATTCGCGGTCTAAATGTGTGTAAATTTCGTTGGTGGTAATGCTTTCGTGGCCAAGCATATCTTGCACGGCGCGCAAATCGGCACCGCCTTCAATTAAAT
>NZ_CALMAT010000027.1:0-1410 GCF_937859865.1 uncultured Mucilaginibacter sp.
ATGACAGAAACCCTGATCCTAATGCTCCGAGGGATGTTTATGGAAATATTCCACCCATTGTTCCTACGTATGCTTATCTGCCTGGCTACAATTACAATACTGGTTACACTAATGGCAATGGAGGTGGAGGTGTAGGAAATATTGCTATCTTAGGTGGCAACGCGGTCTCTACTTCCCTAAATAAAGGTGTCCCGATTAGTACAGTTAGCTGGTTAAGAAATAAGATATTTGATGTCGGTGCTGACTTCAGTTTGTTTGGTAGCCATTTAAATGGTACCGTTGATTATTTTAACCGATCGCGTACCGGATTGGTTGGTACAAACTTTAGTGTGGTGTTGCCACAGGAAGCAGGATATAGTTTACCTGGAATTAATGAAAATAGTGATTCGCAACGGGGAGGGGAAATTTCGTTGGCTTACAATAACAAAGTTGGAGCGTTAACCTATAACGTAGGCGGTAACTTCTCTTACAGCCGACATTATACCAATATTAACATAACGGCCCCTTTTGGCAACTCCTTAGACCAATACCGCAATTCAGGTGTAAACCGTTTGGCCAATATTAACTGGGGTTACCAGGTTATCGGCCAGTTTACTTCACAAGACCAGATTAATGGTTATAAAGTAAATGAGGATGGTAAAGGCAACAGTACGGTTTTACCCGGTGATTTGATTTATAAGGACCAGAACGGTGACGGAAAAATTGACGGGAACGACCAGCGCCCAATTGGTTATGGCACAAATGCCCAGCCAAACCTTAACTTTGGGCTTACCTTTGGTGCTGCTTATAAAGGCTTTGATTTTCATGCTGATTTTTCCGGCGGTTCCGGCTATTCATGGGAACAAAATTATGAGCAAAGATGGGCTTTTCAGAATAATGGAAACTTAAACACTATTTTTCAGGATAGTTGGCATTTAAGCGACCCTTATAACTTAAACAGCACCTGGATTCCCGGTAAATACCCGGTAAACAGGAATAACGTAGGTATGAATCATTACGATTACAGTTCTAACTCCTCATTTTGGGTGCATAATGTTAAATACATCAGGGCAAGAACAATTGAATTGGGCTACTCTCTGCCTACGGCATTATTAGGTAAGGTTAAAATAAAAAGGGCCAGGTTTTATGCCAACGTATATAACTTGTTCTCCATAGACAATTTGCGGCATTATGGTATTGATCCGGAGATCAGCGACAATAACGGGTTACAAACGCCACAAAACAGGGTTTTTAACTTCGGTGTTAACTTAACCTTTTAACTAAAATTTTATTCGAATATTTAATGAAAAAGATATTAGCAATAGCCATGGTTTCGGTGCTTTTAAGTGCGGAATCATGCACCAAGGACAGTGATTTTTTAAATGTACCGCCAAAATCGGTCGTAACCACAGATGTAGCATTTTCAGATCC
>NZ_CALMAT010000027.1:1510-4060 GCF_937859865.1 uncultured Mucilaginibacter sp.
CTGATAAAAGCCGGTTTTTAGCAGAAGGGCGTTTTTTACGGGCTAATTATTATTTTGAACTGGTTAAAAGAATGGGCGGTGTCCCGCTCATCACCAAATCATTAACTTATGATAACAGCGGTTCTGTAAGTAATTTATTGACACCGAGGGCAAAAGAATCGGATGTTTATGATTTCGTGATCAGTGAGGCTGAAGCCATAAAAGGCTCTTTGCCTGCTGATTTGGTTGACAAGTCGAGGGCATCACAGGCAGCAGCCCTGGCCATGGAAGCAAGGGCAGCATTATATGCAGGCTCAATTGCCAAGTATGGGGCTACAACTCCACAAGTTTCACTCCCGGGTGGCGAAGTAGGTATCCCTGCAAGTATGGCCGCCGGTTATTACACCAAGGCTTTAACTGCGGCCAAAGCAATTATTAACGGTACTGTCGGAAGTTATAGCCTGTACCAAGTGCTTCCTAATCTTTCCGATAATTTTGCAGCGGTGTTTTTAGATAAAAGTTCTGTAAACCATGAATCTATATTTGTTGAGGACTTTAAAGCATTGGCAGGTAAAACGCATGCTTTCACTACAAACGACCAGCCCTATTCTGTATCAGATGAAGCTACCGATGCCGGCCGTTTAGACCCTTCCTTAAACCTCGTAGAGTCTTTTGAAAAACTGGATAACACCTTTGCCCCGATACCAACAACAGATGCCTCAGGTAACCCCATTTATTATACCGATCAGCAAGATCCGTTTGCGGGAAGGGACGCAAGGTTGGCAGGTACGGTAATGCTGCCCCACTTTTTCTGGAAAACCGCATTTATTGATATTTGGGGCGGTTATTTATTGCCTAACGGAACCATTATCAGCAGTGATGACGCAACCCACCTGGCCGCCTTGCCTGGTAGTTCAGCACAAGTGCAGGTTGTTGGAAAAGACGGGCCGACACCTACTGGCGAACCGCTTAGAAGCCAAACCGGTTTTTATATCCGTAAATACTTAGACCCGGCAACGGGTTCCGGCCGAAGGGGACGTGGCAGTGATGTTAACTTTATCCGTTATCGTTATGGCGAAGTTTTACTGAATGCAGCCGAAGCATCTGCAGAGTTAGGCGATTTTGACAATGCATCCATTTATATCAACCAGGTACGTGCAAGGGCTGGTTTAACAATGCCCATTGCTTTAACTGCCGGCAATTACTTCGACCGTATTGTGCATGAGCGCCGTGCAGAGCTATCATTTGAAGGGCATATTTTGTTTGATATGAAACGCTGGAGGATAGCCACCAAGGTTTGGGACGGCAATACAGAATCATTGGCAGATTTAACCAGCAATCTTGGTTCGGGCACACATAGGAATACACAGCCCTGGGGCCTTTACCCTTATAAATTTTACAACCCGGGAGGCGCCAACGATGGTAAATGGGTTTTTAAAGAAGTTCTTCCGTCAAATGTAACAGGTGTGCTTAATTTTAGGATTGGTAATTATTACTCTCAAATTAATGACGGTATCATTTCTGCCAACCCAAAAATTATCAGACAACCCAACCAATAATTTATAAGCTATTTTAATTAGAAATTATGAAAATCAAATTTCATTACATCGTTATACTTTCCCTGATGCTCTTTAGTGCAGCATGTAAGCTGGACAATTATGCCCCGCCATCAGTAACCTTAAAGGGACAGTTAATGTACAAAGGCACCCCGGTTAATGTTGAATATAACCAGGTCCCTTTTCAACTTTATCAAGCGGGCTTTAAAGGCAACATACCTATAAGCGGAACATTTGACCAAGACGGGACTTATTCTGTACTGACCTTTAATGGCAACTACAAGTTTACCATACCCGGCGGCCAGGGCCCATTTCAGTGGAAAGAACTGCCTTCCGGTGGCAGGGATTCTATTGCCATCAATCTTACTGGCGATCAAACCGTCAATATCGAAGTTACGCCTTATTATATGGTAAGAAACGCTGTGTTGGCTGCTGCCGGCGGTAATATCACCGCAAAGTTTAGTATCGAAAAAGATATTACCGACGCTACTGCCAAAAATATACAAACGGTGAGTTTGTTTGTCAATAAAACCCAATTTACATCTGCAGCAGATCATGTCGCCGAAGCTGATTTAGACGGGACACTAATCACCGATCCTACTAATGTAAATTTAAGCGTGGCTATTCCTAAGTTTACCGTAACCCAAAACTATGTTTATGCTCGTGTAGGCATCCGGATAGCAGGCGTAGAAGACATGATTTTTTCCTCTGTTCAAAAGCTGACTTATTAAAAACCTTGTTATAGTTAAAAGGGCCATTCTTTACCGGATGGCCCTTTAAAGTTTATTGTTGATTACACAACCTGAAAAAAGAATTGTCATTTTATAACAGCAACAGCAATGCTTCTTTTAGCACATAAAAATTAGTGTCTCTGCTATCGAAAGTAATGATAAAGCTTCCTGATTTTTATGTGCTAAAAGAAGCATGTAAAGAACAGGCTTTGATAAATCCCGGAAATGTGTCAATCGTAGTATAACCTTCTGATGAAAAGAAAAATTTCCTTCATATTCCTCGT
>NZ_CALMAT010000028.1 GCF_937859865.1 uncultured Mucilaginibacter sp.
CACCAGAACGGACTGGCACCGCCACGGCCGCCAATTACTTGGCTTCCTCCGCCGCCGCCGCCTCTGCGCATCAATATTAAAACAACCACGATGATAATAATGATGATGAAAATAGAACCGCCGCCGCCGCCAACTGCCTGTTGCTGCGTTTTGGCAGGCGCCTTGTACTCGCCTTTCATATATTTAATCAGCGAATTGGTAGCGGCATCTAATCCGGCATAATAATTTCCCTGCTTAAAATTTGGCGTAATATCGTTTTCGATGATCTCATGCGTGGTAATATCCGGAACGGCACCTTCCGAGCCATAACCGGTTTGGATCGTTACTTTTCGGTCGCCAATGGCAGCCAGCACTAAAATCCCATTGTTTTTTCCTTTTTGCCCGATGCCCCATTTTCGGCCTAATTCCGTCGCATATTCGGCAATATCATATTCACCGACAGATTTGATCAGCACAACCGCAATTTGAGTAGAAGTAGAATCGTTAAAAGCAACCAGTTTATTCTCCAGGCTTTGCTTTTGATCGGCAGATAAAGTCCCGGTATAATCTGTAACTAAAGTAGTTGATTTTTCAGGAAAAGGTTGGGCAAATACGCCTACGCAACTGCACAAAAGCAGCCAGACAAACAAAAGTTTTTTTAACATATTTTTCAATTAAATGCCGTCCATAAAAGCAATGTCGTCGGGCAGTTCGTTATGGTCCGAATCTGTACTCGGGAAATACTTTTGCAATTGTTCGCCAGCCATTTTTAAACCTGCGGCAATTCCTTCGGTTAAGTTTCCAAATTTAAAATGGCTCAACATCACGTCTTTGGTTTGGTCCCAAAAATTATCAGGCACCACTTTATGGATTCCGGCATCGCCAATAATGGCAAATTTGCGGTCAACCGTCGAAAGATAAATCAGCACGCCATTCCGCAACTTGGTTTTGTGCATGTTCAACTGCTTAAAATAAGTTGCGGCACGGTCAAGCGCTTCTTCGCTGCATGTTTTCTCCACACAAACCCTGATCTCGCCCGACGTGTTTCTTTCCGCAGCTTCAATCGCTTTCCTGATTTGCTGCTGCTCTTGTTCTGTAAATAATGCCATGTTTTTTTAGGATTACACCAATTTTGAAAAGATGATTACACCAATTGATAAAACGATTACACAGATTTTTGGATTGATTGCACCGATTTCTTAACGAGTGATTATACTGATAACGAGATCAATGCTTCTTTTATCTATACTTTTTTGTTGATCATCACCAAAATTTACTCGATAAAAGAAGCATCAAAAAAATATGTGGAATCACCTTAAATCAGTGAAATCATTTCCCAAAAAATCAGTGTAACCATCCAATAAATTAAAACTGCACTTGCGGTGCTTTGTTAGCTCCGGCTTCGGCAGCAAAATATCCTTTTTCGGTAAAGCCGAACATTTTGGAAGTGATATTTGCCGGAAATGTGCGGATAGAACTGTTGTAATCTTGCACGGCTGTATTAAAATCAAGACGGGAAACATTGATTCTGTTTTCCGTGCCTTCCAGTTGCGTTTGCAAACTTTGGAAGTTAGCGTTTGATTTTAAATCAGGATAAGCTTCAGAAACAGCTAGCAATTTTCCCAATGCCGAACCTAACTGTCCTTGCGCTGCTTGAAACTGCTGGATTGATTCCGGCGTCAGTTTTGATGGGTCAACCTGGATGGAAGTTGCTTTTGCACGGGCCTCAATAACAGCAGTTAACGTGCTTTTTTCAAAATTTGCAGCGCCTTTAACGGTGCTTACCAAATTCGGGATCAAATCTGCACGGCGTTGGTACTGGCTTTGCACTGCGCCCCAGGCAGCTTTAACATTTTCATCTTTTTTAACGATGCTGTTGTAGCTGCACGAACTTAAAGACATTGCCGTAAAAAGGCATAAAATTCCAAATACGATTTTTTTCATGGTCAAAGGTTTTGATTACTTATCAATTTATTACTATCGAATGCAAATTACATACCTTTGTTACAATTCGGGATAAAAACCTGACAAATTATGATTAATGAGATCGAAATAACTTGTTTACCGCAAGAGCGGGACGACGAATTGGCATTAAAAAAACATGCTTCCCAAAAACTAAAAATTACTTCAGACCGGATTTCTGCCCTTAAAACTTTAAAACGTTCTATTGATGCACGTGGAAAACAAGTGTTGTACCGTTTGCAAATTAAGGTTTATGTTGATGAAAACCCTTCCACCGAAATTTTTTCTGTTGATTATAAAAATGTTTGTGAAGCAAAACCCATTTTGATTGTTGGCGCCGGCCCGGCCGGGCTTTTTGCCGCTTTGCGTTGTATTGAGTTAGGATTGAAGCCTGTTATCATCGAACGCGGAAAAAATGTAAAAGACCGTCGGCGCGATTTGGCTGTATTAAATAAGGAAGGCATCGTAAACCCGGAATCCAATTATTGTTTTGGCGAAGGCGGCGCGGGAACGTATTCGGATGGGAAGTTGTACACGCGTTCTACCAAACGCGGAAATATCCAGCAAGTGCTAAATACTTTTGTTGCCCATGGCGCTGCCAAAGATATTTTGGTTGATGCAAGGCCGCACATCGGTACCAATAAATTGCCGCAAATAATTACGGCAATTCGGGAAACGATTCAAAATGCAGGCGGCGAAATTCACTTCAATACTAAAGTAACTTCCTTTATAACTTCATTCGGCAAAATTATAGGCATAAAAACAGCATCGGGCGAAACCTTTAAAAGCGATGCGGTGATTTTGGCAACTGGACATTCGGCTCAGGATATTTATCATTTGTTGCATCAGCAAAATATTTTGGTAGAAGCAAAACCTTTTGCTTTAGGTGTTCGGATTGAGCATCCGCAGGAAACTATTGATCAATCTCAATATCACTGTGCTGTTCGTGGCCAATACTTGCCGCCATCTTATTATAGTTTGGTGGAACAAGTTGATAACCGCGGCGTGTTTTCGTTTTGCATGTGTCCGGGCGGAATTATCGCACCTTGCGCCACAAAACCAGGAGAAATTGTGGTGAATGGTTGGAGTCCATCCAAACGAAATAATCCTTTTGCAAATTCGGGAACTGTTGTTCAGATTAATCTGGAAGATGTAAAAGGTGATGAAAATGATCCTTTTCGATTATTGAAATTTCAGCAACAAATAGAACAAACGGCTTTTGCCGCCGGTGGCGGAAACCAAATTGCACCGGCACAACGAATGGTTGATTTTGTGGAAGGACGGTCATCTGCTGATTTGCCTGTTAATTCTTATGTTCCCGGAACTAAAAGTATCTCGCTAAAAGAAGTATTGCCCGACAAAGTTTTTTATAGGCTAAAAGAAGCATTGCCGCGTTTTGGCAAAAAGATGAAAGGTTATTATACCAATGAAGCGATTTTGGTTGGTGTTGAATCGAGAACATCCTCGCCGGTAAAAATCCCGCGCGACAAGTTTTCTTACCAGCATCCGCAAATTTCAGGTCTGTTTCCCTGCGGGGAAGGTGCCGGATATGCGGGTGGCATTATTTCTGCTGCAATTGATGGAATTAATTGTGCAGAAGCAGCCGCAAAAGTTTTAGCTTAAATTAAACACTGTATCAGAACAACAATTTTTATCCGATAAAAGAAGCATCACCATGGAAAACAAGAAAACAATTATATTAGGTGCAACACCCGATTCAAGCCGGTACGCTTATCTTGCCGCAAACCGTTTAAAAGCAAAAGGACATTCGATTGTTAATGTTGGTATAAAAAAAGGAGAGGTTGCAGGTGTTCAGATCGAAAAACCTGAAGAGATACACACTGATATTGATACCATTACTTTATATGTTGGACCACAAAACCAACCAAGTTTATACCAATATATATTGGATACAAAACCAAAAAGGATCATTTTTAACCCCGGAACAGAAAACGACGAGCTGGAACAGATGGCAGCTAAACAAGGAATCGAGACGTTGGAAGCTTGTACTTTAGTGTTGCTTTCTATCGGACAGTATTAGATTTTCTTTTTTCTTTTTCAGTTTCAATGTTTTAGGTGAATGGGCTTGGAAATAGTGAAT
>NZ_CALMAT010000029.1 GCF_937859865.1 uncultured Mucilaginibacter sp.
TCATCCGGGCTTTTACTTTAGCCGAATCGCTGTAGATCACATCAACGCCAATGGTGGTCTCAACCGGGTTGTTTACTTCTTTACTAGAAATTTGCCTTACTTTTTTCAGATCGTTTTCGCAAGACCAAAAAAACACCGGTAAAAGAAGCATCAGCCATTCTAACGCAGGTTTTTTTGGAGGAAACAGCCGCTGCATCTTTTTAATCAAACTTATACTTCCTGAACCAGGTATCGTTCAGCAAAAAACCCAGCCTGAAATTGACATAGTTTTCTTTCACCAAATTATTTTGAAGCGTACCGCGCCTGCCAACTTCTGCCGATAAATTTACCTTGTAAAAAGCAGTACGGCTTTGCGAACGGATAGGCAAACCTACGCCAAAAGTAACCGCAGATTCATTGATATCGGTGCCGGAAGTATGTATATAAGTTTTGTTTAACTGATAGCCCAAGCGGTAATCCATAGCAGCCAAATAACTGTTCAGCGCGTTTATATTCGGGGTGATTTGTCCGCCGATGTGGTAAGACTGCGTATTTTTAAGCCCCTGGTTTACGCCGTCAATAACTAAAGCTGACCAGTTTCCCGTGCTGTAATCCGCACCGATCAAATAATGGTTCAGCTTTTGGTACGAGACGCCAAAATGCTGCTCCATCGGCAAGTTGATTTTAGTATTGGTGCCCGTGCGCGAGTAAGTGGTGTCTCTTGCAATATCTATTTCCCCGGTTGTCGGATCGGTAAGGTATTGGGTAGAAATGTATTTGCTGGTAGAATTTAGGGTTGATTTTAATGTTCCCGAATAACCCAAAACAATGCTGGACGTAGTTGACAAATCAAATTGGTACTGTAAACCGTAATCGTAACTTAAACCTTTAACACTCTGGCTGTTTTCTATCTGAGTATTAAAAGAAGAAGCTATATAATTAGGAATTTCTACCGAACTGGTTTTGCGCAGGTTTCCAAAAATATAGCCCACGTTGAAACCTAAGTTTAAATGTTTGAACAGGTTGAAGCCATAACCGATATAAGCTTTTGACAAACCACCATCGCCGCCGTAAATGCTGTTGACCGTATTGGTATCAATCTTGGTAACCTGTTTAAAATTGTAGCCTAAATCACTGTAAGGCAGCAGGCCAAAGCTGAAAGCGGAAGTTCCCCGGGTAATCGGGATGGCAAAAGCAATGTGGTTCAGCCTGAAATCAGAACCGGTTTGCTTATCCGAACTGTTGCTTAATGTATTAATTGTGCCGTAAGCGCCAACATCAATGGTAGTTAACGTAATGGCCGAATACGACGCTGGGTTCAGCATATTGATGTTGTTGTAGCCGCCAGCGGTACGCACACCGGCAGCAATACCGCCCATGCCCATGTTTTGCGGCAAAGCCTGTTCCTGTAAAAGGCCCAAACCAAACTTGGAATATGGCGAACTGGTAGTAGCCTGGCCGGAAACCTTGTATGCCGAAAATATAGATAAAAGTATAAGTAAAATTTGGGTACGATTGATCATTCTTACTGATGTATAACTGCGTTTAATCCTTTCAGAACTAAATAAGGTTCGGGCTTAACGTAAGCGGCAAAGATGCTACTTTTCAAGTGAGTATCAAAAAAATTAAGGTCACCGCCGGTTAACAGGATATTTGTTTGTGGGTCTTGTTGTGTTAGTTTTTTTATAAAGCCTTCTGCTTCAAAAAGCAACCCGTTTTGCACGCCCGAAAGGATTGCTGCTTTGGTGGTGTTGCCCGAAACCTGGTCAAAACCCATTTCTGCTTCAATTAAAGGCAGTTTTTTGGTGAAATGCTTTAACGCTTTAAACCGCATTTTTAATCCGGGAGAAATACTGCCGCCGTAATAATTTCCTTCGGCATCAACCCAATCGTAGGTAACACAAGTTCCGGCATCAATCACCAAATTACTGTTTTTAGGGTATAAAAAATGGGCGCCAACTACGGCAGCCAAACGGTCTAAACCTAATTTTTCGGGCTGCTGGTAATGGTTTTTGATGCTTTTTGCCATCTGATGATGAAACCGAAACGTTTTTAACTGCTTTTCCAGCATCGCTTCCCACAAAAATATTTTAGTTTGTACCGAAGAAATAATGGCCGTTGCCGGGTTAAATTTTAGGAGGATTTGTTGGAGCAGCTTTTCGGTGATTTGCCGGTAACGCTCCGTCCACAATAGGTTTTGTTCTTCAAAAACAGCAACTTTAAAAAAAGTATTGCCGATATCAAACACCAGGTTAATCATCAGGCGTTGGCAACCGATAAGATGGATTCGAAAATTGCGAGCCCATCCTGGTTGGCTAGCAAACTATCGGCGGCACGCTCCGGGTGCGGCATCAAACCAAAAACATTGCGGGCTTTATTGCAAACGCCGGCAATGTTTTGGATAGAACCGTTTGCGTTGGCTTCGTCCGTATAGTTTCCGGCGGCATCACAATAACGGAACAAGATCTGGTCGTTCTGCTTCAATTCTTCGATACTGTTTTTATCGGCATAAAAATTGCCTTCGCCGTGCGCTACCGGAATTTTCAACGCTTTGTTAAGATCAACTTGCGAAGTTAAAACTGAGTTGTTGGTTTGTGCTTTTAAGTACGTGTTTCGGCAAATAAATTTCCGATTTTGGTTATGCAGCAAGGCTCCCGGAACCAAACCGGCTTCGGTTAAGATTTGGAAGCCGTTGCAAATGCCCAAAAGAAATCCGCCGTTGTTAGCAAAACGGATCACTTCCTGCATAATCGGAGAAAAACGTGCAATGGCGCCGGAACGCAAATAATCGCCGAAAGAAAAACCGCCCGGCAAAACGATAAAATCTGCGCCTTGCAAATCATGGTCTTTGTGCCACAAACGAACCACCTGCTGCCCCATGATTTTTTCCAGCACGTAAATGATGTCCTCATCACAGTTGGAACCGGGAAAAATAACTACGCCAAATTTCATCTTACAAAACTAACAGAACTGTTTAAAAACCATTGTACCTAAAAGTTAAAAATTGTTAAACTGAAAGTACAAGATGCCAAACAGCAGCAGCAGGTACAAGCTTTCGTAAAACCATTTTTTGGTGGCGTATAAAAAGTAATAAGCCGAAAGTGTGGCAATTGGCACCGCGCCGAGCAGAAAATGGTTAAAGCTGAAATCCGTTTTGATGAAAGTAGCCGCAGCCACCAGCAGGATGATAAAAAGCAACGACTGGAAGGTTTTCCGCACCATCACCATACTTTTCAAAAAATTGTTTTGCAGCCGAAAAAGTGCCAGGACAAATATCAAAACCAGCGGGACCAGAACTAAATAATGATACGGACGGCTAACATCAAACTTAGGTATTTGGGCATCAAAAGAAAGCGCAAGTGTGTGAAAAGCAAACGTGTGATCGGTGCAGTAATAATAGACCGACAAGAAAAAAAGCACGGTTAAAAAACCCATCAAACCCGACATCCATTCGTGCCAATTAAACGGACGAAAAATGAGCAAGCCGATCCAAATCGCCAGAAAAATTGCGATAAACGGGAAATAGATTAACGTGCCGATGCCAACAATCAAACCCAGATCGTAAGCGGTAGAAGTTGCTTCTTCTGTTTTATACAATTCAAACAGTTTTTGCAGTATCCAGATCATCAGGAAATTGCAAATTAGCGGCGCACTCAACGTATAAAACGATTGAAATAAACCGGAAACGGTAACGAAAAGCAAAGCCGGCAAAAACGAAGGTTTGCCCAGCAAATTGTGGTTGTTGACGATGTAATTGAACCAAAGCGCTTGTATCAAAACGAGGATACTTGCATAAAAAAGATTGCCGCTCGGCGTAAAAGTTTTAGCTGGAAAAGCAATCAGCAACCTCGAAAAAAGGCCGGTAAAAGAAGTATCCAAATTTTGCGGCAGATGAAAAACCAGGCCCATCCGCAGCAAAAACAAAAGCACCACAAGCCAGAAGATGTTGATGGGATTATGCGACCGGAAAATCTGGATCATGTAGGACTCTTTTGCGCAATATTAGCAGAAAAACAGAACAAGCCGAAACTTAACGCGCTTTGCCGTATCGAGAAACGATTTGGGAAACGATTTGCGCAGTTTCATCTGGAAAATTAACTTCGATTTTTTGGTTTGATGAAACCCATTGTTTTACTTGTTGGACAAAATTTCCATCAATTTTTTCGACCACCGGAACGCCTAATTTTGCCGCTGCAATGGCGTTGCATTGCTGCTCGTACTGGCCTTTCATTGGTATCATCATCACTTTTTTGCCCATAAACAAAGCTTCGGCCGGGCCTTCAAAACCGCCGCCGGTAAGCAAACCGGCACTAGTGGCCAAGCTTTGGTTAAACGCTTCGTTTTGGATGGGTTTCACTAAAATATTTTCCTGCCGGTATGCTGTTTTTGTGTGTTTGGAAAAGATATGCCACGATACTTCTTTTATATGCCTAAAATATTGAAGCAGCAATTGGTCGCTGTAAGCCGGTAAATAAACGGTGTAATGCCCCAGGTTTTGCGTTTCCATCTGCCTGATTTCGCTGCGTATAACCGGCGTATGGATAAAACCGGCATAACGTTCAAAATGAAAACCGACGTGATGGGTAGCTGGCGCGTAATGTTTAAACAACCATTCGGCATAATTCCAGTTTTTGGGGCGAGGCGTATTTTTGGAGATGAAAGCACATTGGTGGCTTAAAGCAACAGATTCCAGCTTTTGCAATTGACAAGCCCAAGCTGAAACCGGTTCAAAATCATTGATAATCAAATCGTATTGCTTTAAAGGAAGCGAACGAACATCGCGCAGCAATTGGCGCAAATTCATGGTTTTATACGTTTTCCAGTAATCCACGCCGCCTTTTTTCCCAAAAACAAAACTGAAACCGTGCAACTGGTAAGTTAAAGGCTGCGAAAGCGAAACATCAGCCTGCGTACCGCTGATCAATAAATCCAGTTGGCCATACTGCTGCAGCAAAGGCACAATTTCGCGGGCGCGGCTGATGTGGCCGTTGCCGGTCCCTTGTATGGCAAACAATATTTTCATGCGGTAAACAAGGGCGCAAATTAAGGAAAACGGTTTTGAAAAAAGCCTTTGTTGTATTTGCTGCAATCTCCAAAAAAGATTAACGCAAATTTCGGCTGATTTTTTGCCGGTAAAAGAAGCTTATTCGTCGTCCTCGTCTTCGTTCACGCTCAATTCAAACGGGCTGAGATAGAACAAGAACAACAGTAAAAACAGTGCGCCGAGGGCAAGCAAATGGGTGTACTCAAAATCCATAACTATTTTATCAATTGCAAGTTCTGACTGCAAAGTGAACTGAAAGTTACGTGAACGTTAAAAAATAATTTAGTTGCTTTTTTAATTGCG
>NZ_CALMAT010000030.1 GCF_937859865.1 uncultured Mucilaginibacter sp.
ACTTAACCACCGAACAAATCAAAAAATTAGATGCAGCCAGCGAAACGCCAACCATCTATCCGTACTGGCACCAACGGCAAAATTTAAAACTGAACCCGTTGCCTAAGTTTTATTAGGATAGATTTAATTGTTACTTTTTAAAAAACATCCCTTTTGATTGTGGCAACGTTTCTTCAAAGCTAAACTGTTTGTATAATTTGTCGGCATTTCCATCTGCCAACAAACTTATATAACAACTTTCAGGAAGCGCAATATCTATGTATGACTTTATCTTCTCCATAATTTTTTTACCTATCCCTTTACCTTGATATTCTGGTAAAACACAAATATCTACAACCTGACAAAAACAACCGCCATCACCAATAAGCCTTCCCATACCAATATATCCATCAAATTCATCTTTGGCAACCACTACATAAAGTGTATTGGATAAGCCAATTTTTGCTGCAACTGTTGATTTAGGAGACAAACCCGCCTTAACCCTTAATTGCTGATATACATCAACCGGGATTTCCTCTTCTACTATTTTTATCATAAATATTTAATTGTTGGTTTTTGAAGCATCAATCGTCGTCATCATCCAAATTCTTGCCTGCCAATTTAGCCGGATAAGCTTTGTTCCCTTTCCGATTAAACCATAAAATCCTATTTAATAAATCATCGTTGCCGCCATCCACATGGTCATATTCCGGCCGCATGGATTGTTTAGCGTAATACAACGCTTTGCCTTTTAACATCACCAGCCTCGGGTTCATTTCGTTCAACGGGATTTTGTTCGCCAATTTTTGATAGGTAAAAGAAGCATTGGCGCGATCGGCAAAACAGTTAAACATGGGCAAAGCGGTTGCATCCAGTAAATTCATCGGCGGGATGCCCAAAATCTGTTCGATAGAACGGACGACAGAAGTTTGGTTGTAATTGGTGGAAACCGTTTTTTGCAGATGGCTGTACGGACTAATTACAAAACCGGTGGTACGATAAGCGGAAACATGGTCCCAACCTGCTTGCGAATCATCTTCGGTTACAAAAATCACGGTGTTTTTCCAGAATTTACTTTTGGTAACAGCTTCCACAATCCGGCCCAAAGCCAGGTCGTTATCGGCAACCATGGCACGTGGCGTTGGCATCCCCGGACTTACTCCTCTTGTATGATCGGCAGACAAAGCCATCACCATTAGTTCCGGCAACTGGTCGCCGCCTTTGTTTTCGTAATCTTTTAATTCTTTAATAAAAGCCGTAGCCCGAACCTGATCGTTAATTTTTAAATAATCAGAACCCGGATAATTTTGCGAAAGCATTGGCCGAACACGCGAAATTGTACTTACATTTTTAAAACTCAAGGGTTTGCCAGCCTGGTAATTGTTGTAAATATTTGTCCACGAAAGTTTACTATCAATTTCCGGGATGCAAGCCTCGCCATAAATCCGAACATTTTTGCCATGATCGGCCGCGTTGTTCCAGATAAAACCTTTTTTATTGTAAACCATCGCATCGGTTTGCACATGCGGATAACTGCGGAACCAGGCACGCACGCTTTTCTCGATATAATCGGTAACCATCGCCGCGTCCGTCCATTGGTGCCCTTCCGCAGAGCATTTTCCCGAAGCATAATAATTGTCCATCAACACAAAGCTGTTTGCTATTTTATGCTGGTTTGGCGTGATGCTATCGCCGTAAATACACAATTCCTTTTGGCCGTTCCCTTGTGGCAAATCGCCCAAAACCTGGTCGTAAGTGCGGTTTTCTTTGATGATATACAACACGTGTTTAAAAACAGAAGGTTCGCCGATCCGTTCGGGCATTGGCCGTGCCGGCTGGTTTTTTCGAGGAGATAAACGTGCCAGTTCAGTTCGGAAATCCAAACTAAGTTCTTTTACTTTTCTGGTATAAGTTTTAAGCTGAGCGGCATCCGGTAAATCAATCACCGAAATGGTTGCTTTTTGATGGTGCGAATTGTACGAACCGCCGCTAATATTTGGCACCTCATTATCAATTGCTTTGCTTTCTTTGCGGATTTCTTTGCTGTTTACGCGTGCACCTTCGCCTTCCAAATTGGTTACAATCAGTTTATTTCCTATTAAAGCTAAACCGCCTGGATAAGCTTCCGTCGGGATAAAACCTTCGATGCTATTTTTACCGGTACTTTTTTGTGCTGCATTTGCGCCCAATTTTACAACCGCAATTGCGTTATCCATTCCGTTGGCAACATATAAATGCGAGCCATCTTCACTCAAAATTAAAGCGTTTGGTGTATCACCGATAAAGCCTTTTTCGCCCGGGTTGATTTGTACCGAAATATTCTCAACCACATTTAAACTTTGTGTTTGAATGACAGAAACATCATCGCTGTTGCCATTGGCCACGTAAACAAACTGGCCATCTTTACTGGTAATCAAATCGTTCGGGTGCAAACCAACTTCAATTTCTTTGACTGCTTTTCCATCATTCAACCCAAAAACAGAAACTGTTCCGGCTGCTGTTGCGCCCGTTTTCGGATCAACATAAACTTTTCCATAAGGTGCAGGTACGCCAGCTGTTTCTTTCGGATCGTTTTTAGTTGGCATCTTTCCGCCCCAATTGCTTACAAAAGCTTTACCGTTGGCAATTGTTAAACCATAAGGCGCAACGCCGGTTGCAACCGTCCAAATTGTTTTTTTGGTGTTCAAATCAATTTTTACCAATTGGTTATTGCCGTTTAAAACCACATACAAATAGTTGGTCCCGTTTTCGTTATTGATGGCAACTTCATTGGGCAAAGCCAGCGGCGAACCAGCATCCGGCTTAAATGCAAATGCTTCTTTTATCACTATATTTTTAGTGTCGAACTCCGCCTCAAACACAAAGGATTGATGATTGCTGTCATTTGCACCGCTCCAAAAAATTTCGGTTTTACCGTTTACATTTAACAGTTGGATGCCTGAATACGTGCTCATCATGCCTTTATATTTCGCATCGCTGTTGTACGTCCAACGTGCCACAATTTCGTTGGTTTCGTGGTTGATAACGGCAATTCCGTAACGGTCTTCCACAACCAAAAGCGAAGTATTTGGGATAACCTGCACATCCAAACTGTGGTTTTCAAACTCCGGGCTGCCAAAAACGATTACTTTACCAGCCGGATCAAGCAAGCGGTTGTAAGGCATCATCACCGGCAAAACGCGGTTGTTCAATGTGCTGTCATCATAACCAAAATGGTGGCTCAGTTTTTCCTGATCGGTTTGATTTTTAGGGCGGTAAAAGAAGTTGCAACTGCTGCAAACAACCAGATTCAATAAAATCAATACCACACAAAAGCGTTTTAAAAGCATATTTGGAAAATTACTGTTCAAAATTTTTGCATAAATATATTCGCTTTGTGTTAAGTTAATGTTGCTGTACTGCTTATTTTACAATGAATAGTTTTCAACCCTAATTCTTATTGTACATTCAATTATACCAAATCATCTTAAATTTAGTAAATTTGATTAAAGACATTAAAAATGTACAAACATACTTTTATACCCAACGAAAAAAACCACAGTATCAATTTGCCCAAAGAGTTTTATGGCAAAAAAGTGGAAGTAATTGTTACCGAAGCGGAGGAAGAAAAATCTGTGAAACCAGTTGTGAAGTTACCAGAAGGGAAAAAAGTATCTGTGGATCAATTATTGGAGACTTTTGGTTTTGATCCGAACTTTCCAACTTTAGAAGAAATACGCGACAAAGCTTGGACATCAAAATGGTAATTTTTGATACAACAGTTTTAATCGAATTATACAGAGGGAACCAAACGGTAAAAGATAATATCATAGCTTTTGGCAACGGGACATATTATATCAGTGTTATTTCAGTTGCAGAATTTTTGATTGGTGCGAGAGACAAAACAGACTTGATAAGGCTTGAAAAACATATTTCCAATTATACACCGCTTGCCATAAATGATCATATAACTAAAATCTTTATTGACCATTTTAAAACGTTTGCATTAAGCCATCGCCCAGGCATTGCAGATATGCTAATTGCTGCTACAGCTATTTATTATAATCTTCCGGTTTATACCCAAAATAAAAAGCACTTTCAATTTATTCCTGGACTTAAATTGATTTGACTTTACAAGATTACAAGTAAATTTAAATTAGTTTTTCGTTTTTCTTTCTATAAATCAATAAGTTACAAATTATTTTATCAATACTCTATAAACTTTGTAGATTATATATACATTTGTATTGTACAAAACAAAAAAGCTTATGGCAAAGCATTTTAACTTTCGCACACAATTATTGGCAACCTTGCAAAGCAGCAGCCGGATGATAATGCCGATGTGCCTATGTTGCTGTTGATACTTCTTTTATCGGCTATTTTTTCAAAAGCTTTTTAGCTTATTCCTAAAGAAGGAATGCTAACAAACCACAATCTTGTTTTCTCAATCAACCTGTCCCACATCCCTAAATAAAATATTTTTATGCTTTCTGTTGCTTACCAATTTCCTGTTTTCGATTTTTCTGAAATCATCCAAGAGCCAAAAATCGCCCAGAAATATCAACCGTTAAAACCATTACAAGCCGGCCAATTAACACCAAATTTAAAACTGGTTAACAAAAATGGCACTTGGCTTGGTGCTGCACGAATTAAAAATTACGAAGGCAGTGTGTTCCTCCAACAGCTTTTGAGCCAACCTTTGGTGATTAGTTTTTATGCCGAACCCTGGAACAAAAAAGGCATCCATATTTTAAAGAAGCTGAACGCGATTCATAACGATATCATCGCTGCTGGCGGAAATTTGTTGATTATTACTGCCGAAGGTCCGTTTACGCAGGCTGATGTGAACCGCAGAAACCGTTTTAACTTGAGCTTTTACCACGATGTAAACCACGAAATTGCCAAGCAGTTTAAAGTTTATGGTGATGAAGACCCGATCTGGAATAAATTTTCGGGCATTGATGTAAATGTGCCGCTATTGGCTACTTACGTTTTATCGCCAAAGGGACAAATTGTTTACGACCATATTGATACTGCTTTTAACGGCAAATTTCCTTCGGCCGAAATTATTAACGCTACCAAAAATGCAGGTTAAATTCTGTCAAAATACTTTTTCTTAGTTTTATTTTTGCAGTTTAGTTAGCAAAAAGCCTTGCCTTCTGGATGTGCAGAACGGCAAGGCTTTGCTGTTTTTAGGTGGATAAAAGAAGCATTTACTCCAGCAGCAAGTTGTCTGCTTCGCTGGTGAGGCTGAAATTAATCTGATCGCTGCCGGCAATCCCTTCAATAGAACCGCTTATGAAGGCTGCGTTTAATAAAACTTTTTCCAACTGTTTTTCTCTGGATTTCCATAATTTTTCCATCGCGTTGCGTTCTTGCTGAATAGATTGCTTCATGCTCATAAAACCTTCCTGTATCGCTTTCCATTGTTCGGAAAACTCGCTGCTGGTTAAATAATTGTACAGCAGGTGCATTTTGTCGCCGCGGTTTTCTTGTGATTTCATTACGTTAAAAAGCCTGATCACGCTATCGCGCAACACACTTGCCACCGCTTTTGCTTCTTCAAAAGAGCAAATCCAAACGCCGTCTTTTTCGCCAAAACACTCCATCCCTTTTGGGTAACATTGCGAAACAATCACGGCCACATCCACGCCCTGGCTGCGCATATCTTTTTTGAGTTTCTCAATCCAGTCGCCACCGAAATCTTTCGTCCGTTTACTTTCATAAATAATCCGTCCGCATTCCTGTCCAAACTGGTTGCGCACGGTTTGCACACAATCCGCGCCGCGGATGCCTTTCCCAACTTCGCTGATCACATCAAACGGGAAACTTTGCCGCAGCAATTCTTCCAAAATCAGTTCCTGCACTTCGCCTTGCAATTGCATTGAGCCTTGTTCAGCTTTGCGTTTCATTTCTTCGGCCAGCTTTTTCTGGTCGTCCAGTTGTTTTTCCAGTTCTTTTACGCGCAGTTGATGCTCGGTTTCTTTCAGGTTATTTTTTTCTGCTTCCTGCTTGCGAATCTGTTCGGCAATTTCGCCGCGCTGTTCCTGCAATTTGCGTTGCAATTGCAGTTCCATTTCGGCCTCTTTGTTTTTCAATTGCTGTTCGCGCTGCAAAAACTCCATTTCTTTTTGGCGCGAAAGTTTTAGTTTTTCTTCGGATTCTTTATTGGAATTTTCCAGCATCGCCAGTTTATTCTCAAAATCCGAAGCGATATTTTTGCGCAGTGTTTCTTCTAATTGCTGTTGCAGTTGCTTTTTTTCGGAAGCCAAACGTTCTTCAAAAACCAGGTTTTGCTGCCGCGATTTTTTATCAAATTCTTCCTGTTTGCGCAATAGCTCTTCCCTGATTTTCTGTGCTTCTTCATCTTTTTTGCTTTTGTAGGAAAGCATTTCCCGCTTCAGCTCTTTTTTATATTCCTCGGCCATCACTTCCTCAATCGGGAAAGCGTAACCACAACCCGGACACTTCACTTCTGTTGCCATTACTAAAATATTTGGCTGAAAGATAGGCAATCGGCAACAAACCTAAAACTTTGGTTTTTGATTTTACATTTCTAAAACGACTGCTTTTGCAAATGCTTCTTTTACTACCCCAATTTTTTGCCGGTAAAAACAGTATCAAACCACTTTTATAGTTTTACTTTGCGCCAATGGATATTTACGGCCAGGCTTTACAGGATTTTTACGCGCAGCAACCCGAAGAAAAATTGTGGCTGCACAACAATTACGGCGAGCCGGAAGAAATGCCCGTCGAAGTTTTTTTTCGGGAAGAAGCGGAAATGCCGGAAGCGGAATTAATGGCGTTGCAACTGTGCCGCGGAAAAGTGCTGGATATTGGTGCCGGAGCCGGAAGCCATGCTTTGGTTTTACAAAAACGCGGATTTGAAGTTACGGCTTTGGAAGTATCGCCCGGCGCAGCCGCTGTGATGCAAAAAAGAGGCGTAAAAAAAGTTGTTCAGCAGGATATTTATCAATACAAAACCGAAAAATTTGATACGCTGCTTTTGCTGATGAACGGTATCGGTTTAACGCAAAATTTAACCGAATTGGACCGCTTTTTACAACACGCCAAACAACTGCTGCTGCCAGGCGGACAACTCATCTTTGATTCTTCGGATATTTCTTATTTGTACGAAGACTTGCCGAAGCCTAAAACCAACTATTACGGTGAGATCCGTTATCAATATGAATACAAAAACCAGCGCGGCGACTGGTTTAACTGGTTGTACATTGACCCGAAAACGTTGCAAAAACAAGCCAAAAAGCAGGGCTGGAATTGCGCGATTGTTTACGAAGACGAAATGGATTTGTATTTGGCCACGCTGATTTTGGCTTGATTACGAATGCTTCTTTTATCGGTATAAATTTGGGTTGATTAAAAAAAGGACAGGTGCCTGACCCATCTTAAAGAGGAAAAGCCTGTCGCCTACCTTTCTGCCTTAAAACCTTTTACCTCAAAACCTTTCCCCTCCACACTTACAAATCCATCTGGTATTCGTTGATCGCGTCTTTACTTTCCAGTTCCGAGTGGCCCATCAAAAATTCATCAACTTTTCGGGCTGCTTCGCGTCCTTCGGAAATTGCCCAAACCACCAAAGATTGTCCGCGGCGCATATCTCCGGCAGTAAAAACTTTATTGACGTTGGTGCGGAAAACGCCTTCTTTGGCTTTAACGTTCTTGCGTTCGTCCAGCTCTATGCCTAATTGTTCCAACAAACCTTGGTGTTGAGGGTGCAC
>NZ_CALMAT010000031.1 GCF_937859865.1 uncultured Mucilaginibacter sp.
GCGCTTCGGGATCGTGCTGTTTTTGAGGGTTAAAATAATTGAAACCCAAAGAGATAACCGATTTGGCGTCATCTACCAGCAAGCGCGGGTCGAGGCGTTTATCAAAGTGGTTTTCCATATAAGCCATCTCGCCGTGGAAACCTTGCTTCAACCAGTTTTCCAGGCGCGGCGCTTCTTCTTCCAAAAAACCGGCTTTCGCAATTCCGCAAAACAAAAAACCCAGCTTTTGGGCTTCGGCTTTGATTAATTGGCTGTACTTGAATGGATTGGATTGCATTATTAACGCAAAGATAAGTACATTGCAGGATGTTGACAGCAATTGTTTTATGCTATGTTCAGCCATTTTTAGTAAAAACAAACGACCAAATTTATGGTGCTAAAAGAAGCATTGCTTTTGGTTTTTTGCAATTTTCTTCAACAAAAAAATATTTTTAAAAAAACTTTTATTTGCTAATTTATTTAGTATTTTTGATTGTTCTAAATTTAGAAACCCTAACAATTATGCAAACATTTGATTTAGAATTGCGGGTCAAAACTTTCGGCTCGGTAATTACCTGGGAAATTTTTTTGGAAGATGTAACCGACAGAAATCGGCGGGTTAAAGATTGGTTACAAGCGGATGGTTTCCGTTACAAAAAACTTCCAAGTTATACCATTCAAGATGATGTTTTAACTGTTTTTGCAGGCAGCCAGGGCATTGTCGGCGGGACTTTGACTTGTGAAGTTTTGATTAACAATATTAGCCAGCCGGAAAAACTGATTTCAAAAGTGGAAGAAACAGAATATGCAAAAGTTAATTACCAGATTGGATGAAAAAATGGTACTTATTGTTTGCTGTTTTTATGCTGGTAAAAACAGTATCGGCACAAGTTTTATTGGAAGATAAAGAGGGCGACAAAATTGTAAACAACAACATTTTGGTCAATCCGCAAGTCAGCCGTTTGTCGTTGATCAAATTAAATACTGGCGACCAGTCGTTGGGCTTTAGTTATTTTACGTCGTCTGCCTTGCATGATCCGGCAAAATATGCGGTACAAGAGTTTGGGTTAAAAGCATCGCCAACGGCAGGTTACGCGGCCGTGTTCCGTAACGGACAATTTTCGCCTGGCATTAAAGCCAATTATGGTTTTACGCTGGTCAATCCGTTTAACCGTGCAACCACAAGTAAAACAGTTGACTGGCTGAGTGTTGATTTGGGCTACAATTACGATAAATATTTGTTGTACCAGCCAACATCAGCTTTTGCAGACCAGTTGTACAACAAAATTTCGCAAACGTATTTTGCAACGCTTAGTTATAATTTTTTGCTTAACAGCAAGTATATCATCAACCTAAAAACCGGCTACAGCAGGCGCAACAATTATGCGGATTTAAGTTCGGTGGAAGTGAAAGACATCACCACAATTAACAATGGAAACACACAAAGGCAAGTGCAAAGTTCGAGTACGGCCAGCCAGGGGAATTATGTAGAATATAATGCTTTCCCGCAAATTGTATCTTTTACAAGGGCAACGCAAACGGATGACCCAAGTTCGGAAAATGCAAGCAAGTTGAGGTTGGGCTATACTTTGTTTGTAAAAAACCAATTTTCATCTTACTTAAACAAAACCGATGCCGGCGTTATCTTTTTCCTAACCAAACAAGATAAAAGCGGTATCCGGAACCCGGTGCTTGGTTTTATCATTCAGGCCGTAAATTTGTTTGACACGCAGCATTTGGACAACGGCTTGCAAAACCGTATCCGCGTTGGTTTTACAACAAACTTTTCTTTGTGATAATACGTAACTTGAAACCAGCAGCCGTTATAATTCCAACCGTTCTAAAAAAAATAAAATTTTACTTTACAATCCGGTTTTTTTAGTTTAGTTTTATTTTATTGATAATCCGATAGTTAATCAAGCCACACCTGTTAATTTCAGCGCTATAGTATTTAACATTATCATCAAACCATTAATCAGCCAGCATCTATGGATACCCGTAAACATTCCATTTCGTATGCTTCTTTTATCACCAAAATTTATTATTGGTTAGTTTTCTATTTAAAAAGAAAAAGGGCTTTTAAGTATGTTTCGCTACTATCTGTAGTCCTGTTTTGCACTTTAACGCGTTATGTAGTGCTTTCTTTAGATAAAACCGAAGTAAGGCAAACCCAAGCAAAGCCGGGAAATTTTAAATTGTTAAAACTTCCGCTTGTACCGGCGAAAACCATTTTGAAAAGCGAAGCTGCGGCAATGAACCGAAAATACCGACACAAAATAAAACCTTTAAGCTTTAAAAATGCCAAAAGCAACAGTTTGTACATTTATGCTTTAAACTGATGTAAAATTAGATGAAACGCATTGTTACCTGCTCGGATGGGACTTGGAACAGGCCCAACGAAACCTACAAGGGAAAACGGGTAACCACCAATGTGCAAAAAATTTTTGAGGCAATTTGCAACAGCGACGACCGGCAGACCGCACAAATCAAGTTTTATGATGAAGGCATTGGTTCGGATGGTTCCTGGTTTTCGAGGCGGATGGACGGTGCCACCGGAAAAGGCATTGACGACAATATCCTGAGCGCTTACAAATTTATTTTATGGAACTACGAACCGAACGATGAACTTTATTTGTTTGGTTTTAGCCGGGGCGCCTATACCGCAAGAAGTTTGGCCGGGTTGATCCGTAATTGTGGCATCCTTAAAAACAATGATTTATCACTGATAAAAGAAGCATACCGCATTTACCGCGACCGTAATTTTGTTACCGACCCGAACGGGGAAGAGGCGATGGCTTTTAAGCAAAAATACAGTTACTACAACATGCGCATCAAATTTATCGGTGTTTGGGACACGGTTGGCGCGCTCGGGATCCCATCGCGCTGGTTCCAGTGGTACAACAATAAAAAATACCAGTTTCATGATACCAAGCTCAGCAGCATCACAGAATACGCTTATCAGGCATTGGCCATTGATGAAAAACGGAGCAATTTTACGCCAACTTTATGGGAAAAAAGCGATAAAGTAATGCGCGGCGAAGTGCAGCAGGTGATGGAACAGGTTTGGTTTCCGGGCGTGCATTCCAACATTGGCGGCGGTTACCCGGATGCAGGTTTGAGCGACCTTGCCTTAAATTGGATGGTAAACAAAGCAAAAGCCGCAGGTTTGGGTTTTGAGAAAAAGTATTTGGACGAGCATTTGAAACCCGATGCAGCGGGAACTTTGTACAATTCCAAAGTCTTTCCCTTTAATTTACTGCCGGATTATCTTCGCCCGGTTTGTAAAAACCCTTTGGCAAACGAATTGGTGAACGGGGCCGCTTTTGAAAGAATGAAAACTGTGCCCGATTATCACCCCGGAAATTTAGCAGGATTGGCTTCACAACAAAGTGTTGCTTAAAAAAATACCGGTAAAAGAAGCATTACCGCAGGCCCTAAATTTACAGGCATAAAAGAAGCATTATAAATTATTACGATAGAAATTGAAACAGGTATTTTTCCCTGCAAAATTCATTTTGGCAACCAGTCGTTCTTTCGTTTGCTGGTGCGTTGAAGATTAACATTATCCCAATCAAGTCAAAAATAAACTTCTTATATTTAAGGATTATAAACCAGGCCAGCCTAACCTGCTACAATTATTGCAACACTATTGGTTTGTTAGCGTAGAAGCAACGGTATGAATATCAAAGCCTAAGATGTCTAATTTGCATTTCCGCCCTTATATTTTAACTGTTGCAGCCACCTGGCACTATCCTGTTGCCGGTATTATTTTTATGCTGGCAGTTGTGCTTTTCGGTTATCTAAAATTCAAAAAAATATACAAAAAGCAAGCAATTGCAGAAGCCAATGAAAAGGCAAGCGAAGCAAAACTGAAGGAAAACGAAAAACTTTTGCAGGCTGTAATAGATAATTGTCCGATAAATATTTTTTTAAAAGATACCAACTCACGCTATACGCTGGTGAACAAGAATTTAACCCAAGCATTAAAATTAGAATATAAAGACTTTATAGGCAAAACACAAATGGAGGCATTCGGGCATCTCCATGCGGAATTTGTTTTAGAAAGCGAAGACGAAGTGCTGAAAGAAGGCAAGGTACAGGAATCAAAACAATGGTTGAACGTTGACGGCGAAAGCCGGTGTTTTTTAACAACTAAATTTCCTTTGTTTACCAGGCAGGGCACCATTTTTGGCCTCGGCGGGATTGCTACAGATATTACCGAACAAAATAAGTATGAGGTTGAATTGCTGAAGGCACGCGAAACCTCCGAAGCTGCCAAAAATTCGCAGCAACTTTTTTTGGCCAACATGAGCCATGAGATTAGGACGCCAATGAACGGTATTATCGGTATGTCAAACCTGCTTGAGGCCACACCACTGAACGAAGATCAAAAAGATTATGTAAACGTGATTAAGCAGTCGTCAAACATATTGATGCTGCTGATCAACGATATCCTGGACGTTTCTAAAATGCAGGCCGGGATGCTGAGGCTGGAAAAAATACCTTTCGAGGTAAGGGAATCTGTAAAACACATTTACCTCAGCTACAAACCTTTGGCCGATGAAATGGGCATTTATTTAAATTGCCATGTGGATCCTTTAATCCCCGAATATTTATTGGGCGATCCATTGCGCTTAAACCAGATCATTTCTAACCTGGTAAACAATGCCATTAAATTTACTGTCCAGGGCGGCGTAAGTGTTGATGTCGGCGCTGTTGAAACCGAAAGCGGTTCATTTGAACTTAAAATTGTAGTGGCCGATACCGGAATTGGCATTCCACCGGATAAAACGCAAGCTGTTTTTAAAAGTTTTACCCAAAGCAGCATCAGTACAACCAGAAAATACGGCGGTACAGGCTTGGGCTTGGCAATCGTAAAAGAACTGGTAGAACTGCAAAACGGCACAATAAATTTAATTACCAAGCTAAATGTGGGCAGCACTTTTACGGTGGTAATCCCGTTTGAAAAAGCGGTTGCAGAGAAAAACCAGTTGCGGCAAAGCATGCAGCTACAAAAATTTTCTTCCTTGAAAAATAAAAAAGTTTTGGTGGTAGAAGATAACCTGATTAACCAAAAAGTGGCGCGCCAGATTTTGTTGAACGCTGATTTAGGCGTAGTTGACATTGCCGACAACGGCTTTATTGCTTTGGAAATGCTACAAAAAGCGGCTTACGATGCTGTTTTAATGGACTTGCAAATGCCGGAAATTGACGGTTTAGAAACCAGTCGGCGCATTCGAAACGAACTAAAACTAACGCTGCCCATTATTGCCCTTACCGCTTCCGTTTTGACAGAAAACCAGGAAATTTGTTTTAATGCCGGCATGAACGATTACATCACCAAGCCATTCTTGCCATCAGAACTGCTGCACAAACTTTCCGTTTTGCTGCAATAAACAGTTATTTTTTATGGCAATGCTTCTTTTACCGGTATAAATTCATGGAAAATCTTGCAAACAATAATTAAGCATTTTCTTTATAACTTGTAATTAGAACAACCAAAATATGGCAACAAACAACCTTAGCAACAGCGGCGAAGAACTTCCGTTAAGCACAACCGGAGAACCGACAGACCAATTAGCACCGGAAGAAGATGACGATTTTGAAGATGACGATGAAATGGACGACGAGGATGATACGGATTTGAATTCTGACCTATCGGATTTTGACAACGAGCCGATGGACGACGACGAAGACCTGGACGAAGATGAAGTAAAGCGCTTGTTTCCGGGAGAAGACACGTACAGCGGGGATAACGAAGACGACGACGAACCTTATGAAGGCATCCGCCACGGTGATGAAGAGGACGAAGGTTTGGTTGACGATAACATGAGTGGCATGCCGGTAATCCCATCGCCGTCATAATTCTTTTTTAAAAAGATAAAGTAGTGAAGCAGGTTTAAAAACAATCTGCTTTTTTTGTGCCATAAAAACAGCAGGGGCAGGTTTATCCAAACCAGAAACAAAACGCTTTTGAACCTAAAAGCTTACCTTTGTGTTTTAGTTTTTACAGATGATTTTAAGATAATTATGGTCAGGTTTAATAGGTTTACACTTTCTAATGGTTTAAAAGTGCTGGTTCATGAGGATAAAACAACACCGATGGCCGTAGTTAATGTTTTATACGATGTTGGCGCAAGAGATGAAAACCCCGAACAAACAGGTTTTGCACATTTGTTTGAACATCTGATGTTTGGCGGTTCTGAAAATATCCCGGCTTACGATGAACCGCTGCAACGCGTGGGCGGCGAGAACAATGCTTTCACCAGCAACGATATCACCAATTATTACATCACGCTTCCGGCTGTCAATATCGAAACTGCTTTTTGGCTGGAAAGCGACCGGATGCTCAACCTGGCTTTCAGCGAAAAAAGTTTGGAAGTGCAGCGCAACGTGGTTTCCGAAGAGTTTAAACAACGCTATTTAAACCAGCCTTACGGCGATGTTTGGCTAAAACTGCGGCCTTTGGTTTACAAAAAGCACCCGTACCAATGGGCAACCATCGGCAAAGAACTTTCGCACATTGAAAACGCAAAAATTGAAGATGTAAAAGCGTTTTTCAAAAAACACTACAACCCGCAAAACGCCATTTTGGTTGTAGGCGGAGATGTGGATACGGCACAGGTTAAGGCTTTGGCAGAAAAATGGTTTGAACCGATCCCGCCAGGCGAAAAATACCACCGAAACTTGCCGCAGGAACCCGAACAAACCGAAGCACGGAGCGAAACGGTTACGGCAAAAGTGCCGCTAAACAGTTTGTACATCGCCTTTCATGCGCCGGGAAGAACGGAAGCGGCAAGTTACCCAACGGAATTGCTGGTAGACATTCTTTCGCGTGGCAATTCTTCCCGTTTGTACCGCACGTTGCTGAAAGAGAAACAATTGTTCAGCGATATCAACGCTTATTTATCAGGCAGTTTAGATACCGCAGTGCTGGTGGTTGAAGGAAAACCGCTCGAAAACATCAGCATAGAACAGGCAGAAGCAGCGGTTTGGGAAGAACTGGAAAAGTTTAAAAGCGAACTGGTGCCCGAAGAAGAGCTGACGAAGGTGAAGAACAAAACCGAATCAACCATGGTTTTTACAGAAATGTCTTTGCTGGAAAAAGCCATGAACCTGGCCTACTTTGAGCTGATGGGCGATGCCGAAAACCTGAACCACGAAACCGGAAAGTACTTGGCCGTAACGGCAAAAGACATCCGGGAACAAGCCCAAAAAATGTTCCGCAAAGAAAACTCATCAACCTTGATTTATTTGGCAGAAGAAGTTGCCGAAAACGTAAGTGCCTGATTTTTTACCGATAAAAGAAGTATGTTAGATAGAACTGTTGCGCCTGATTTTCATGCAGTTGAAGAATTGGCTTTGATCGAGCCGCAGAAAATTGTGTTGGAAAACGGCTGTAAAATATTTTCGTTCCACTCAGACGAGCAGGATTTGGTGCGAATAGAATGGATTTTTAATAACCTGTGCTTTCATCCCCAAAAACCGCTTTTAAACGTTACGGTAAACACCTTGCTTACCGAAGGGACGAAAACCCGGACTACGGCACAAATTTCGGCCGAAATTGATTTTTACGGAGCTTTTTTGCAGGTAGAACACAGTGCAGATCAATCGCAGGTTACGCTTTATACCCTGAACAAACACCTGAAAGCCGTTTTGCCGGTGTTGAAAGATATTTTGACCGGTTCGGTTTTTCCGGAAAAAGAACTGCAAACATATATCCGCAACCAGCAGCAAAAGTTGCAGGTGCATTTGCAAAAAAACGATGTTATCTGCAGGCGGAATTTTAATAAAGCTTTGTACAATGGCACCATTTACGGTTATACAGCGGAGTTGGAAGATTATGGCCAGATCAAGCTGGAAGATTTGCGGCTGCATTTTGAGCAGCAGTACCAGCCAGCCAATTGTACGATTGTGGTGGCCGGTAAAGCGGATGAAAACATCATTGGCCTGATTTCGGATACTTTTGACGATTGGCAAAATACGATTACGGCCGATTTTATGCAGCCTGAATTAGACAAAGTACCAGGCGAATTACTTTTTATCGAAAAACCAGAGGCTTTGCAATCAGCTATTCGTTTGGGCACGGCTACCATCAACCGCAAACATCCTGATTTTCCTGGCTTACAAGTTTTGAACACGGTTTTGGGCGGTTATTTTGGTTCGAGGCTGATGAACAATATCCGCGAAGACAAAGGTTATACGTATGGTATCGGCTCGGCAGTTGCTTCCTACAAAAACACCGGAACGTTTTTTATTGCCACCGAAGTTGGGGCCGAAGTTTGCAAAGTGGCCGTACAGGAAATCGAGAAAGAAATTAACCTGTTAAAAACAGTATTGATTGGGCAAGATGAACTTTCTTTGGTCAGAAATTTTATGATGGGTGCCTTGCTGGGCAGCCTGGAAAATATTTTCTCTCACGCTGATAAGTTCAAAAATGTTTATTTCTCCGGTTTGGATTATGGATATTATAATCTTTATACCAAAACCGTTCAAGGTATTACTTCAGAAAAATTGCAGGTTTTGGCCAATGCGTATTTGGATTTTGAAGATTTTGTAAAAGTGATTGTGGGGAAATATTGATTTAAGTTGAAGCAGGAATGCTTCTTTTACCCCTATTTTTTTGGTGTCAATCGCGCCACAAATACGGAAACAAAACAAGCGAAGTAGCCACAACAATAATATTGATGGCGGCCAGTACGATTATATCGTGCATGCTTGCGCTTCTTTCGATGCCGTCCATCGCGTTTTTCGAAAATCGAACCAAAATCAAAATTACCGGGATGATGATTGGAAAACACAAAATCGCCATCAGCGTTCCGTTGTTCCCAGCTTTAGAAGCAATGGCCGAAAGCATCGTAAAAACCATCGAAAAGCTAATGCTTCCGCTTAAAACAGATAGAAAATAATACAACGGATCGCCTAAAGTATTTTTAAAGAACAGCAGGTAAACCAAAAGTGCCAGCGTGCTTAAAAGCATCATCAGCAAGCAATTGTAAATAATTTTTGCCAGGATGATGGCTTTTGCACTTGCTATCGTGTAATAATAAAGCAACCGGCTGCTGCTTTCCTGCATAAAACTTTTGGCAATTGCATTTACCGAAGCAAACAGCAAAATGATCCAGAACAAAACATTCCAAACGATTGGATACCCGGCACTTCCCACAAAACCCGGCGACAAGTTAAAAGCGATGTAACACACAAAAACGGTAGAAACCACGTAAAGCAACACGCCATTGAACGCGTATTTCGATCGCCATTCCAGCAAAACTTCTTTCTTCAGCAAAAATTTTACTTGGTTGAATAAATCCATCGGCAGCAAATATAACCAAGGCAAACGGCTTTAAATTATTTTTATATTTGAAGATGCACGCACATTACCGCTCGCCAATTGGAATTGTTCAAGTTGAAGAAACAGAAGGCAAAATCTGTGCAATCTCTGTTTTGGATGAAGAAACGGAGATAGTTGAACCGCAAACCGAAGTTTTAGAATCAGCAATTTTGCAGTTGCACGAATATTTTGCCGGTAAAAGAAGCCTATTTGATTTTCCGCATCACCAAACCGGAACGCCTTTTCAGCAACAGGTTTGGCAGCAATTGGGCAAGGTTGAATTCGGGAAAACGCAAAGTTATTTGCAGATGGCGAACGCGTTTGGAAATCCGCTGGCCATTCGCGCTATTGCTTTGGCCAACGGCAAAAATAAATTGTGGATTGTGGTTCCCTGCCATCGCATTATTGGTAAAAACGGTGAGTTAACAGGTTACGCCGGTGGTTTGTGGCGAAAAAAATGGCTGCTGCAGCATGAAGCAAAAATGGTTGGCAAAGCACAAACAGAATTAATTTTTTAATTGCTAAAAAACAGGCGATAAAAGAAGTATTTCTTTCTGCTTAAAACTTAAACTTGATTAGCTGTTTTTATAAGAAGTAACTACAACCAAAAACATGAATCAATATTTAATAAACGCATTAGATTTTACAGATGAAAACGCGTTGGAAAGAAGGATGCAAGCCCGGCCGGCGCATTTGGAAAGCGTAAAAGAAGCCAAAAACAAAGGCCATTATTTAATTGGAGGTGCTTTGTTAAACGATCATGGGCAGATGATCGGTTCGGCCATGATCGTTCAGTTTGAAACACCGGAAGCTTTGCAGGAATGGCTCAACAATAACCCCTACATTAAAGGTGAAGTTTGGGACCGGATCGAAATTAAACCTTTTAAAGTTGCTGAAATTTAGGTGATAAAAGAAGCATTCCCTCAGCAAAAATTATTTTCTTGCTGAGTGAATGCTTTTTGATTTTCTTGATCCAAGTAAAGCCAGGATTGGGCCGAAAAACAGTAAATACCAGCCCCAGCGGTAATGGATAAAGCCAGCTAACGTTTGCGAAAGTTTTGGAAATGGAATAAAACTAAACGATGTTTTTACTTTCATCAAAGCAGCAATATATACAAGTACAACTAAAGCAAGTGAAATCAAAGCTGCAAATTTAGCCAGCCGTTTGTTTTGCATAATTGTTCCAACCAAACCAATTATTGAAATTACCAAAACTACAATTGCAAAAGGCTGATTTAAATCGAACAAATTCCATTTTACCAAACCTAACGGACTAATCAGCGGACTAAATATTCCGGCAATCAGCATAATAAATCCGGCAAAAGTTACAAAGGTTCGTGGTGACATGATACTGCTTTTATTATTGTTTTATTTCCATTTTATCGGCAAAGTGGGCGCAATAATCGCGTAAGTCTTCCACAATTGCTTTTTCGCCGGTTGCACGCAAAAAGCTGTCGCCCATGGTTTGCAGCATTTCGTAAAAGAAGCGTTTCATTTCATCCACCGGCATTTCCTTCGTCCACAAATCAATTTTCAATGTGTTTTTATACTGATGGTCCCAAAGCGATAAATTAAAAGCCGTTACCGCCAATGCTTCTTTAGATTGCGAATCGGTAGATTCCCAGGTAATTTTTTCAGGCACATTTTGGTCGTCCAGTTCTATCATTAATTTTATTTCTGCTTTTTTCATTGGGTAGGAGGTTTGGGGTGAGAGGGGATCAGCTATCAGCTATCAGCATTCAGCCATCACGATTTGCATTTGGTTTTATTTATTAACCATTAACCATGAACCATTAACTATCAACTTACTAATAAGTAAATGACGATGGACAAAGTGATAAAGCTAAGTTCGATGAGCCATATTTTTTTGGTTTCGGGGAAAAAGTTCCGGAAGATGATATCGAGAAACGAAACGGCTACGGCAAAAAGTAAAAACATCCAACTGATGGCACTACCAAAATGTTCGTATTGTCCGCCAGAAATTTTTGCGCCGTTAATCCAAATGTCAACAGCCAGCACAATAAATGCGGCCGTTGCCAGGTTGAGCGGTGTAATCCTGAATTTCATGCTACAAAAGAACTATTTATTCCGCAATTTTTTGCCTCGCAAAGCTTTGGGCGATTTAAACTTGCGGTCATCTTTTTTCTTCGGCAGGTTACTTTTTTGGTTAGACAATTTTTTTTCGTGGAACGCGCCTTTAAACTCCGGATCCTCTTTGCGCATCTGCAAATCAATTTCCTTGTTCTGTTCCTGGCGTTCGTCGTAACCGGTTTCTTCTACAAAAACACCTTCGGGAATGGGCAGGATTTCCAGTTTTTGCCGGATCAGCTTCTCAATTTTCTGCAAATAATATTCTTCCTGCGGCGCGCAAAAAGTAATGGCTTCACCGGATTGCAAAGCGCGGCCGGTCCGACCAATCCGGTGCACATAATCTTCAATCACAACCGGCACGTCAAAATTGATCACATGGCTCACCGCGCTTACATCTATCCCGCGCGAAGCAACATCGGTAGCCACCAATATTTTTACTTCATCGTTTTTAAAGGAATTGATGGAGTTGATACGCGTGTTTTGCCCTTTGTTGGCGTGCAAAACTTTAACCTGCTGCTGCCCGAATTTACGTTCCAAAAACTTGTAAACATCTTCAGCGGATTGGCGCGTTTTGCAAAACACAATCAGTTTCGTGATGCTTTCCGGTTCGTCTAACAGCTTGCGCAACAGGTTGATTTTGGTTTTCATGTTCGGCACAAAGTATAACTTTTGGGTTACGGTTTGTGCCGGCGTTGCTTGTGGCGTAACTTCGATTACGGTTGGAAATTCGAGAAAATTGCCTGCTAAAAGATGCACTTTATCGCTCATAGTTGCCGAGAAAAGCAAGTTTTGCCTTTTGCGCGGAACGACTTCGAGGATACGGTTGATCTGCGGCATAAAACCCATGTCCATCATTTTGTCGGCTTCATCCAACACCAAAACCTGCAATGTTTTGGTAACAATGTGGCCGGCAATATAAATATCCAAAAACCTTCCGGGCGAAGCAACGATGATATCCACACCTTTTTGGATTTGCTCGATCTGTGTTTTCGGGCCTAAACCGCCGTATAAAACCACGGTCCGTAAATCGGTATTTGCAGCAAAAGTTTTGATGTTTTCTTCAATTTGCATCGCCAGTTCTCGTGTTGGGGCAATGATCAAAGCACGCGGATCGTTGCCTTGTGCGTATTTCAGTTTCATTAACAAAGGCAAAACATAAGCCGCTGTTTTGCCGGTCCCGGTTTGGGCAATCCCCATCACATCTTGTCCGTTTAAAATTGGCGGAATTGCTTTTTGCTGGATCGGGGTAGGTTCGGTGTAACCTGCATCGGCAATGGCATTTAAAATTTGCCGGTTAAAATTAAAGTCCTCAAAAGTTACAGGCATGCTGCAAAGATAGGGTTTTGTTTTTAGGAGCGGGGAGCGGAAAAGTTTGAGGAGCGGAAAGGATTGAGTTTAGAGATTTTTAGTTGATAAAAGCAGTATGTTTAATTTTCAATTTAACGCAAATACGATGAATTATTTTATTATTAAATCTTTTATGATTGTATATAAATCAGCTACTAATACAGGTGACTTAATAATTTTATCATGCCCTGTATTATCATAACATTTACTTTTAATAGTTGAATGACCTTCCAAAAACTCCTTAATATAGCTAAATGGAGAAATTTGATCATTGCGATCATATATTACCAAATGGTTAAGCTCTTCGTCAGAATTATATAAATCGCCAAGAGTAAAATACGATGCAGAAACTCCAAACTTATTTCTAAAGTTATTTAAAAAATCTTCTTTTGCTGTTTGTGATATTCCAACTACATCCATAGTAGCTTCAAAGTTTTCCTTTAGCTTTATAAGGGGCGTAATACTGATAAGTAATGATGGAGCCAATTTCATTTCAGTTAAAGCGATAATATTAGCCATTGCACCCAATGAATGACCAATGATAATATTTGGATCACCAAATTTTTGTACAATAACTTCAATCGCTTGAGTATAAAGCAATAAGTTTGATAATTCTCCCTCGGAACTACCATTTCCTGGAGCATCAAATGCTATTATTTCTACTTCGTCAATCTGTCTGAGTTTTGAAATAAGTTCGCTAAAATCCATAGCTTTTGAACCCCAACCATGTGTAACTAATAGCTTTATTGGCCCGTTTCCCCATTTGAATCCATTAAATTTTATATTTTTATTAGCGAAATGTCTGTCAAATACTGTTAAACTGAATCTTTTCGAATCTTCTATTAATTGTTCTTGATGCCATCTAATTGGCATTTTCGGTGGGTAACATATTAATTGCCAAACAAGTTCTTGAAAATTGTCGGAAGTGTGTGATTGATGGGTCTTGATTTCGGTTATAATTTGCTTTAGCTTTTTCATAAATTAATAAGCATATATAGCATTAGTAACAGGACAAAAATGTATTGATCGAATCGAAGGATTTGAGAATTTAGCAGTAACATTCACCTGTTGCTCCAATACTTTCAAATAAAAGTTAAAGGAATGCAGTTCTTCAGCAAGATTTAAAATTACGAGAAACAAGTAAAGTCTTCAAAAGTTACGGACATGCGGCAAAGATAGGGTTTTGTTTTTGGGAGCGGGGATGGAGAAGAGCGGGGGACGGAAATGTTAAAGAAAAAGCTTCAGGAATTTATGCCGATAAAAGAAGTATTACAAATCAATCAGAGAGAATGATAGCCGTATATTTTTAGTCGATAAAAGAAGTATTCATCATATTTACAGAATTACATTTTAAGCTTATGTTGTTTTAACAACTTCCAAACATAACTATTAAAGCTGGTGCGGTTTACACCCGTAATCTTTTCCAATGTACTGAAATAATTGGCATCTCCATTTTCTCTTTTACCACAAGCTAATAAAGCCATCACAGCATCAAAGCCTTTTTCTTTTTCTATATTTTCTACAATGAGCGCGTTAATTGCATAAGGAACTTTTAAAGGCTTGTCTCCATTGGTGTAATTTTCAAAAGATATGTATAAAGCTTCCCAGTTAGCGTTGGGATGAGCAGTTGCATAAGTTATAAAACTTGTTAAAACTTGTATCCATGTTAATCCCCAGCTACCACCATATAAATAAGCACAACCTTCATCAACCGGGCGGTTAATCACCTCACTATTCATAACTGTTCGCAAACGCTCATGCCATAAATCATGCGGATCAAAGCTGTATTTATTGGATGTCCAACCATTCAATACTAAATTGATATTATTTTCATGAGCAGTTAAGTTGTCGTTTTTTCTGCCATTGTAATCCAGTTTATAATCTACGCCAATAAGCTGTAGCACTTCCGGCAAATTATCACAATAGTAAAACTCGGTTGGGTAAACAGGAGCTTTTAATTTGCGATCATATAAGTTCAATGTTTTTTGATATTCTTTAACATCAGTTATGTTAAGCGTATCTTTAAAATGATAAGTAGTACGATTGATGGTTTTTGATTTCCAAGCCCTTGTATTTTGTTTTAAGGGAGAATAAAAGTAAAACTTGTTGTCTTCTTTCTTGGCCAGTAATTTAAAACCTGCTCTAAAAACCGGGTTACCCTCAGTTATGCCTATGTAACAAAGCTGGACAAGAAAATTATCATCCTCTAATTGAACAACATTATCGAGGTAAAATTTATAAAAATCTTTATCTTTTAGTTTTACATTTTGCGACATTTCCTTCATTTCATCCATCAATGTGGAAGTTTCTAATAATTCTCTTTTTAAAATAAACTCATTTTTGCTAGCTGGCTGTTCCATCTGAACCAGTAAACCATTTAATGAATTAATTAACTGTTCTTTTATCAGAGAATCTTTTGGAAAGTTAATTCCATTTGGAACAACCACTGCTTGTCCACATGAAGTTAGCGCAAGACCAGTTAGCAGGATTGCTGCTACCAGTATTAATAACTTGTTCTGCATAAAATAAATGTATGAAGCTATCCCAAAACCTATCTCCCAAACTCCTTATCAAAACTAATATAACCCGGATAATTGAAAGCATGGCCGCCCAAATCAATCGTTGGCCTGATTTTGAAAGTTACCACAGATTTTGGGGTTGTTGTTGAGCCAGACAAATTTGAAATCAAATCACCAAAAGCCTGGCTGGTTTGCTGGTCGGCAATCAGTTTATATACATTACCAAAAACATGGACGGGAACAATAATTTGTCCGCCGCCTGCCGGAACAACTACTTTCCGGTTTACAAAGCCGTTAAAAACTTCATTGTTCCGCAGTAAAATCTTGTATTCAAACTGGTCAATCGCAGCCGTTTGTCCGGTTTCATTCGTGATCCTAATGGCAACGTTTGCGTTTAAAGGAATGTTATGGCTGATCAAACCCATTGCCAAACGCGGCAAACTCGTCAAGTTAACCGCCTGCCCATTTTCAGAACGGTTGATGCTGACGCCTGCCAGATTCATGCTATCTACAGAAACCAAATCGAAATGGCATTTGCCCAGTGCTTTGGCTTGTTCAACCTGTTTGTTGATGCCGCATCGGCTTAACGAAAATATAAGGGGTAAAAACAGTATCAGGGCTAGTTTTTTCATGCTTCTTTTATGGGGTAAAAATAGGTAACAGTTTTGGGGCGATGTTTTGTTTGAGTAGTTGAAGGGAAAGTTGGTTTAAACCCAACAGAATTTTCTTTTTGTAGCCAAATTCGTCGTCCTGCTTTTATCTTTGAAGCATGGCTTCCATCCTCATCAAATCCGCAACCATTGTAAACGAAGGTAAACAATACGTTTCCGATATTTTGTTGAAAAACGGTTTTATCGAGAAAATTGCTCCTTCCATTGATACGGTTGTAGGTCAGGAAATCAACGCTCAAGGTTTGCATTTGCTGCCCGGTTGCATTGATGACCAGGTGCATTTCCGCGAACCTGGCCTGACATACAAAGGTGATCTGGCTTCCGAATCCGCGGCTGCGGTTGCCGGCGGCATCACTTCTTTTATGGAAATGCCCAACACGGTTCCGAATACGTTGACGCAGGAATTATTGGAAAATAAATATCAGTTGGCCGTACAAAAATCATTGGCCAACTACTCTTTTTACATGGGTATTTCTAATGATAATTTGGAGGAAGTTTTAAAAACAGACCAGCAAAATGTGTGCGGCGTAAAAGTTTTTATGGGGTCATCAACCGGAAACATGCTGGTTGACAACCCGAAAACGCTGGAAAGATTGTTTGCAGAATCGCCCATGTTAATTGCTGCGCATTGTGAGGACGAAGCGACGATTAAAAGCAACCTCAATCATTACAAACAATTGTTGGGCGAAAATATCCCGGTTCGGCTTCACCCCAAAATCAGAAGTACGGAGGCTTGTTATTTGTCTTCCTTGATGGCGGTTGAATTGGCAAAGAAAAACGGAACACGTTTGCATGTGCTGCATATTTCGACGGCAAAAGAAGTATCGTTATTTAAATCGGAGCTTCCTTTAGCAGATAAAAAAGTTACTGCCGAAGCTTGTGTGCATCATCTTTGGTTTTCAGACGAGGATTATGAAGCGAAAGGAAATCTCATCAAATGGAACCCGGCCATCAAAACAACGACAGACCGAAACGCGATTTTGCAAGCTGTTTTAGACGGACATATTGATGTAATTGCAACCGACCACGCGCCCCACACATCCGAAGAAAAAGTAAAACCTTATCTCGATGCGCCTTCCGGCGGGCCTTTGGTACAACATGCTTTGCCTGCACTTTTAGAAATGGTGCATCAAAAGAAGCTTTCGTTGGAACAGGTTGTTGAGAAAACAGCCCATAACCCGGCCATTTGTTTTCAGGTTGAAAAAAGAGGTTTTGTCCGGGAAGGCTTTTGGGCAGATTTGGTTTTGGTTGATTTGAACTCGCCTTGGAAAGTTTCTAAAAAAAACATTTTGTATAAATGCGGCTGGAGCCCTTTTGAAGGGCAGACTTTTCAATCAAAAATTACACATACTATTGTTTCCGGAAATTTGGTTTGGGCAGATGGGAAACTGCAAAGTGAACGGACGGGCAAACGGTTGAGTTTTGAAAGATAGCAACCGTACTGTCATTCCGACGATAGGAGGAATCTTCTTCAAAGCTGTTCAATATTTGAAACTTGAAGAAGATCCTCCCTACGGTCGGGATGACAATACTTCTTTTATCGCCTAAAAATCAGAAGTATTAATTACAAATTTGATAATTTACAATTACAAGTTAACTTAGCAATAAATAATTTTTTATGGCAATTACGGCTTTTAAACCTACCAACGAAGCTTTGGCTTTTATGACACTGTATAAAGCAATGACGGCTAAAGTAAAAGAAGAAGTAAAAAAATGATTGTTGATGAACCAGAAGCAGAAGAAAAATCAAGCTTTACTGCTATGTCTTTGCAAACGCGGGATTTAGAAGAGGACGGTTTAGCGGAAAACCAATTATGGGAAAGGTTTTATCAGCAGAACAAATAAAGAAAATACTTCTTTTACCGGCATAAAATCAATGGGTTCTCCAACACGTTTAAATAGGTTGAAAATAACCCGAACTATGAAAAGTTCATGCTTCTTTTATCCACCTAAAATTACTGCTGCTGCTGTTGCTGTTGCTGCCATTCCAAATATTGCCGGTAAGAATTTTTAGCTTCTGTGTTTGTGTTGTCAAAGTTTTGGTTGTTAAAAGGTACAAAAACCGGAACCGGCTCGCTTTGCTTCACCTGCTTGTTTTCGTTATCGTAAGAAACCGTAACCGAAACCTCCAATTGGTGCTGCGAATTTCCTTTGTAAGTGCCTTTTACGGGGCTGCAATCCGAAAAATTACGGCCGACTGCCAGGCGCACATGCTTATCATCCACCAAAATATTATTGGTTGGATCCAAGCCTTGCCAGCCAAAATACGGAATGTATGCTTCCACCCAAGCGTGTGTGGCACCTTCGCCGCGCATACCGTTTTTGTTGGGGCAAATATACCCGCTCACATATCTTGCAGGAATTCCGGCCAAACGGGTCATCACCAGCAATAAATGCGCAAAATCCTGGCACACGCCTGATTTTAATTCCCAGGCTTCGTCAATCGTGGTTTCTACGGTGGTTACGCCTGCTTTGTATTCAAAGTTGGTATAAATAAAATTGCTTAACGCTTTTGCCAATTGAAGCGGCGTTTGTTCGCGCGCTTTTTCCTGGTTGATCACCTGCACAACTTCAAGCTGGCTTTTAAACGGTTGCGGCAGCAAAAAATTGATGTAAGGCACCTGGTATTTCAACTGGTTTAAAACTTCCCATTGTTCTAAAGCCGGAGCCGAATCTTCGGGCATGTTATGGCTGTGCGTGATCACTTCTATCTCCGAATCAATAATTAAAGCTGAATGTACGCCCGGATTAGTAAACGTGCCGACCTTGTTATCGTAATAATCGCGGTAAGTTTCTACCAATGGGTCGTCCGTAATCTTTAAATGCTGGCTGAGGACTTGCTGTTGCTCATCTTCAATCGGGTATAGCATAATTTGGTTGGCGCTATCGTTAATTGGCTCTTGGTACAAGTAACGGGTGATATGGGTGATGTTGAATTTTGGCATTTGTAGTTTTGATAATACGGATAGAAATTTGAAAAGCAGGGTTTTTAAAAATTAATCGTACGCAAAATAATAGTGGTTAAAAGCAGTACCAATTTCTAACAATCCGTTTTTGATGTCTTGCAAGTAGTTTTGTAAACCTTCTGCTTCCAACGTTTGGATGTCGGAAAACTGCACGCGGCTTTTTAATTTCCCGATTAAAAACTTTAATCTTTTAAAACTTTCCAATTGATGGTCAATCTCTAATTTTTCAAACGAACGCTGCAAACGCACAATTGAATAAAGGATAGAACGCGGAAAGTTTTCGTTCCAGATAATCTGGTCAATAATGTTTCGCGGTTCCAAAGTAGAACG
>NZ_CALMAT010000032.1:0-23408 GCF_937859865.1 uncultured Mucilaginibacter sp.
AAGAATTTGTTGAATAGGCAGGGGTTGCACTGTTTAAAAAAAGGGTTAACCTGACACAGATTTTTAAAAGCACAACCGAAGAATACCAGCAGAAAAAAGAAGAACTGGACCAAACATTTATATTTAATACGGTAAACAAACCAATTTTTGTAGAGATTGATGAGAGCAAGTTTTTCCAAGCAATCAATAACCTGATTTCAAATGCCATTAAATTTACACCTGCTGGCGGAACCATTACGTTAAGTTTAGAAGATAGGAAAACAACTGTGCACATTGTAGTTGCCGATAATGGGATTGGTATTCCCGAAAAATTCCATGCAAATCTGTTTGATAAATTTAACAATGCCAGCCGTGTTGGGTTAAAAGGCGAACCTTCCGTTGGCTTGGGCATGTCCATCATCAAGACCATTATTGATTGGCACGATGGCAAAATTTGGTTTGAAAGTGAAGAAAATAAAGGAACTACATTTCATGTAGAGATAGCTAAAGTTTAAAGTTAGTTTCAGACAAATCGCAAAACAAAAAACCCTGAACCAATAAAAGTTCAGGGTTTTTTATGTGATAAAAGAAGTATTGCTGCATTTTTATAATTGGTTATGTTGGAGTTAATCAATATGATAAAAAATCACAATTGTTAAAAAAGGTTAAACCTAATTGTCATTGATTTTATTCTTTTAGCTTTATTAAATGGATAGAAGAAAAACACTCCTGTTTTATGTACTATTTATCTTTGTTGCAAATACTTTAAAAGGGCAACCTGTTAAAATACAACAAGGGATATTATATAAGCAGGGTTCAAATATCCGATTAGGCAGTGTCAAGGTTTTCAATAAACAAAACAAGCAAACTGTTAAATCTAATCTGTACGGCGTGTTTAATATTATGGCTGCTTTAGGAGACAGCCTTGAAATATCAAGTGCAGGATTTCAAACCATCAATTCAATTGTAACTGATTTTTTAATCAAAGTATTGTACTTAACACCTGCTGTTGAGTTGCCGGAAGTTGTGATCAAGGAAAATTTTTTGATAACGGATCTGCAGGAAGTAAAAAAAGGATACCGCGACAAAGGCGTTTTTTATACCGGAACCCCACACTATTATTATTTGTTTTTAAAACCCATGACGTTTATATATGAGAACTTTAAAAGCGAAGTAATCAATGCACGCAAGTTTAAAAAATATGCCAAACGGGAAGTTGACAATTATGAAATTTCTACCAGGTTTAATGATGATTTGATCAAAAGTAATGTTCCGATAAAAGATGCTGATTTGTTTAATTTTAAATTAAGATACCAACCTTCCCTTTCACAGATCAATACTTGGAACGATTATGATCTTATCAATTACATTAAGCAATGTTATAAAGATTTTGAAAAGAAAGGTAAAACAACAATACATTAAAATTTATTCCCTCTTTGTATTTCACAAATCTAATTCGTAAAAATATTATTGGTAATTGTATTTTTTATTAAAAACAAAAAACCCTGAACCGATAAAAGTTCAAGGTTTTTTAGGTGATAAAAGAAGCATTTAATCTTCTTTTGGTTCCTGTTGTTTTTTCATCATATCGGCAACCAAGTGGTCTGGCATAACGTTGCTCATGCCTACCATTGCTTTGTTTTTAAAGCCGGAAATCACCATGTCTTCACCAGCCATCAAAGCTTCGTAACCGTCTTTCGCTACTTCTGCCGGGTCGGATCCGCTTTGTTCCATCATTTTAGAATCTTCCATTTGAGCTTTGTTAAAAAAATCGGTGTCGGTTTTGCCAGGCAATAAAGCTGTTAACGTTACGCCGGTATCTTTGCATTCCGAGCGTACCGCTTCGGTAAAAGATTGCACAAAAGCTTTTGTGCCGTGGTAAACTGCCTGGTACGGGCCGGGCGTTTTTCCGGCGATCGAAGAAAGGTTTAAAATCTTTCCATCTTTACGGGCCAGCATTTCAGGCAAATAGCATTTTACTAAGGAAATGGTAGCGCCAATATTCAGTTGGATAATGTCCAGTTCGCGGTTAATATCGGTTTCTGCAAACAAGCCGTATTGGCCTTGCCCGGCATCGTTTACCAAAACATCAATCTGGATGCCTTTTGCTTTTATTTGGTCGTAAACTTCAAACGGTGCTTCGCGTTTAAACAAATCTTTTACAATGGCTTCTACTTTAACGCCGTATTGCTGTTTCAGTTCGGTTGCTTTTTGGTTGAGCAAGTCTGGTTCCAAAGCAACCAAAACCAAATTGTATTTATCCTGTGCGAACAATTTCGCCAGCTCGTATCCGATACCGCTGGAAGCACCGGTTATTAGTGCATATTTTTGATTGGTTGACATATCGTTTTGATTTAATGTTGATACTGTTTTTATCGGTTAAAAATTAGGATTCGGTGGCCGGCATTTCTTTAGGTTCGGTTAGCAGGCTGGCTGCAATGCTGGTGGCGCCCATCAGCAAAAAAGCATTGCGCGCTTTTTTGTTTTTAGAAAAGCCAAAAACCCAAGGAGCGGCTATGGAGAACGCGCCGAGGGAAAGGTCTAAAAGCAGGTGTGTTTTAAAAGGAATCACTTTAAACACTCCCCATTCTGCACGCGTCAGTAAAGTGGTTAGCAATACCGTTCCGCCTTGTATTCTGCAGAGTAAGGTGGCTGTGTCTTCATCTTCAAAACCAAAAACTTCAGGTGCTGCCGCCATCAGCGGGATGTAAGTATAATCAGCAAAACCATGTTGCTTTCTCGAAATTAATTTTTCCATTATTTTGATTATTAGTTAATTATATAACTTTATAATTTTAATATGGTTTTTGAATTTTGTATTTTAAAAACCTGGAAGAAAAATACCAGCAGCGGTAAATGCTTCTTTTACCGATAGTTTTTTAGGCACATCCATGCGGATCAAAAATAAATATGCCACCACCCAAACAACATGGCGCAACAACTATTTTATAGGGATAAAAGAAGTATCGCTTTTCAGCCGATACATTAAAATCAAACAGCATGTCAGGAATATTTAAACAAGCATCGGGCAGCCACGCAACTACACTTGCGCCCGCACCGGCAGAACCGGTAAAAGTCAGGTTAAAAATCAACGGACAGGAACATGTACTTAACATTGCGCCTTGGGTTACACTTTTGGATGCTCTGCGCGAATACATTGGTTTTACCGGGACAAAGAAAGGCTGCGACCATGGCCAATGCGGTGCCTGCACGGTTTTGGTGGATGGCATCCGTATCAATTCCTGCCTTACGTTGGCCGTTATGCGCGAAGGACAGGAAATTACCACGATTGAAGGTTTGGCGCATAGCGAAGATTTGCACCCGCTGCAAAAAGCCTTTATCGAGCATGATGCTTTTCAATGCGGTTATTGCACGCCCGGTCAGATTTGTTCGGCCGTCGGAATGTTTAATGAAGGAAAAGCGAATACTTTAGACGATATTAAAGAACAAATGAGCGGGAATATTTGCCGTTGCGGCGCTTACAACAACATCAACGCGGCAATTTTGCAAGTGAAAGGAGAAATGGCCGGTGAATAGTTTTTCTTACCTAAGAGCAGTTAATGTTGCCGACGCAGTTGAAGATATTAACACAAAAAACAAAGCCAAGTTTATTGCCGGCGGAACTAATATTTTGGATTTGATGAAGGTAAACGTTGAACGTCCGGAGCATTTGACCGACCTAACGCGCCTGCCTTTAACCGAAATCCAAAACACCGAAGACGGCGGTTTGCGTTTAGGCGCGTTAGCCACCAATGCCGTTACCGCCTGGAACGAACAGGTGCAGCAGCGTTATCCTTTGCTTGCTAAAGCGATTTTGGCTGGCGCATCGGCACAATTGCGCAACATGGCAACCAACGGCGGCAACCTGTTCCAACGCACGCGGTGTTATTATTTTTACGATACCGCCACGCCTTGCAACAAACGCGAGCCAGGCAGCGGCTGTTCGGCCATCAATGGTTATAACCGCATCCATGCTGTTTTAGGGACGAGCGAACATTGCATTGCCACACACCCAAGCGATATGTGTGTGGCTTTAGCTGCGCTGGATGCCAAAGTAAACGTAACGGGCACAAAAGGAGATTGGGTAGTGGATTTTGCTGATTTCCACCGTTTGCCAGGCGACCAACCGGAGTTGGACAACAATTTGCAGCCGGGCGATTTGGTTACGTCTATTGATCTTCCCGCCAAAACCTTTTCTAAGGTGCAATATTTGAAGCTGCGCGACAGGCAATCCTACGCTTTTGCCATTGTTTCTGTGGCTGCTGCGATAGAACTGGAAGGCGGAACGATCAAAGAAATACAGATGGCTTTAGGTGGCGTAGCGCATAAACCGTGGCGCGATAAATCGGCAGAAGCGATGATGATTGGCAAAACACCAACCAAAGAAAACTTTAGGCTGCTGGCCGAAACCGTTTTGGCAACGGCCAAAGGATATAGCTATAATTCTTTTAAAATAGAACTGGCCAAACGCGCCATTGTACGTGCTTTTACCGAAGCTTTGCAAGCTGTATAACACCAAAAAATACGGCATAAAAGAAGCATCAACCTAAAAAATAAACCAATGAAAAGTAATTATATAGGAAAACCGACGAGCCGTGTTGACGGGCCGTTAAAGGTAACCGGACAAGCCAAATACGCAGCCGAATTTGCCGCAGATGGCCTGGTTTATGGCGTTGTGGTTTCGGGCGAAATTGCAAAAGGAAGCATCAAAAATATAGACGTAAAAGAAGCATTAAGCTTAAAAGGCGTTTTAAAAATTTTTACGCACGAAAATGTTTCCGGCCTGCCTTGGTTTGATAAAAATTATAAAGACCAGGATTCGCCGGCTGGTTCGCCTTTTCGTCCCTTTCAAGACAACAAAATCATGTTCAGCATGCAGCCTATCGCACTGGTTGTTGCCGAAACTTTTGAACTGGCGCGTTATGCGGCTTCGCTGGTTAAAGTGGAATACAAGGAAGACAAACACGAAACCGTGCTGATGGATCACCTCGACAAAGCCAAAAAAGCGCCGAAAGGCAAGGTTGGGTTTGAAGAACCAAAATCGCGCGGCAATGCAGGCGATGCTTTTAAAGCAGCCGAATTTAAAGTGGAAGGTGAGTATTTGCATTCCGCCGAGCATCATAACCCTTTGGAAATGCACGCCACAACCGTCGTTTGGGAGGACGGCGACAAGCTAACTGTTTACGATAAAACGCAGGGCGTGTTCAACTGCCAGCAATACATCACCAAAGTTTTTGGGCTTTCTACGGATGATGTCCGCGTGCTTTCTCCTTTTGTCGGCGGCGCTTTTGGTTCGGGTTTGCGTCCGCAATATCAGGTATTTATGGCGGTTTTGGCTTCGCTGGAATTAAAACGCGCCGTCCGTGTTTCGTTAACGCGGCAGCAAATGTTCTCTTTCGGGCATCGGCCTTCTTCAGTGCAGCGTTTGGCTTTAAGCGCTTCTGCGGATGGAACTTTGCAATCGGTAAAACACGAGGCTTTTGGCGAAACTTCAAGGTTTGAGGATTACACGGAGATCATCGTCAACTGGTCGGGCACAATGTACAAATGCGAAAACGTAGAACTGAAATACGATCTGGTAAAGCTGGACGTGTTTTCGCCGCTGGATATGCGTGCGCCCGGCGCGGTAACCGGCAATCATCCTTTTGAAAGCGCGATAGACGAACTGGCTTATGCCTTAAAAATGGATCCTTTGGCGTTCCGTTTGCGCAATTATGCGGAAGAAGACCAAATGGGCGGCAGACCATACAGCAGCAAAGAACTGAAAGCTTGTTACACGCAAGGCGCGGCCAAATTTGGATGGGATAAAAGAAGCATCGAGCCGCGTTCTATGCGTGATGGCAACCAGTTAATTGGCTGGGGAATGGGCACGGCGGCTTGGGACGCGCAACAAATGCTGGCCAACGCAAAAGCGGTTTTATCGGCAGACGGAAAGTTGTTTGTGAGCAGCGGCGCTTCGGATATCGGCACGGGAACTTATACCATCATGACGCAGATTGCTGCCGAAACTTTAGGCTTGGCGATCGAAGATGTAACGTTTAAATTGGGCGATACCAACATGCCGGAAGCACCATTGCAAGGCGGTTCGTGGACGGCTGCTTCGGTTGGTTCGGCAGTAAAAGCAGGTTGCGAAGCGGTTAAAGCGCAGGTTTTAAAGCTGGCCAAAAAATCCAAAAAAACACCGGTTTCGGGAGAAAGTGCGGATGATCTGATAATTGATGATGGCTACGTGCTATTGAAAAAAGATCCTTCGTCCAAAATTTCCATCAGCGAATTAATGAAACAGGCCGAAGTGGGCAGCATCGAAGAAAAAGCGATGAGCGGGCCAAACCCCATCAACAAATTAAAATATACTTTTAATACGCACGCTGCTGTTTTTGCCGAGGTAAAAGTGGACGAAGAGTTGGGAACAGCGATTGTGAGCCGTGTGGTTTGTGCAGTTGCGGCCGGCAAAATCATCAACCCAAAAACTGCGGGCAGCCAGATAAAAGGCGCGGTGGTTTGGGGCATCAGCAAGGCTTTAGAAGAAGAAAGCATGATGGACAAAAACCTGGGCCGTTTTATAAACCATGACCTTTACGAATACCACATCCCGGTAAACAAAGACATCAACGATATTGATGTGATTTTTGTGGAAGAACACGATGATAAAGTAAACCCCTTAGGCGTAAAAGGCGTTGGCGAAATCGGTATTATCGCCGTTGCCGGAGCTATTGCAAATGCTGTTTTTCATGCAACCGGCCATCGTGTCCGTAATCTGCCAATCACCATGGACAAGGTTTTAGGCTTGAGCGAATAGCTGGTTTTTTTGTTGCCAATTTTAGGCTGGTAAAAGAAGCATTAATGTGTTGATGCTTCTTTTACCAACCTTTTTTTGTTGACCTTAAATTAAATCCTGGCCTTTGGCTTTCTTCTCAGCAGGCAAAATCACCCGTTTTAAGATTTCAGACATAATGAGGCTGAAAAGTACAAACGTTACAAAAATGAAAAAGCCGGGCTGCAAAGCTGTATTGTTGGTGGTGATGCTGGCTAAGTAACTTGTTTTGATGTTGAGCACGGCCAACTGGCTGTCCAAAATCCCGTTAAAACCAAGGTAAGTCATCATAATGGCAATTACCATCACATCGGCCATGCTCCATTTTCCAGAATCAAATGCAAAATAATGCACTACTTTGCCGCGCGTCCATTTGTTGTCGCTGCCAAGCAAATAAATCAAGCCCGAACTTAATTTGCTAACTGGAAAAAGGATGCTGAAGCACAAAATCAGCGCGCCAACAACCATAGATTCTGTGCCTGAAGCTTTCAGCAACAGCAAAACTACTTCCAAAATACCTTTGCTTTGAAAGAACAATATTTGGTTTTTAAAGATCATTTCCTGTCCCAACAATTTAAAATCGAGCAGCTTTACGCGTGCTTCAACATCAATCATCGTCGAACTGACGCCCACTACCAGCAAAATGGCCGCGGCCAAAATGGAAAGGACAAATAAAGGTTTGTACAGCGGTTCGTTTTTTCGGAACAGCCACCACACCAATAAAAACAGCATGGAGCCGCCCATCAAACCATAAGTGTAAGTGTAACTTTGCGTTTTTATTTCCTTTAAAAGGCTGTCCGTTTTTTGGTTATAGGCATCTGTTGATTTAACGTGGTATTTAGCGTAGATTTTTTCGCGCACCTGTTGTTCTGCAGTAAGGGAACTATCAAAAGTGGTTTTTTCCAATTGGTTAAACTTGCTTTGCGCCAAACCTCTCAACCTTTTTTTGCTCGACGGGTTATTTACTTGTTTGATAATTTCTTTGGCAAAAACGGGAACCTGGTCGTGCAGTTCTTTCGGGTTTACAAAAGTGTGTACCGCAAATTTTCTAATCTTGCCCACAAACGTTTTTTGTGGTTTGTTTACGATTGCGAGTGCCTTGTTAATCAACGCATTCAAAATCTGCTCTACTTCTTTTTCCAGGTTTTTTTGCTGGTTTCCGGTAAAATTGAAGGTCTGGATTTGGTTGTTTACAATCGCGGCAACTTTGTCTTTCCATTGGTTTACCGAGAAAATGCCGAAAGTAACGCCGTTAAGCGTGCCGAAATCTTCTTTTATTTTTCTTTGCTGTTCCGAAAGTTGGTGTGCATGATAAGCGCAAAAGCTCATTGCGGCAAGAGCCAGAACCATCGCAACGATTATGATTGGGTTAGCTTTTTTTGTCATGTAAAATTTCGTAATAGTTGGGCAGATTTTAAAAGAGCTGTTTGGATGGTTGTATTAAATGATCACCAAAAATTGCTGCAGTTTTTTGCAGCAATTCGTGTCGGAGCGGCCTTTAGTCTTCCTCAATCTCAATTTCCAGGTCGTCCAAATCATCGTCTTCCGCTTCAATTATGGTTTCTTTTCCGGTTTCGGCCGTTAAAGAAAGCGCGATCAAATTAATTTCGTCGGTTGTAAAATGCTCTTTTCCGGTATAATGATATTTGCCCTGGTCAAAAACCAGCTTGCCCAAATCTTTGCCGTTTTCCTGAATGGCATATTCGCCCGATAAATTTTTTGCGTTTTTCTTTTCAGGTTTCAGCGGCGTTATGTCCAGTTCGCGCTTAACATTTTCTTCTTCCAGTATTACTTTGTACGTATCCATTTTTATCTTTCTTTAAGAAAAAACAACCGCAAAGTTTGTAAATGGTTTAGGCAATACTGTTTTTAGCAGGGAAAATTTGATGAGGATTCGTCATCAAACAAAAAGAAAAACATTTGGGCCAGGTACTCATTATAAGGTTTCTGCTTCTATTAGTGATTAAATTATTTGATTATTAAAAAATGAACGCTAATTTCATCGCTTCCCGTTTTGGGATTTGAATAATTAAATTTAAACAACATTTTGATAAACATGATAACAGCGTTAGGGCCAGGCAGCGAAGAAAGTATAATACAACAAACCGAGTTCAGTATTGAGCAAGGTGTGGACATGGAGAAATTAATTGGTACGCCGCATTTATTTTGCCGCTATTGCGATACGCGGGAAGGTTTTATCATTGTTCCTTTGGGTACGATGACTTTACAGGCAGATGGCCGCGTAACCGGGTACAGCAATCCAAACGAAGGTTACTGGCAGCCTTACGAATACGGAACGGTAGCAGCCAATCAGGCTTTTGCTTTTGTGGGCGCAGGCAACAAATTTATCCCGAGTTCTACCTGGCAGCAAACTTTTGCCGAAATGCCCATCGGTTTTTACTGCGGAGAACCGGAAATGCCACAGAAATTGTGTTTGGTTCCGCATACCAATACATCAACCAACAATATAACGATTGTTTATGTGATTGCAACCTGCTTCCGTTTTTACGAAAAAACAGTTCCAAACCTGCTGAAAGAACTGCTGGCAGAAGGTATAGAACCGGCCAGAATTAAAGTGGTGGTTAACGGTTGCGAAGCAGATGAAGACAGAACGATCAGCGGAATTTCCTACGCTTTTAGTACGCACGATGCCTGGGAGCTAAGTGCGCTCTATGAAGCGCCTTTGCGTTGGGAATTTGATTACGCAATGCTGATCCATGATACAAACCAGGTTTATCCGGGATTTAGAAGAAGGGTAGAAAGCTTTAACCGCCATTTAAAATGGGACCATTTGCCTGCAACACCAATGGCGCGTTGCCTGTTGGGTTTGTACGCGTTTGATTTTTTGGTACGGATTAATAGCTGGCTTGGAAAGATTGACGGCATTAGTAAGAAAGACGCCATAATAGCCGAAGTTGCCGGCGAGTTGTTGCAACGCGCAAAAACCGTTTTGGTAATGAGCGACCCGGAAACTAACGGCGGCGCAAGGCAAACCGAATGGCGCGAAACGGCAGACTTTTTTAATTCGGGTACGCTTCGGGTTCGGCGCGTGTTTCCTGCCATCAATTTGCATAAATTTACACATATTGATTTAACCGATGCCGTAAGTTTGTAATTATTATTGACACTAAATTTAGGCCGATAAAAGAAGCATCATCAAAATACAATACTTCTTTTATCGGTCTTTTTTTAGTGGTTGATAAATTGATTTTTCCGTTTAAATTCTAAATTAACCGAAGCTGGGAAAAATTAACTGCTTTTCGCCAAACACAAAAACTCCATGGCGTTCTCGTGGTTTTCTTCCAAAGCTTTAAACTTGTAGCCAAAATTTTGCAAATAGTTTAAGCAATCTGTCCGCAATTCGGGTGAATGAACGGAAAGAAAAATTATCGGCTTAAAACCAGTAATGATATTTTCCGCTCCTTGTAAAACAGCTAATTCGGCGCCTTCCACATCAATTTTAAGCACATTTGGTTGGATGGTAAGCTTGGCTGCAACGGCATCCAAACTTACGGTAGAAACCAAAGTAACATTTGTGCCGTCAGCGTTAATGGCGCTGTTTTCGATATGGCCCATGGAAGCAATTGGGTTTTCTAAAAAAGTAACGATAGATTGGTTGTTTGAGCAGGCCGAAGGAATGATGGTAACATTATTGAGTTTGTTGATTTTAACATGCCGGTACAAGTAGGAAACATTCTTTACCAAAGGTTCAAACGAAAAAACTTTGCCCTGATTTCCGGTAAGCCGCGAACCCAAAACGGTATAATAACCTACGTTTGCGCCAACATCAAACAACACATCGCCTTTTTTTACAGTGTTGATAAAGGCTTGGGTTTGCAACGGCTCGATCTTATTAAAGTACACCGAAGCACCACCGCCTGCGCCGCCATGCGTTCCTAAAATAAATTTTGCGCCTTTTAGCGGGCCTTTTAAAACCGGGTAGGCCACACGCGGAAGAATTTTACCAAATACCAATCTTGCTGCTGTGCGTAGTAAATCCTTCATCGCTTAATTATAATTTTAAGAAACGATAATAAAGATTGTAAGCACTAATTGTTTGCTTAGCGCCTGTTTAAAACTTACTTGGCAGGATATCAATGCTTCTTTTATCCTATAAAAATTGGCAAACGTTTTGTTTTTTTAGTTAGTGCAGTCACCAATTTTCATAGGGTAAAAGAAGCATGTAAAATCGTAAGCACACAATTTAAACAAGTGCTTAAATTGCAATGGTTTCTATTTTAATTTAATCATCGTAACCGACTCGGCACTTAACGTTAACGTTGCCGAAGTACCTGTTGCATTAAAGTTAATATTGGATGTTGTTCTTTGCCATTTCGGGTTTGCGTCGCTATCTCCAGATCCGGTAAAAACCCAAACCTCTGCTTTTTTTACACTGCCAAAGTTTTTCAAATCTACTTTTACACCTTGTTTCAATGCGCTCTTGTTTAATAAAAACAAGTTGGTTTTACCATTATTTTTATCAACGCAAGCATAAGGTCTTACTACCTGGTTGTCGCTTTGCGCATCTACAATTGCCCCAGAAAAGTTGTTGTATAAGATAGATAAACTTGTACCATTTGCGTTTAAGTTACCCTGGTTATCGGCAGCATTCATAATTGTTTTTGGCGAACTTTCAATTGGTAACCAATGTACGCCATTTGGTTGATAGCCATAATACCAGCGTATATTCCAAAAACTGGAGAAGTAAATTGACGGATTGCTCATCATATCGGCACCAATCTGGAAACTTACCAAAGCATGGCCCAAATCGTTGTTGTCTTTCCACGGCCCGCCAAATTCGGCAGCATTAAACTCGGTAACAATCAGTTTGATATCTTTACCTGGTTTAGATGCATTAAGTGCCTGTAAAGCGTTCTGCACATCGCCATCATTGCCATAAGTTACATTGTAATTGCTGTAAAAATTGTATCCGGAATACGGATAAACGGGGTAATAGCTGATGTTAATGTAATCAATGCTTTCTGCGGCACCGGCTAAAACAGTTTCAAACCAAGAACTGCTTCTGCCATTGGCAATAATTTTGATGGAAGGGTCTACCGCTTTCATTCTTTTCGAAAACAGCTTTAGGTCGTCGCGGTAATTTGCTGCCGTAACGTTGGTGCTGGGTTGCCAGCTTTCGTTGCCAATTTCCCAGAATTTAATGTTGTAGCCTTTAACCTTGTTGGCATAGTTAACCAAAGTTTCTGCGTTTTTTAGAAAATCTTCTTTTGTGGCGATATGTGTGCCATCTTGGCCTTTGTAATAAATGCGGTTGTACGGAATGATAATTTCCGGTTCGCTGCCTGTTGCCCGGCAAAGTGCCACATACTCATCAATATCTAAGTAACGGCTTTTCATGTGGATGCCGTCCGGCTCAACAATATCCGTTTGGTAAGAAAGGTATTCGTACGGCCCGTAGTTAATCAGACATGGTTTAGGTTTATTATAGGGCGGCTCAGACCAAAAAACATCATCATTTCCGGCGCGGATAATGTTTGGGTTAATGGTTTTGATGGTAGTGGCCGGGGCTGTGGGATAGTTCCAGTACGACTGATCTTCCCAATTTTCTGTAATGTTTACGCCTTTGTATTGTTTCGAAATATCATTTTTAACAATACGGGCATCAACGGTAACATGTACGGCAACGTTTGTGGTGTCAACACTTGTGGCAATCAGATCTTCATCTAAAAAATCTTTTTTACAACCAGAGCCAATAATTAACAGGAGTGCAAACGGCAATGCTTTTTTTAAGGGGAAAAAATTCATCTGAAACAATTAAAAAATTAAACAGGTAAGTAAAGAGCTTGAAAATAGGATAGTAGCTTTTTTGAAATTTCAGTTTCAGCCTTTGCGGAAAGATTGCAACTAAGAAAAATGAGGTAGAATAATAAGTTGAAAAGCTTATACCAGCCAATTCCAAACATCCTGCGCCACGTGCTTCTTTCATCTTTTTTTCGCTGAGGTTGTACTTAAAAGATCAAGGCTGTTTACGGCGGCGTGTTGTCCAATGTTTCTGTTATCGCGCTATTTATTCGTTAAAGGGATAAGTTGCCTTTTTAAAAAGAAAATTTTATTTTCTTTAATATTTTGAATGTATAAGGTTCTTAATTAGCTGATTAGCAAAAATAAGTAGGTAAGAATTATACTTTGAAGTGGGAGTAAACTGAAAAAAGTTTACATGAGCGAAGCCTACAATATTTACTGCAGGATTTTATCAATGCTGTTGCCAATCACAGCATCAATTTAAGTATTGATAAAACTTTTTAATTGGATGAAATTGTGAAGACGCACCAATACTTGGAAAGTAATCAAAGTAAAGGCAAGATTGTAATCGAGGTAAAATAGTTGTTGGCCGAAGTTAACTTTGTTCGTCTTGGTTTTTCAAAGTTTTATTATCAGAGTTGTTTAAATTTTTTTGGAGTTGATGCTTCTTTTACCACCTAAAAATCTTAATCGTTTGGTTTTTGATTTATTAAATGTAGGCAGACAGGCACCAATTTTTACCCGGTAAAAGAAGCATCCGGGAATATCGAAAGATCTTGTACAAATTTAAACAGGCCCTTGAAAGTTTAACCAACTTCTATCTGCTAAAGATGCCATACTTCTTTTACCGACCTTTTTTCGACTAAAAACAATCAGGTTTTCTGTTTCTTTTTTTTGGCAGCCGGAAAAAGCACATTGTTTAAAATAAGCCGGTAACCTGGCGAGTTTGGGTGCAAGGCCAAGTCTGTTGGTGGTTCGTTGGGGCTATGCTGATAATCTTCCGGGTCGTGGCCGCCGTAAAAAGTCCATTGCCCTTTTCCGTATTCGCCGTGGATGTAGCGTGCTTCATTGGCCGATTTCATTTCGCCCATAATGGTAACGCCAGGTTTCAACTTGCTTTTATCAAAAGCCGTGGCCAGTCCTTTAAACCCTTTGATCACGCGGTCATGGTCTTGCGTGAGCATACTTGGCACCACGTCCCACTTGGCCGAAAAATCAAACAAAGTAAAAAAATCATTTTCCTGCCTCACGTTGCGCGCGTTGGAAACATCAATATCGCTAAACTCGCGCGAACGGGCACTGGTATTTACCGTAAAGTTTTGAAAAGCAAAAGTCTGGCTGAAATCCAATTTTGATTGAGCGTTTGGATCGGCCGGGTCGCCGTCGTACATCGTTTCACAAATATCTGTTTTGGCAGCAGCCAGCGCGATGTCAAAACTATCTGCCCCGGAACACATGGCAAACAAAAAGCCGCCATTGCCGCAAAAATCCCGGATGTGCTGCGCAACGGCCAGCTTCATTTTGGATACCTTTTCGAAACCTAATTTATGCGCCAATGCTTCCTGTACCACTTTGCTTTCGGCATTTAAATCCTGGTTGCGGCCACCATAACGCCCGCCGCCCATACCGCCGCCGCGGGCCATCCATCCGCCCAACATTTTGCTGTACTGGCCGGTAAAATCTTCGTGGTGCAGGTGCAGCCAGTCGTACTTGTACAAATCGCCTTTCAGCACTTCCTCGTCGTATAAATAATCAAAAGGAATTTCAGCATATTTTAAAACCAGTGCAACCGCATCCTCCAGCGGTCCTTTATCTTTGGGCGAGTAAATAGCTATTTTGGGCGCTTTTTCCAGTTTTACCACATCCATATTGGCAGAAGGGTCGTTGATTTGGGCAAGGATTTCGTTTACTTTGCCATCTGCAACCACTTCAAAACTGATGCCCCGAACGCGGCACTCATTTTCCAGCTTTTTATCATACTTACTCATAAAACTGCCGCCGCGGTAATTGAGCAGCCAGCTTACCTCTTCGCCATTTTTTAACACCCAAAAAGCAACGCCATAAGCTTTTAAATGGTCTTTTTGCGTATCGTCCATTGGTATCAGGAGCGAAGCTGCTTTTCCCAACAGTGGCAACAGCAAAAGGGTGAAAGCAAAAAGGTGTTTCAGGCGCTTCATCTACCCAAATATAATAAACAAAGGGCTAAGAGCGTGTTTAAAATTTATCCAAATATTTTCTATGCTTCTTTTACCGTACAAAAATCATTGTTCTTTTTTGTAATTTTTGTACCGGTGTATTATCCAAACACAAAATTTATAGGCATAAAAGAAGCACTATAAATTTTTACGATAGAAATTTAAACAGGCTCTCAGTCTTGCAAAGCTTTAATCCGCGATCACCTATCGTTATCGGCATCATCGTATCGGATTTCGTTTCTGTTATCAGATGTTTTCATTTTTTGGCGCAGTACGCTTAGAAAAACCGGTGTTATCCCAACGTAAGACGCAATGTGCTTTTGGGCGATGCGCTGCTCTAATTTAGGGTACTGTTTTTGAAATTGATGATACCGTTCTTCGGCTGTTTTTGAAAGATTAGCAGTAACGCGACTTTGGTACAGAGCGAAACCATTTTGCGTCAGGATGCGGAAAAACCGCTCAAACTTAGGCACTTTTAAAAAAAGTTCTTCCAACGCATTATAATCCAGGTAAAAAACGTCTGTATCTTCCAGTGCATCTATTTCATAAAATGCGGGCTTCTTACCAAAAAAACTGGAAATATCAAAAGCCCACCAGTTCTCGGGACAAAATAAAACATTATGCTCTGTGCCGTCGGTATTTTTATTAAAGATACGCAGACAGCCTTTGTTGACAAAGTATAATGACCTACATATCTTACCTGCCGTTAGTAACGCCGTATTTTTCTTTACTAACTTATGTTGTAGTACCGAGTAAACGTATTCTTTTTCAGCCTGATCTAATGAAACATGCAGGGCAAAATTAGCCGTTATCAGGTTATGCATAACCGTTTTTCAGGTAAAGATAACGTGTTTGAACGGATTATGCCAGGTTGATTTTAACCATCGCTATAAGCCGCCAATCTTCGAGGGCAGCAAGGCGGTGGTGAGCGGCATGAATAAGGTAATCTTCACTTTCTACTACCAAACAGAAAGCCTCAAAATCAGGATAGGCTACCAGCACGATATCATCCCATTGCTCTATGTCCGGCGCAACCAAACTGGCAAGTACGTTGCCTACCCAAAAAGGCGCAATTCCGGTTACTTTGAGATTTGATGCTACTTGATTAAATGCAGGCGCATACCGCTGAAAATAAACGTCGCGGCCGGAGGAGGGAGCACTTTGATCATGCTGTTCACCATAGTCAGCCTGATCTTTATAACGGAGCAGATTGAGCATCATCACTGGTACATTTGCGGGTATTTTTTCTTTTGCAAGCCGGAGGTTTTCCAGATTGATCTCCATTGTTTTCATAGATTATTCGGATATTTTGTTAATTATTTATGCCAGTGCGCCCGGAAATCCGACTATGCGGGTAATCAGATTTGCCTCATTATATTCAAAGTAATCCATCCCCTCCTGATCTTCCTGTTCCGGCTGAACAAGTGTCCATCTGAATCGTCCGCTCTGATTGTGGTATTCAGGCTGAGCAGGAAGGCCAAAAGTCCTTATCGGCAGTTGTCCATACGACCGCGTGATCAGATTGGTAATGCCGTCAATGCCTTTTACCAGCGGGTTTTGTGCATCAACATAGGTCGCGTCATCGGCCCAGCAGCGTTCAATTTTTGCTTTAATGTTTATTGGCTCTTTTTCATTCCATGCTTGTGTGTACAGCATGATGGCCTCTTTAATCGTTTGTGGATTGTTCATCTTGTTAGTGTTTGTATTTACCCTTAATTTTAAATGTAAAGGAACAAGATATCGTTGGCAATAAAATTAATGTAGTTTAATAAATAAAAATAAGAGCACTTTCCCAAGTGCACTTTTAACACAAACTTTTTTACATGGGTGTAACAAAATTGCGCTTGCATGGATGGTTAACATAAGTGTTAAAAGCAATATTTAAAACTTTTTAATAATCTATATTTCCACCAAAGTTACGAGTTAGCAAAGGTTGCCTGGACTTGCAATATTGAGCTTTGAGCTTAAGATATGTGATCCTGTTGTATAAAAAAACCCGCTCAAACAAGCGGGATTTTCTAAATTAAAAGCCTTAACTATTTCTGCTGGTTCTGATGAAAACAAAACCTTGCGAGCCTCCTAAAAAACTCTTCGTCCAGTTTCTGCCATACCAATACAAACATCCACAAATCCAGGCCCTAAAAACTTGACCCACAAGTCTAAATCCGCAAAAACAGTTGAATCGAACACCAGAAAACAAGCTTTTTCTAAAGTAGAAAGGCTGTTTTCCTTCAGGTAATTTGCTTTTTCCTTTAAGTATTCTGCCTTTTACTTCAGGTAAACAGCCTTTTCCTTTAAGTATTTTGGCTTTTGCATGAAGGAAAGCGGCATATCCTTGCAGTACTTTGGCTTTTCCTTCAGGTAAAACGGCTTTTACTTAAAGGAATCTGGCTTTTACTTAAAGGGTTTTGGCTTTTCCTTTAGGTATCTTGCCTTTTACTTCAAGGAATCTGGCTTTTACTTTAAGTATTTTTGAGCTTATCTGCTGGTCGAAGCCTGTTATGCCAGTCTTTCAGCTTAAACATTTAAATCCTTTAATCCCTAAAACAAAAAATCCCGCTTGTTAAAAGCAGGATTTTCCAAATTAAAACAAACCTATTTTTTTATTGCATCTGATAAACCAAAACCAATTACTACTCCTGATTCTGATCCTGTCGTTTGTGCTGAAGAGATTTGGAACAAGGAAAAGTAACATCTACTAACCTTCCTTTTTCTGCGTCTTGCAACTTTTACCCATATTTTTTTGGAAGTAAAAGCTTCAGATGCTAATCATTCCTTACCAACTTCAATAATATGAAATGTGCCGGGAACTTGTTTCGGACGACCACCGGCAGGATTAGGTTCTGTTTTAGCTGCTGGCAGGTATAGTTTATGAGTAATCAGGTCGATGCCAATGGTTCGCGCACTTGGTTCTGAAGGAATGTTCTCCACAAATTCAAGCTTGTCCGCGCTCGTTTCTTTTATTACGCTGATGGTTCCTTCACCGTTTGAAGCATAAGCTAATTTAAGTGCAGGATCAAACACAACACCATCTGTTCCGCCAATTGGAAACTTACCTACTGTTTTACCGTTAGCAGGATCCATTACGACCATCGTTTTAGTGTCTCCGCAACCAATAAAAAGGCGATTCGTCTTTCGGTCAATATCAAGTCCGGTTGGCGATTCACCGCCATTTATTTTGTATCTTGTAATCTCTTTGTAGGTAGTTGCATCAATTACAATCAAGGTGCTTGTGCCTTCGCCGTTTATAAAAATTTTACCTTTCCCATCAGAGACCGCAGTTTCGGGCTTATCATTTAAAGGTATGGTAGCAACCACTTGATCTGTTTTCGGGTCAAGAACTGTTGCATCTTTACTCCGGCCGTTACAGGTCATGATTTTTTTGGAGAAGTCATCGTAAAATATAGCATCCGGATTTTCGCCAACTGGTATTTGGGATATTACTTTCAATGTTTTTAAATCGAAAACAACAACAGCATTTGCTCTTCCCGCACTGATATAACCCTTGTTTAATGCTTTAACCAACGCTATGCCATGCACACCGGGCGTATTAGGAATGTAACCTATCGAATCGCCCGTAGTGGTACTCAATACATTAACCTGGTTGCCATGAGAAGTATATATGCGCTTTGAGGCTCCATCTACAGTGATGTAATCCCAGCCACCGCTACTTGCAATAGGTAAATTTTTGAGAATATGGAAACCTGTTTTAGATTGTGCTTTAACATTACAAACAAATAAGATTAGCAGAAATACAAGGGTGAGCTTTTTCATAAAAATATTTTTTGCTATTTATAATAATATCCTGTAGAAATTCTGTAGAAACTTAACGATGCAAGCTTTCTTTAAAGTATTGGGGGGCATAAAATGCCCGAATAGAAAGCCGCTAAACCCTAAAATCCCATCCATAAAAAAAAGCAGGATTTCCTAAATTAAAAAAAGATTATTCTCGTTTATTGCATCTTATAAACCAAAACCTTAAAAGTTCCCGGAATTGCATTACGTGTTCCAGCCACTATATCGGCAACGCTTAAATAAATTTTATGCGTTTTGGTATCTAAAGCTAATGTTTTAGCCCGTACTTGTGTTTTCAGGGTTTGCACAACAGCATACTCATCGGCAGTTTTTTGTTTGATGATGGTAACTGTTCCATCTCCGTTAGAAGCAAAAACGAGTTTGGTTTGCGGGTCGTAAGCAACGGCATCCACACCGGTACCGATGGGAAGGGTGGCAATCACTTTGCCGCTGGTTTCATCCACCACGCTTAAACCTTTGTTTTCGCGGCAAACGGTAAACAGGCGTTTGTTTTTGGCATCCAAAGCCAAACCAGTTGGGCCGCCGCATGGGTTTAACGGATAGTTTTTCAGCACTTTCTGGGTTTTGGCATCAATCACGTCCATACTGTTTTTATCCTCTAAATTATTGTAGATGTTGCCTTTGCCATCGCTCACGGCAAATTCCGGCCCGCCGCCAAGGGCTACCGTTCCAACCTGTTTCATCGTTTGCGGATCAATCACTGCGGCATTGTTGCTTTCTCCGCAGAAAGTAAAAACACGGTCGGAAAAAGGGTCGTACATAATTGCGTCCGGGCCGTTAACCGAAGTGAGCGGAATAGTTTCGATAGTTTTTAACGTTTTCAGGTCAAAAGCAACAACTGCATTGGCGCGGCCATCACTGATAAAACCCTTGTTCAATTTGTTATCAATGGCAATGCCATGAACGCCTTTCATATCGCTGATGGTGCCAATGCTTTTTTCGGTTGCCAAATCTATGACGTTGACCGCCGTTCCATGCGAAACATACAAGCGGTTGTTTGCGGCATCAATCGACAAATAATCATAACCGCCGTCGCCAGTCAGCGGAATAGTTTTATCGGCCACATAAGTTTGGGCGCGGGAGAACAAAGAAATACTGCATAAAAACAGTATCAGCGAAAATTTGAGGGTTGGTTTCATACTTCTTTTATCGGTTAAAAATGTGTTAAACTCAAAAAACCCTACTTAAAGTAAAATTTTTAAAGCCTGAAAATGTTAGGAATCTTTTTTGTTGTCTTTATTGAAATAAGGATCGTTTTCATCCTTTTTGTCTAAAAGTAATTTGTCTAAAAAAGCACGTTCCTCTTCAAAAGTCATGTCTTTAATTTCATTGCTTATTTGATCGCGGATAACACGCATCTGCTTTACTAAGCCTTCAATTGTCGGGTTGTCTACTTGCATCGTCATAGTTTATAATTTCTTTTGGTGTTCTGATTTCGATCATATTATAGCCTAACTGATAATTAATGCCGTTGTAACCACGGATCTTATCTAAATTAACAATGTGTTTAAAATTCCAGCTTACCAAAACATCTGCTTTTGCAATGGTGGCCATAGCAATGTGTTGGCAATCTGCCCGGCTGGTTTGTCCAACAACTTTAGCCTGTATATATTGGTTCGCCAGGTTAGCTGCTTCCTCTGTCAGTTTAACCCACTCGATTTGTTGAGAAGGAATGGTCTCTAAAAAGTCTTTAACTTGTTTTGGTGCCCTTAACAGTTCGGCTTTTAAAAGGTCCGAAATAATAATTTTGAAACTCTCTTGTTCCACAGCCTCGAAAAAGGGAATAGTTGCAGCAGAAAACTCTTTGTCAAACCGCCCACCCATCACAGATGTATCTATATAAACCCGTTTTACCATTAATGTAAAGATAGTGATAAACTAAGTTATTGTTTGCTGGTGGTATCAGCATTTGTATCCGATAGATCATGCATGGACTGTGCAGTTTCATTTCGGTACAAAATGCGGATCATGCTTGGCAAAATGATCAGCAGCAAAGGCATCGCTACCACAAAACCGCCGATCACGGCAATGGCCAGCGGCTGGTGCAGTTGTGCGCCTGCGCCAATGCCCAAAGCCAAAGGCAAAAGCGCAATGATGGCACCCAAAGCCGTCATCAGTTTAGGGCGAAGGCGGGTAGAAATGGAATAAACAACGGCTTCATCCACCGTACTTTGCAGCATGCTTTGTTTAAATTGCAAGAAAGTGAAAATTGCGTTTTCACCGATGATGCCCACAATCATAATCAACCCAGTATAGCTGCCAACGTTTAAAGGTGTGTTGGTGAGGAGCAAGGCCAGGAAACTGCCGGCAATGCCCAACACGCCGATGACGAGGATGAGCAGCGCAATCCGAAATTGTTTGAATAAAAACAGGATCACCCCAAAAACCAGCAAACTGGAAGTGATGAGGATGATGAGCAGTTCTTTAAACGATTGCTGCTGCTCGGCATACGCGCCGCCGTATTCCACGTGGTAACCTTGGGGCAGGTTTACTTTTTCGGCAATGTTTTTTTGAATGGCTGGCATCACCGTTCCCAAATCGCTGTTTTCCAAACGCGCACTGATCACGCCCATGGATTGCAGGTTTTCGCGCTCAATTTCGGCATCACCGGCACGCAGTTCTACGTTCGCCAGTCCGGAGATTGGTATTTGCTGGCCATTGTTCAAAAACAAATTCATGTTCTTGATGCCTTCCACACTCAAACTGCGGTTGCCGGGGTAAACCATGCGGATGGGCGAAAGCTGCTGCGTTTCGTACAAACTGCCAATCACGTTACCTTCCAAGGCCGTTTGCACCTGGAACTGCAGACCGGCAGGCGTGAGGCCGTACTGCGCCAGCTTGCTGTAATCCGGCACGATGCTGACGGCCGGACCGGCAATCACGATGCCATCAAAAACATCAGCCGTGCCTTTTACGGCGGTTACGGCGGCGGCAACTTGTTTGGATAATGCTTGCAATTTTTGCTGGTTATCGCCAAAAACCTTAATCTCGATGGGTTGTGCCGAAGTCATCAAATCGCCCAGCATATCCGTAATCACTTGTCCGAAATCTACGCGCAAAGCTGGTTGCGAAGTTTCAATCTGCTTCCGCAAGTCGCTGCTTACTTCTTCTGTGGTTTTGTCGCGTTGTTTTTTAAGCTGGATGAGGTAATCGCCGCGGTTTGGTTCGGTAATAAAAAAGCCCATTTGCGTTCCAGTGCGTCGCGAATAAGCCGCAACTTCCGGTTGTTTGATGATGATCTTTTCCACTTCGCGCAGCATCCGGTCGGTTTCTTCCAGCGAAGTTCCGGGCGGCGAACTGTAATCCAGCACAATGCTGCCTTCGTCCATGTCCGGCAAAAAACCAGTGGCCAATCTTCCAGGCACAAACACAATTATTGCCAGTAAAAACAGCATGATGGCAAAGCTGATTACAGGCCGCAAAATAAAAAACGAAACCCAGCGCTGCTGTTTTACGTTGTGTGCCAATGCTTCTTTTACCACCCTTTTTTTGGTATTGCTTAACAGGAGATAAATCACCGGCAAGCCAATCCAGGTAACAAAAAAGGAGCAGACCAAAGTAATGATCATCGTGTTGGTCATCACCTTAAAATATGCGCCGGCCACGCCGCTCATCAACACAAACGGAATAAAAATAACAATGGTGCTGATGGAAGAACCGATCATGGCAGGCAGCAGATAGTTGATAGCCCTTTGCAGCAGGTTGCGCGTTGGTTCTTCGGGATGTTCTTCGTGCGTGCGGTGAATTTGCTCGACCACAACAATGGCATCGTCAATAATTAAACCGATGGCGGCGGCAATGGCGCCCAGCGTCATGATGTTGAACGTGTAACCGATGACATACAGCACAACCAGCGTTAAACCAAGCGTAACCGGAATGGTGAACAGGATAACTGCACTCGCTTTTAAGGAACGTAAAAACAGTATCGCTACCACAATGGCCAGTGCCAAACCAATCCACAAACTATCGCCCACGCTTTTTACGGATTCATTTACAAAATCCGCCTGCACATAATATGGTTTGATGGTTACATCTTTCGGCAGGATTTTTTGCAGCCGCTGCACCTGCTTTTCCATATCCGCAGAAAGCGAAATCAGGTTGGCATTGGGCTGTTTGATGACCGCAATCAGTACGCCTTCGTGTCCGTTTGCGTTGATCTTGGTGTACTCAATACCGGGATTAATCTGCACATCGGCAAAATCTTTCATCCTCACCACGCGCTTGCTGTTGTTGCTTACCACAACGTTTTCCAATTGGTCTTTGGCGTTCAGCGTGGCATCGGTAACGGTGAGGTACAGCATTTTATAATCCGACAGATAACCTTCGGATCTCACAAAATCGGTTTGGTTGAGTGTGTTGCTAATCATGTCGGGCGTTAATGAAAGCGCACTCATCTTTTGCTTGTTCAGCAGCAGCCAGTATTCTTTTACCTTGCCGCCAATCACACGGATTTCGGAAACGCCACTGACCTGTGATAAAAAAGGTTTGATGGTGAACGTGGCCAACTGCCGCAACTCGATAGGCGATTTATCGTGGCTTTCCAATGTGTAGCCGCTGACCGGCAAAATGGAAGGGTTCATTTTTTCCACCGAAACTTGCACATCGGCCGGCAAATCGTTTCGGATTTTGCTGATCTGTGATTCGATGCGCTGCTGGCTCAAATCAATGTTCGCGCTCCAGTTCATAAATGCCGAAATCTCGCAACTGCCGCGGCTGGTGGTGCTTCTAACGTAGTTAAGTTCCGGGATTTGTTTCACGGCGTTTTCCAAAGGTTTGGTTACCGTGATCATCATTTTGTTTACCGGTTGCAAACCTTCATCAGCAATAATTTTAATTTTAGG
>NZ_CALMAT010000032.1:23418-29271 GCF_937859865.1 uncultured Mucilaginibacter sp.
GGGAAAAGCGAAGTTTGCATCCTGGAATACGCAAACAAACCGCCCATTAAAATCAGCGCCAAAACTAAGCTGATTGGCTTTTTGTAAGAGATAAAAATATCTTTGCCTGGCTTGCTCATGGCTGTACGATTTTAACTTTTGCCGTGTCGGGCAAACTGTAATTTCCGGTAACTACAATTTTATCTTCGGCAGCAAACCTGGGCGAAAGTATCTCGATGCGGTCATTGGTTTCAATGCCTTTTTTAACGGGTATTTTTACGGCTGTGGTTGGGTTAATCAGCTTCATCACGTAAAACTCAGTCTGGGTTTCGTTGGAAAGGATGGCAGATTTTGGCAGCGATTGCGCATGTTGGCTGGAAGATTTAACAATCCGTGCTTTTGCAATCAAATTTTCCGGGATGTTGTTGGCCGCTTTTACCCGCACCACAATGCCTTGCGTTTGCGAAAGCGTGTCCACCGTCGGCATGGATAACGTAACTTCACCCCGCAGTTTTTCGCCATCGGGCAAAGTCAAATCCACGGGCTGGTGTTCTTTCACCTCGGCACGCATTTCGTAAGGCAATTGCATCAAAAACACAAAACTGCTTTTATCGGTGATGACAGCCAATTGCTCGCCGTCCTGCACGTAATCGCCCTGCTGGTGGTTCAGCTCAGAAATAAAACCGGATTGCGTGGCCTTTATCCGGCCCAAACCCGAAAAATGAAAGGTAGAATCCAAGACATTAATACTGTTGCCGATGCTGCGTGCTTCTTTTGTTTGCAAAGAAAACAGCAGTTGCCCGCGACTTACGTATTTGCCCGGCTGCACGTTTACCTGCCGCAAATAACCGTTGATGTTGGCCTTGACAAAACTTTTTAACAGGTAAACCGAACGCGCATTTAAATCGGTATAGTCCGTCAGCGCATCTTGCCCAATCGTGGTTACCGTAACCGGAGTTTGCGCGTCGGCGGCCGGCACATCTTCTTCGGCCGGTTCGGCGGGTTTGCTTTTGCAGGAAAACAGCGACACCAAAATTATACCGATAAAAGAAGCATACAGCAAAAAGGTTTTTATGCGGAGAAAGACGTTTTGTTTCATGATATTTTACCGGTTCCAGTAGTTTAATTGGTTGATTAACTGTAACCTACTGATGTTGGTTTGGGTGAGCAAATATTTAGCACTGAGATAATTGTTGATGGCCAGCACCAAATCGGCAACGCGCAGGTCGCCGGTTTGCATCAGTTCAAAATCCACCGTAACCAAACGTTGCGCGTATTTTAACTGCTCTGAAATCTGCGTGATCAAACCTTCGTTCCCGCTGATTTGCTGCTGCAATTGCGCAATTTGCTGGCTGTATTGTTTGCCAAAAAAAGCACGGTAGTTTTGGCGCGTCTCTTCTTCCAAACCTAACTTTCTATATTGTAGTTTTCGCTGGCCGCCATCGTAAATCGGCACGGTTAAACTAAAGCCAAAACCCGTACCAAAGTTATTCAAAATTGGGGCGATAAAACCAGTATTGTAACCGCCGTTTGCAAAAACCCCGGCACGCGGACGGTAAGTAAAATCCAACAATTTACGGTTGTTCAAAATCTTCAAACTATCCAAACCATATTGTTTAAAAAAAATACTGTTTCCAAGATCAGGCTGATAATTAACTTGGATGTTTGGATCTTGGAGTTTTACAGTTGTGGTATCTTGCAATCCAACTAAATAATTTAAAGTGGCAAAATCATTTTGAAATTGGATACGCGACTGCGACAATTGCAGGTTTTGTTGTTGCAAGGTAACCAAAAAAGTAAGGTAATCACTTTGCCGGTAAACGTTGCTGCGGGTCAGCGTTTTCAAAATCTTTTCTTCTTTCACCAGTAGTACATTCACTTGTTGGTTAAACTCCAATTGTTGCAAACTTCCGTACGCCGTAATGTATTGACCAATGACCGACTTTTTTAAATCTTGTTCTGAAATCTTGGATGTGTTTTGGATTGAATCGGCCTGTAAACCAATGCTTTTAAGCTGCGCTTGGATGTAACGTTTGCTATCCAAAGATTGGTTTACATTCACCAAACCATCCAAAGTTTGGATATTGGTGATTGATCCGTCATAACCAAAACCATGGATAACCGGTGCAATAAAAGCCGAACTGCTGCCCGTAACTTGTGGTTTGTAAACTGCACGAACGCGTGCGCTGTCAATTCTGGCTTGTAAAATTTGGTTGTTATAATCTTTTAAAAGCGGCGAACTTTTAAAGGCTTGTTCCTGGTAAAATTGCAACGTATTGTTTTGTGCCGACACCGAAAAACAACCGATAAAAACAGTAATAATTAATAAGGTTTTGATCAGCTTAAAACACATTTTTAAAAGATCAATTAAAATGATGGACCAAACTAAAACCCGGGTTTCCCTGGATATAAGCAGGAATGGCTACCGTTTTAAAGTTGTAATTTTTAAAGAGGTGCCGCGCTACAAAAGGATAAACCGTGTATGCAATTTTTGTAGATAAAATACCCAAACCGGCACCGGCCACAACATCGCCAAAATAATGATGGTTGTTGTACAGTCGCAAAACGCCAACCGAAGCAGCCACGGCATAACCGCCATAACCAATCCAGGGCGAAACGTCTTTGTATTCCTGGTACAAATATTCGGCAGCGGTAAAAGCAGAAGCCGTGTGGCCGGAAGGAAAAGATTCGTAATCGCCGCCATCCGGCCGCAGTTCGCGAACAGATTTTTTGGTGATCTGGCTTCCAACTTCCATAATCCCGTTTGCAATCAAAACAATCACCGTCCGGTCGCGAAAGTTGTGTTTTCCCTCAATGCCAACCGCGTTCAAGCCGTACAAAGCTGCTGTCGGCACAATCCACAAATAATCATCTACATGCGTAGAAAAATTAGGGTTATTGGTTACGATACTGTGTTGGATAGAATGGTTTAAGTTTTTGAGCGGCGTAACTTCCAAAGCAAGCGCACCATAACCAATCAAAACGGTAGGAATGATGAAGGGTTTAAAACCGCTGGCAATGGTTTTGGGCGATGATTTTATGCCGGTAAAAGAAGTATCGCGAATGCTTTTGGTGGTATCTGGCCGGGCAAAAGCAGAAAAGCAAGTCAGGGTAAAAAGTAAAATCAGGTGGCAGTTTTTTTTCAAGCTCATGCTTTTTTTGTTTAACAAAATGTACTTCAAATTTTAACCGGCCTCAACAAGAGGAAATTAAACTTAAGTAACCGGAAGCAAATGTAGCAGTTGGTTTTGTAGAAAATTGGGTAATAAGTAAATAATATAAAAGGAGTGGAATATCCGGCACTTCGTGCCCACTATTTTTAAAATTAATTGTTTTGCAGTGTTTTAACAAGCTGTTTTAAGCCATGCTGTTTTTATCATGCAAAAATTAGTGTTGTTGATTTTAGCTTTGATACCAATTATTTAGTGCTAAAAGAAGCATCAATTTTCCTGAAAAAATTAACATAAACCGAAAGCAAAGCAGCCAGAAAAAAGCCAAGGCCGGTTAAAACATCAATCAAAGTTGCATTGATATTACTGCCGAAAATGGCATCAACCATATATTTAATAAAAGAATTAGGCAGGTTTTGCTCGCCACGCAGTTCTTTGATGTGCCACTGATAATCGGTCATAGGGCAATAACCGATGCCATACCAAATGCCTAATCCAAACCAACACAATGCCGTAACCAAAATGCAGATGAGGTGTAGTTTTCTCGTAGGTCTCCAAATCCAACCGAAAAGATTGAAACCGATAACCAGCAGGTGGAACAAAGTAAGCAGCAGATCGAGCAGGCGCAGGTTCATCTGAAATAAATCGTTAAGAATTTATTTTGCGGATGACTTTTGCCGGATTGCCAACTGCCAATGAATCATCCGGAATATCTTTGGTAACCACGGCTCCCGCACCAATCACACATCGGTTGCCAATGTTAACACCCGGGCAAATGATCGCACCACCGCCAATCCAGCAGTCATCACCAATAGTTACCGGTTTTGCATTTTCTTTCGTTCGCCTTAAAACCGCTTCCAACGGATGCGTTGCCGTGTAAATTTGTACGCCCGGCGCGCAAAAAACATTGTTGCCCAAAGTTACCGGCATCACATCTAAAACCACACAATTCACATTGAAATAAACGTTTTCGCCGCAAATTAAATTATAACCATAATCGCAATGAAAAGGCGGTTCGATGTACAAGCTGCTGCCCGCGTTTGGGATCAATTGCGCCAAAATTGCTTTTGCCTTATCGGTTACCACAAACTCTTCCACATTCAACTTTTTGAGCAACTGCTTGCACCGCGTCCGCTCCTCAACCAATAATTCATCGTTGGCCAAATAATATTCTCCGGCCAGCATTTTTTCTTTTTCTGTTTTCATTGGTTTTAGGTTGATTTGTTTTCGAAGTTAATCAATATCAAAATGTAACATCCGCAAAAATGAATTGATTTGGACTAACCAATCAGTGATTACAGAATTAATACCTAATTTGTCCAACCGTTGATCAACCTTAATAAGATAAAAACCTAAAGCCATAATCAAATGAAAAACCAACATCTATGTCTGAAATAAAGCAGGAAAGGCGGCTCGGGTTGGTACAAGCTACTGCAATCAACATGACGGATATGGTTGGCATTGGCCCGTTTATCACTTTGCCCATGGTTATCGGCATGATGAACGGCCCGTACTTTTTGTATGCCTGGCTTGCCGGGGCTGTATTATCCATGGTTGATGCGATGGTTTGGAGCGAACTGGGCGCCGCTTTCCCGATGGCCGGCGGTTCCTACAATTTTCTGAAAGAAACCTACGGCAAAAATAGTTTGGGCCGATTGATGAGTTTTTTGTTTGTGTGGCAAACCATGATTCAGGCACCGCTGGTTATTGCTTCGGCAGCCATCGGTTTTGCAGCTTATTTTTCGTACTTGTTGCCACTAACACCGATAGAATCTAAAATGATGAGCGGCGGAATTGTTATTTGTATTGTCGCTTTGTTGTATCAAAAAATTGAAGACATTGGCAAAATCAGCGTGTTGCTTTGGGGCGCAGTTATCTTAACGTTGTTTTGGATTATTGGAGGCGGATTGGCGCATGGCAACTTTTTGCAGCCCATTCGTGAAGTAAATGACGGTATCACCTTAAATTATGCTTTTGTTACGGCTATCGGTTTTGCCAGTGTAAAAAGCGTGTATAGCTATTTGGGTTATTACAACGTTTGCCATTTGGGCGGCGAAATCATTGATCCTTCCAAAAATATCCCGCGCAGCATGTTTCTTTCCATTGCCGGGATTGCGGTTTTATATTTGATGATGAACATCAGCGTGGTCAGCGTAATTCCCTGGCACATCGCTAAAGACAGTCAGTTTGTGATCAGCGTTTTTATGCAGCAACTGGCCGGACCAACTGCCGCCAAAATTGTAACGTGTTTGGTTTTAGTTGTTGCTTTTGCATCCGTTTTTTCGGCGACTTTGGGTTACAGTCGCATTCCATATGCCGCCGCTGCCGATGGTGCGTTTTTTAAAGTGTTTGCCAAATTGCATCCCACCGGAAAGTTCCCTTACGTTTCTTTATTGTTTTTGGGCGGGGTTGCCTTTGTTTTCAGTTTGCTGTTTAAGCTGAGCGACGTCATCAGCGCGATACTGGCCATGCGCATTTTAATCCAGTTTATCGCGCAGGCTGTCGGCTTGATTCTGCTTAAAAAAGTAAGAAGTGCGAAAGACTTTCCTTACAAAATGCCTTTCTTCCCGTGGCCGGTTTATCTGGCAATTTTAATGTGGTTTGGGATTTTAATTTCTACCGGAATAAAGATGGTTGACGGCGGTTTAATTGCGATTGTTACGGGCGCGGCGGTTTATTTCATCAAAGCAAAACTGAACAAGGA
>NZ_CALMAT010000033.1:0-2778 GCF_937859865.1 uncultured Mucilaginibacter sp.
CCCTTTTACCGGCAAACCTTCGTCTGCTTTGGGCGAACCTTTGTCGCCGGCGTACCAGTAAACCGGTTGCACCGATACTGTTTTTACCGCATAATTTTCAATATAAACCGAAACATTGGCCGTTCCGGGAATCACGTCCGGCGGGTTGATGTTTACGATAACGTTGTACGGCCCGGCTTTCCCTTCGTAAATCACGCCCGGGCTGCCAACGTGTGCAAAAGTGATTTGGCCGATGCTTAGCAAAATCAAAATTAATACTGTTTTTATCGCCTTCATCTTTGTACTTTTCGCATCCAACTTCCCCATTTATAACCAATTGTGCCAGAAATCAGGGCAATTACGGCCGCAACCATCAAGCCTTTTATCAACGTAAAACCCGTATCTACATTTTCGGGCCGAAAGGAATAACGGTATTGATAGTTTGGGTCGGAGCCGAAATACCAGGAAGTTCCGCCGAAAAACCAACTGCGTGCCAAAACCGAGGTATGCAGAAACGTGCCGAAAAACCATTGCACCACAAAGAAAACGGCCAGAAAAGCCAAAGCCGCCGATACTGTTTTTACCCATCCTTTTTTGGTGTGAAGCTGAAGGAACAGCCAATCTATCATCATGGCCGGGAAGATGACGAGCAGCGGAAAATCAAAAGCCTGGTAATGGTCAATGTGGTTTAAAACGGGGCCAAGCCGCGGCGATGCTGGAAACAAGGGTAAAACCCACAGCATCAATAACAATTGCAGCGTGTAAACGGCAGCAGTTGCGGTGGCGGCCCATTTCATTTTAGAAGCGCGCGCAACCGTAATTAAATAAAGCGGAAAAAGCAGGCAGCCGATTTGGTAAAACAAAGCTTTATGCATGCGGTGCTTCCCCAAAAATTCGGAAAAAAGCGTAAAAAAAGTGGTAAGCAACAAGCCGGAAGCTATGGCAAAAAGCCAGTTATGGATGGTTTTAGATTGATTTTCGCGGAGGTGGTTGGTGCTGGCAATCACGGCAATCAAAGTGCCAAACTGGATCATCATCATACCAATGGCCAGCAACGTGTGCGGCGGCGAAAGAATGGTAACATCCAAACCGTAAGTGTTGTGCCACCAATCGTCAAAAGGCGCGGAAGTAAGCATCGCGATAGCGCCCCAAATACAAAAAAGCGCGCCCAGCGATCCGTAAAAAATCCCCCAGAATTTTACCGCTTTTGCCTTTTCTGCCGGGTTGCTGAAGAAAGATGTTTTTAAAACCTGAAAGCCCGAAAACAAACCGGAAACCACGGCGCCGATGTAAATCACCAAATGCGGCGGCGCAAAAAGCCCATCGCGGCCAATGCTCATATGCCAGGAAATATCCCAAATTAAACCGGTTACGATGCACAATGATGAAAAAACGCAGGCGTAAACGTAAGGCTGGACTGCAGAAACGGTGCTTAACGTTTCCGTTTTTTCTGCGGAATAATCTGTTGGAAGGTAAAGGTTGGTTTCCATTTGATGCCGTTGTTGGTTAATTAAAAGTATTTAATTTGAAGGATATTTTCAGAATAAATATTTTTTTTCTGCTTTTCTACATCCGAAGCAACAAAAAAAGAGCCGCCCCGAATACCAGGACAACTCTTTTTATCACCTAAAAATTGGAAAAACAATTATGGTTGTTTGGTTCCCGAATCCGCTGCAACTGTATCTACACGTTTGGTTACCGCACTGGAAGTATCGTTTTGTAAATCTGGTTTGGCTTTGCTGGAATTGTTGTTGCAAGCGAAAAACATGCTCGCCAATGTTAACAGGCCCATCAAAACATAAAGTTTGGGTTTTCCTGCTGCTAATGTTGTTCTATAATTTTGTTGGTTTTTCATGATGAATAGTTTAGGGTTGATTGTTCTTAATGGCTAACCGCGGCAAAATCCTTTTGTTTAAATTGATTGCAATTTGCTTTACGGTTTTCCTGCCCGCCCAAAATTCAATTCCAAAACCAACGTGTGCTTAATTTATCGTATTTTCGCCGCTCAAAAAAAGTATTTTAAAATGAGCCAACGAACAAAAATCAAGGCGCTTTTGCAAAGCGGAGAAACCGGATTTGAAACTACGGTAAAAGGCTGGGTGCGCACCTTTCGCAACAACCAGTTTATTGCTTTAAACGATGGCTCAACCAATCAAAACCTGCAAGTTGTGGTTGATTTTGAAAATACAGATCCAACTTTGCTTAAACGTTTAACAACCGGCGCGGCCATCAGCGTAACCGGACAAGTAGTTGCTTCGCTGGGAAAAGGACAAAAAGTAGAGGTAAAAGCAGCATCAATCGAAATTTTGGGCGATTCTGACCCGGAAAAATATCCGCTTCAGCCCAAAAAACACAGCTTGGAGTTTTTGCGCGAGATTGCACATTTACGTTTTCGCACCAATACTTTTGCTGCTGTTTTTAGGGTGCGTAACACGCTGGCTTTTGCCGTTCATCAGTTTTTTCAGGAACGCGGGTTTGTAAATTTGCAAACACCAATCATAACGGCTTCGGATGCGGAAGGCGCGGGCGAAACTTTCCACGTTACCAATTTTGATCTAAATAATGTTCCGAAGACAGATCAGAACGAGATTGATTACAAGGAAGATTTTTTTGGAAAAGCAACCAATTTAACGGTTTCCGGCCAATTGGAAGCCGAGTTAGGCGCAATGGCTTTAAGCGATGTTTATACTTTCGGCCCAACTTTTCGTGCCGAAAATTCTAACACCACACGACATTTAGCGGAGTTTTGGATGATTGAGCCGGAAATGGCTTTTTACGATCTGGAAGATAACATGAACC
>NZ_CALMAT010000033.1:2788-53930 GCF_937859865.1 uncultured Mucilaginibacter sp.
GGCCGAGGACCTGTTAAAATACGTGATAAAAGAAGCATTGGCCAAAAACGCCGACGATCTGGAGTTTTTAGCGCAGCGTTTGGCCGAAGAAGAAAAGCAAAAACCGCAGCAGGAACGCCAGGAATTGGGCTTGCTGGAAAAACTGAACTTTTGTTTGGAAAATGATTTTGAACGTTTGACTTACACCGAAGCGATTGAGATTTTAAAAGAATCAACCCCGAACAAAAAGAAGAAATTTACTTATTTGATTGAAGGCTGGGGCGCGGACCTGCAATCGGAACACGAACGTTTTTTGGTAGAAAAGCATTTTAAAAAACCGGTTATTTTAACGGATTATCCGGCGGCAATCAAAGCATTTTACATGCGCCAAAACGAACCGGATGTCGAAGGACGAAAAACAGTTAGGGCGATGGATATTTTATTTCCGGGCATTGGCGAAATGGTTGGCGGAAGCCAGCGGGAAGAACGTTTGGACAAATTAACACAGCGCATGGACGAAATGAACATCTCAAAAGAAGAATTGGATTGGTATTTGGATACACGCCGTTTTGGTGCCTGCGAACATGCCGGTTTTGGTTTAGGTTTCGAGCGTTTGGTGCTTTTTGTAACCGGTATGACAAACATTCGTGATGTAATTCCTTTTCCAAGGTTTCCAAAAAACGCGGAGTTTTAGGCGAGGTGAAAGGTTGAGGGTAGAAAAAGCGGTAGAATGAATCCAGAAATCAGCATTCGAAGAATAGAACCGGAAGAAGCGGCGCACTTCGCTAAGTTTAGCTCCGAGTTGTTTGCTGAAACTTTTGCTGAATTTAACGATCCGCAGGATATGGAAACTTATTTGACGGAAGCTTTCAACCTAAAAAAAATCGAGGAAGAATTAAGCACTTCGAACATATACTGTTTTTATGCCATTAAAAACAGTATGCCGGTTGGTTGTATCAAAGTGATTATTGCTGATGCTTCTTTTACCGGCATAAAATTGGTAGAAATTTCGCGTTTGTATGTTTCAAAAGCATATCACAGTCAAAAAATTGGCGCGGCTTTAATGGCTTTTGCTGTTGATTTCGCCGTAAAAAACCAGGCTCAAAAATTGTGGCTGGGCGTTTGGGAACACAACCAAAAAGCCATTGATTTTTATTTAAAATGGGGATTTGCAAAAACCGGTGCCCATGATTTTAAGTTGGGAAACGATGTGCAGCAAGACTGGCTGATGGAGAAAACTTTGAGTTGAAAAATTACTTTTCTTCTTTGTAATCTTTGTGCAGCACCAAAAAACTGGCGCGTTCTTCTTTGTGAAAAGGCACGTCCCAATTTCCCTGGTAACTAATTTTGGTTGGCAACAATTCTCCACCAAAATGGTTGAGTTCGATGTCCATTTGCACGTTAAAATCCATCACAAAGTTTTTGAATTTCATGTCCACGTACCGGCCTAAAATCTGGAAATCGCGCCGGTCAAAAATCGTGGTCAGTTCCTTAATCATCACTTCATCTTTCTGGTCGTCTCTCAGGTTTGCCTTTTGGATGATTTTGAAACGGTAAACCGGGATCGAATCCAAATAAGTGCCGCGTGCAAACTCGTAGCGGTAATAAGGCTTCATTTCGGGCGAAAAGATTTCGGTTTTTTTGCTGATAAAAGGGATGCCGCTTACCGGCCTTCCCGGACTAAAAATCAACGTTTTTAGCTTACTTTTATACGATTCATTTTTCCCGCCAGCGTTTTGCGAATCGCCGCCTTTTACAAAATCGGTGTTGTAGGCATTCATAAAAATGTAATCAAACATTTCTGTGGTGTACAACTCGTATTTGCCGTTGCGCTTGTATATTTTACCACTGTCGGCCTTGGCCAAATATTGGATTTTGTGTCCCGAAGTTGTATTGCTGTGCTTCAGTTTCCGGTAGATTTTACCTTCAACCTTGTCATTTTTATCATACGTGTAAACTCGGTTTTCGGCGGTAAAAGCATACTTTTTCATGTTGCGGAAAGCTTCATAAAAGCTGGTATCGCGCAAAATCTGGTCAATAAAATCCTGCACATACAAACCGCCTCTTGCCCGGATATTTGCAACGGCCGAATCTACCACAACCGTTTGTAAACTATCGGGGTTAAACCTGTTGATCTTTTGGGAGAACGAGCCTGAAAAGCACAACGACAGCAGCAACAGCACAAAAGCTTTTTTCATCTTCAATTCAATAGTGGCTGTAAAAGTAAAGGATTTAAACAGAAATAGGGTTCGACAAGGCTCAAGAAGACAAGTGGTATTGTCATTTCGAAACGTAGTGAGAAATCTTCTTCAAAGCGATTAAGCTTGTAAACTTGGAAAGAAGATTTCTCCCTTCGGTCGAAAGGACAATACCAATTTTATGCCGGTAAAAGAAGCATCAGTTGCCCAGTTCTTTCAAAGCCATATACGCCATCAAACCTGTGCTTAATTCTAAGGCACTTTCGTCCACATCAAAAGTTGGTGTGTGGACGGAAGAAGTGATGCCGCGTTCTTCATTCCGCGTTCCTAAACGATAAAAGCAGGCATCGGCAACTTGCGAATAATAGGCGAAATCTTCGGCAGCCATCCAGATATCCAAATCCAAAACGTTTTCTTTTCCCAAATAATCTTCGGCAAAACCACGTATACGGGCCGTCAGTTTTTCTTCGTTGATTAAAAATGGATAACCTTTCCTGATCTCAAAATCACAGCTTCCGCCCATGCTTTCGGCCATGCCTTCGGCCATTTTTTTCATTTTGATATGTGCTTCTTCACGCCATTTTTCATCCATGGTTCGGAAAGTCCCTTCCAGGTAAACTTCGTTCGGGATAACGTTTGTTGCACCGTTTGCAATTACTTTCCCAAAAGATAAAACCGAAGGCGATTTCGGATCGGCAAAACGGCTAACCACTTGTTGCAAAGCGGTTAAAATATGTGCGGTAATAATGACAGGATCAATATTTTGCTGCGGCTGCGCACCGTGTCCGCCTTTTCCTTTCACGGTAACATACAATTCATCGGTAGAAGCCATGTATTTTCCGGAACGAAAACCTACTTTTCCGGCATCAATCAAAGGCATTACATGCTGCCCGATAACGGCTTGTGGTTTCGGGTTTTCCAGCACGCCTTCTTTAATCATCAAACTGGCACCGCCGGGCAATTTTTCTTCCGCAGGCTGAAAAATAAACTTGACCGTTCCGCCAAATTCACTTTTGATTTGGTTTAAAATTTGTGCCGTTCCCAATAATGACGACGTATGCACATCGTGTCCGCAAGCATGCATTACGCCCGGGTTTTGCGATTTATAAGGAACATCGTTTGCTTCAACAATGGGCAAAGCATCCATATCGCCGCGCAAAGCAACTACTTTTTCAGAAGGTTTTTCGCCTTTTAACAAAGCAACTAAACCGTTTCCAGCCATTCTTTCAAAAGAAATCCCAAGCTTTTTTAATTTAGAAGCAACAAACTGATAAGTATTTTCTTCGTGAAAAGACAGCTCAGGATTTTGGTGCAAATGCCTGCGGTTAGCAATTACTTCCTGATGAATATTTTGGGCAAGTTCCTGTATTTTAATTTTTATCATCGGGCGTGGTATCCAGTTTTAGCGGGTTGATTTTTTCGGAAACCAGAAACAAAGTTGGAAACTGTGTCCGCAAATCGTGCATCAGTTTTTGTGCCTCTAACCTCGAACGGAAATCGCCGGCCTTGATCTTATAATTTGGTTCCTGGTAAACGATATAAGTCCTTAAATCAGGGTACATTTGATTAAAAGCCGCTTGTTTAGCGTAGATTTCGTTCCGGTCAGAACTGATAAAAAACTGAACGCGGAAACCATAAGCAGCACCATTTACCGTTTTTCCTGCGGGAGATTTCGTAGCCAGCAAACGGTGCGCAATCAAGGTATCAATCCGCGGGTCTTTAATCACTTCAACCTCACCGCGTGTTTGTGTTTGTGCCGAAGAAATTTCAGCACAAAAAAGTACCGATAAAAAAAGCATCCAGGCCAATAACAGCCGGATGCTTTTTTTAGCACATAAATTTAAGTGAGCCATGTGTGGTTAGGTTTTGTTTGGAAAGCCATTAGGCCATGCCAACACCATGACAATTTTTATATTTTTTGCCGCTTCCGCAAGGGCAAGGATCGTTACGGCCAATCTTTTGCTCTACTTTAACCGGCGTTGGTTTTTGCAGTTCGCGCGTGTCTTCGTCCGGCACGCCGTTGGTTTCGTGAACCAATTGCGGTTTGGTGGTACGCATTTGGCGCAAATCCAATTTTGGTTCCGGCCTTGCTTCGCGGATTTCTTCCGGTTGTTGCTGAACCGGAATGCCTCCCTTAAACAAGAAACTTACAATTTCTTTGTTAACGTTAGAAAGCATCTGACGGAACAACTCAAACGCTTCAAACTTGTAAACCAACAACGGGTCTTTTTGCTCGTAAACTGCGTTTTGTACCGATTGCTTCAGCTCGTCCATTTCGCGCAAATGCTCTTTCCAAGCATCGTCAATAAAGGTTAAAACCACGTTTTTCTCGAACGATTTAACCACTTCATGCCCTTCATTTTCCACCGCTTTTTGCAATGGAACGGCGATTTGGATACCGTGAACGCCATCAGTAAACGGAACAATGATATTTTCGATCATGTTACCGCGCGTATCGTAAACGTCTTTTAAAACCGGATAAGCTTGTTTGGCTATCGCTTCTGATTTGCGTTTGTAATATTCGTTAATTTCGTGGAAAGCAGTTTCTACCAAAACAGGCGTTGTTTTAGCTGCGAAATCATCATGGGTGATTGCAGTATCTACCGAAAACAAACGAATCATTTCCAGTTGGAAACCTTCGTAGTTGTTCGCGTCTTTAAATTCGGTAACTACATCTTCTGTTACATCAAAAATGGTATTGTTTAAATCCACATCCAACCGTTCGCCAAACAAAGCATTTTTACGGCGTGTATAAATGACGGTACGCTGCGAGTTCATCACGTCATCGTATTCCAACAAACGCTTACGGATGCCAAAGTTGTTCTCTTCTACTTTTTTCTGCGCACGTTCAATGGATTTAGTGATCATGGAATGCTGAATTACTTCACCATCTTCAATTCCCATCCGAACCATCAGGCCAGAAATTCGCTCTGAACCGAATAAACGCATCAAATCATCTTCCAGCGATACAAAAAACTGGGAAGAACCCGGATCGCCCTGACGACCGGAACGACCGCGCAATTGCCTGTCAACCCGGCGGGATTCATGGCGTTCTGTACCCACAATGGCCAAACCGCCAACTTCTTTTACGCCTTCGCCCAGTTTAATATCCGTACCGCGGCCAGCCATGTTGGTGGCAATCGTAACGGTGCTTCTTTTACCTGCCTCGGCTACAATTTCCGCTTCCCGTTGGTGCATTTTTGCGTTCAAAACATTGTGTTTGATACCGCGCAGTTTCAACATCCGGCTTAACAATTCAGAAATTTCTACCGAAGTTGTACCCACCAAAACCGGCCTTCCAGCTTGAGTTAAATTCACAATTTCATCAGCAACGGCGTTGTATTTTTCGCGCATCGTGCGATACACCAAATCCTGACGGTCTTCCCGACTTGCAGGTGTATTGGTAGGAATTTCAACTACATCCAACTTGTAAATTTCCCAGAATTCACCAGCTTCTGTAACGGCAGTACCCGTCATACCGCACAATTTGTGGTACATCCGGAAGTAGTTTTGCAGCGTAACGGTAGCAAAAGTTTGCGAAGCATCTTCCACTTTCACGTTTTCTTTGGCTTCGATAGCTTGGTGCAAACCATCCGAATAACGACGGCCATCCAGCACACGGCCGGTTTGCTCATCTACAATTTTTACTTTGCCATCGTCCAGAATGTATTCGGTATCACGCTCAAACAAAGTATAAGCTTTAAGCAATTGATTGACCGAATGGATACGTTCTGATTTGATGGAGAAATCTCGCATCAGCTCATCTTTTTTCGCTACTTTTTCTTCGCCGGATAAGCTTGATTTTTCGATTTCGGCAACTTCTGTCCCTACGTCCGGCATCACAAAAAAGTGTGGGTCTTCGCCGGAAGTGGTAATCAGTTCGATACCTTTTTCCGTCAGTTCTACCTGGTTGTTTTTCTCGTCAATTACAAAAAACAGCTCGGTATCTACATGCGGCATTTCTTTATTCTGGTCCTGCATGTAGTAGTTTTCGGTTTTGTTAAGCACTGTTTTAATGCCTTGCTCACTCAAAAACTTAATCAACGCTTTGCTTTTTGGCAAACCACGATGGGCGCGCAACAAGGCCAAACCACCTTCGTCCACACCGGTTTTGCCTTCGGCAATTTGCTTTTTAGCTTCGTTTAATTTAGTATTTACCAGGCTTTTTTGTGCATTTACCAAACGTTCAATGCGAGGTTTCAGCTCATAAAATTCGTGTTCGTCGCCACGCGGAATCGGGCCGGAAATAATCAACGGCGTACGGGCATCATCAATCAAAACCGAATCCACCTCATCCACCATGGCATAATGCAATTTGCGCTGCACCAATTCTTCCGGGCTGCGTGTCATATTGTCACGCAAATAGTCAAAACCAAACTCATTGTTTGTACCGAAGGTAATATCGGCCAGGTAAGCATTGCGGCGTTCTTCCGAATTCGGTTCGTGCCGGTCAATACAATCTACCGATAAACCATGAAACTCGTACAACGGCCCCATCCATTCGCTATCGCGGCGAGCCAGGTAATCGTTTACCGTTACAATATGTACACCTTGTCCGGCCAATGCGTTTAAGTAAGCCGGCAAGGTAGCAACTAAGGTTTTACCCTCACCTGTTGCCATTTCGGCAATTTTTCCCTCATGTAAAACGATACCGCCAATCAATTGCACATCGTAATGTACCATATTCCAGGTAACTTCATTTCCGGCGGCCATCCAGGTATTATGGTGGATTGCTTTATTGCCCGAAACCACAACATTCTTTTTAAAAGCCGCCAGTTCCTGGTCAAAATCTGTTGCGGTAACTTCCAGTGTTTTGTTGTTGGCCAGGCGGCGCGCGGTTTCTTTTACCACGGCAAAAGCTTCCGGCAAAATTTCCATCAAAACCACTTCCAGTTCTTTGTTACGGTCTTTTTCCAGCTTGTCAATCTCTGTGTAAAGTTCTACTTTGCGGTTCACTTCTAAAGACAGATCGTTTTCTGCTTCGTCTTTAGCGGCTTTTATTTGCGCGTCTGTTTTTTCTAGGGCAGATGCAATGCGTGCTTTAAAATCTAAAGTTTTGGCGCGCAGTTCATCATTGCTGATCTGTTCCAGCTTTGCAAACTCTGCTTTTATTTTTTCTACTAAAGGCTGTACACCTTTAACATCTCTTTCCGATTTATTGCCGAAAAGTTTACTGATAAATCCCAACATGCTGTAATCTTTCTAAGATAAAAAACTCCATTTGCAACAATTACGCCAGCGGTAACCGAAGCCATAATGGCAGGTAAAATTACGGATTTTGATTGAAAAACCGTATGCTTCAACAGAATAGCCTGGTACGAATTGTAAATGCTTCTTTTACCACTATTTTTTTTGCTTTAAGCCGGCTGCGGCGCGATTAGTATAAAGACGAATCTTTGCTGAACATATTATTATATTTGTAACTATGGAGAAGCTTTCAGATTTTATCAATGTTGATCCAAACATCCAATTTGGAAAACCAGTGTTTAAAGGAACGCGTGTACCTGTGCAAAGCTTGTTTTGGCATCTGAAAGAAGGAATTTCTATTAATGAATTTTTAGAAGATTTTCCAAGTGTAAGTTTGGAACAGGCAGAAGGTGTGATTGCCTGGGGCGCCAGTCATTTTGAATTTCCGGAGAGCATTTTAGATGAAACTATTATTAGATGAAAACTTGCCCACAAAGCTAAAATATCGGTTTATTGATCGTGGCTTTGATACCAGGACGATCAGAGATATGCAGTGGCTGGGCAAGCAAAATGGGGAATTGCTGAAGCTAATGCTCGATCACAATTTTGCTGCTTTAATTACGATTGATAATAATTTATCTTCTCAGCAAAACTTTAAAAATTATCCCTTAAAAGTTGTTGTACTTGTTGCGCCTACTAACACTTATCCCAGAATCATGGATTTTTTTGATGCAATAGTTGATAAAATCCATGAAGATTTTACTGGCCCGCAAAGTGTTGTTCATCCAAAGTATAAATTGTAACACCAACAAAACCATCAACATTTCTACAATCAAATTCTATCTTTGGCTTTATGAATATCCTGCTCCTTGGTTCTGGCGGAAGAGAAAGTGCTTTTGCCTGGAAGTTATCGCAAAGCCCAAAATGCGAACGCTTGTTTATTGCGCCCGGCAATGCTGGGACCGGAATTTATGGCCAAAATGTCAACATTAGTGTAAATGATTTTGAAGCGGTCAAAAATTTAGTGCATAAAAACAGTATCACCTTGGTTTTGGTTGGGCCGGAAGAACCTTTGGTAAACGGTATCCACGATTTTTTTCTGGCAGATGAATCGCTTAAAAATATTCCGATAATCGGTCCGCAAAAGCAAGCCGCGCAGTTAGAAGGCAGCAAAGATTTTTCTAAAGAATTTATGTTTAAAAACAGCATCCCGACCGCTGCATCTAAAACATTTACGTTAGAAACTTTAGAAGAAGGCCGCGCTTATCTCGCTACGCATGGTTTGCCCATCGTTTTAAAAGCCGACGGACTGGCAGCCGGAAAAGGCGTTTTAATTTGTACCCGTTGGGAAGAAGCGGAACAGGAATTTACCTCGATGCTCCGCGATGCCAAGTTTGGTCAAGCAAGCGCTAAAGTGGTGGTCGAACAGTTTTTGCAAGGCATCGAACTTTCCGTTTTCGTATTGACCGACGGAAAAAATTACAAAATTTTGCCCGAAGCCAAAGATTACAAACGCATTGGCGAAGGCGATATCGGTTTAAATACCGGCGGAATGGGTTCTGTTTCTCCGGTTCCGTTTGCTAATGCTGCTTTTATGGCTAAAGTTAAGGAACGCATCGTTATTCCAACTATTGAAGGTTTAAAGCGAGAAAACATCCCGTACAAAGGTTTTATTTTTATTGGTTTGATGAATTGCGGCGGCGAACCGTACGTGATCGAGTACAACTGCCGCATGGGCGACCCGGAAACGGAAAGCGTTTTGCCCCGGATTGAAAACGATTTGGTAGAAATTTTACAAGCCGTTGCCGAAGAAAGACTGGACGAAATCAACTTAAAAATTTCCGATCAGGTTGCGGCAACGGTAATGTGTGTTGCTGCCGGTTATCCGGGCGATTATGTAAAAGATAAAACCATCACTGGAATCGAAAATGTACGCGGCTCCTTTGTTTTTCATGCCGGAACGAAGCTGGAGAATGAGGAAGTTAAAACTGCTGGCGGACGGGTTTTGGCGATAACCAGTTTGCAAAACACGTTGTTTGAAGCCGTACAACAAGCAACTTTAGATGCTGCCCGCATTTATTGGGACGGCCGGGTTTTTCGGAAAGATATTGGCTTTGATTTGTTATGATGATTTTTACCGGGTAAAAAAAGCATCAATATAAAAAAGAAGCATCCAAATTTATTCAAAACCTGATGCTTCTTTTATCCCTATATTTTTATTACTTCAGCAGTTTCGCCAAGGTTTGTTCCAACTCTTCGCCGCGTAAATCCCGGGCAACAATCTTTCCGGTTGGGTCAATCAAAAAATTTCCGGGGATAGAACGAACGCCGTAAAGCGCAGCCACTTGGTTGTTCCAAAATTGCAGATCGGAAACGTGGTTCCAGGTTAAACCATCGTCTTTAATGGCTTTTAACCAGGCATCTTTTCCGTTCGGCCGATCTAAAGAAACGCCCAAAACCGTAAAGTTTTTGGTTTTATATTGATTGTAAACTTTAACCACATTCGGGTTTTCCTGGCGGCAAGGCTGGCACCACGAAGCCCAAAAATCCAGCAATACGTATTTTCCTTTAAAGGAAGACAAAGAAACTGGTTTGCCGTCAGGATCGTTTTGCGTAAAATCCGGCGCGATAGAACCAACAGCAGTGGCTTTTAATTGATCTAAAGCCGCTTTATAGGCTGTTCCGTTTTCTGAATTTTGAATAGCGGGTGTCAAAGTGTTAAACAAAGGCATTACTTCACTATAATCCGGAGCCGGGCCAGCAAAAGAGCGCAAAGCATCCAGACTTACAAAAGAAGCCGGGTTTTGCTGGATAAACTTTTTTAGCACTGCTTTTTGTTCGTTTTGCAGCACTGTGTATTTTTCAACCAGTTTCGGTCGGTCAGCTTCCGGTGTTTTTTGGTATTCATTGTTCAACACCACGGCTTTATCCAACACTGGTTTTGTAGCTGCGGCCAGTTTTGCATTGTCATCATTTAATTTTGATCCGCTGATTTTGGCTGTTTTTGCAGAATCTGTTCCGGCAACCAAGATATTACCACTTTCAAGATACAAATTCATTACATCAGCATCGCGCCCTAAGCTGTTAATGCCAATTCCGGTATGGTCGAGCAATAAAAGCGCTTGTGTTGGCAGGTTTGTATTTCCCTTAAACTCGAAAGCACCATTTGCCAAAACAGCAGAATCGGTTACATTTTTATCTTTCTCCCGATGCAATAAATAAACCTTTGCAGGCGCACTTAGCTTACCAATTTTACCTTTTACATCGTAATTGCCGGTTTGCGCATTGGCCAGAAAAGGCGAAGCGGCCAGCATAAAAAACAAAACTTTTTTCATTTAATAATTTTTAGGTGATAAAAGAAGCATCATTATAAAGTTGGAAAGACCGAAAGTAAAACCGCTTAAAAAAATACCTTTCAACTTTCGGGTTAAAACTCTTCACTAATTTTTGGGTGATAAAAGAAGCATCTTCATATTGTAAAACCATTACACTAATTTTTGATAAGTGCGCCACCACAAATCGGGCATTTCGCCGGAAACGGCCAGCAAATAATCATCATAATGGCAAGGCACCAAATGGAACCGCTCGTTTTTTGAACCAGCCGTTGGATATGGGATTTGCATCCACCAACGGTCAGACTTTTTACTTTTTACAAAAACCAACTCGTGTTCTTTATGCTTTAAACTCGTTTTATAGATCAAATATTGTGATTTGGGGTGAAGCGGGAAATCTTTTTTGCGGTTGTAAAAGCCGTCAATAAAATACCAGATCATCTGCGAAAGCAACATCGCCGTTTGTCCGTTGCTATCATAAGCCGGGTTAAATTCGTAAAAACCGATCGAACTTAGCTTATCGTTAAAACCCGCATAACGGCAAATCTGGCAGGCTTCTTCTCCATAAAAACCGTTTGGAACGGCGTTAAAATTGGCCCCGGCATCCGAAGAACGAATGGCGCCGACATCAAAACTAATCATGCTGGCATTGCGGATAATAGGTTCTGTAGATTGGATTTTTCCGCTTAAATTACCTAAACGGTGCGTATCAAAAAACAGCTTGTCCATCATTTGCAAGCGTTCCTGGTTTACCAAATACGTTTGGTAGCCCAGGTTGCTGAAGTTGAACAACATGTCCGGCTCGTGCATCAAAATTTTGTTGAGGTAAGAAGCAGAAGTCGTTTCAATTTGATCCGGAAAAGGATCGTCTTCCATATCCAAATGTGCATCAACAATTACCAAATCAACCTTTTGCTCCAACGCTTCGTAAGCCAAATACTGCGCGTAAGTTAAATCCTGGCTGCCGCCGATGATGATCGGTAAAATGTCTATTTTAATTAATTCGGTAACAACTGTTTTGAGGGCGATGTACGTATCCGTTACCTTTTCGCCGCGCCGGATATTGCCCAAATCGGCAATTTTGGTTTTGTATCCGCCTTCATACAATTGGTACAGCTTTTCGCGGATGTAATCCGGCCCAAGCGCACAACCAATGTTGCCATCAGCGTTGCGGTCTTCCTGTACGCCAATCAAAGCCAGATCAGGCTTCTGCGTATCAAAATCAGGAAAATGTTCAGTAAAAATTTGGATGCAAGTACCCAAACGGCCTTTTATAACAGCACTTTCGGGCAACAAGCGACTTGCCTCAACAGGCGTAAAAAAATCAATTAAAGACATTCGGTAGCATTATTCGCGGCCAAATATCTGGTATTTTTAAGAAAGAAGAGGAAATTAATCAAGCTTAAATCCCTAATCAAACACGAATAGTTAAGTTTGCTTGCAAATAAAATTTCAAAACACTTCTATGGTTTTAGTTACCGGTGCAACAGGTTTTCTCGGGTCGGAAGTTTGCCGGCAACTAATTTTAGCCGGTAAAAACAGTATCCGCTGTACCAAAAGGGCAAGTTCGGTTGTGCCGGAAATACTGCTTCCTTTTCAATCTAAAATTGATTGGGTGGAAGCTGATTTATTGGAAATTGATACGCTAAACGAAGCATTGCAAGGCGTTACACAGGTTTACCATTGCGCTGCGTTGGTTTCTTTTGATCCTTCCCTCAAAAAAAAACTCATCCAAAATAACGTGGAAGGCACGGCCAATTTGGTTAACCTTTGTATGGAAAAAGGGATCCGGCTGTTACATGTCAGTTCGATTGCTGCCGTTGGCGAAGGAAAACCCGGCGAATTGATCAACGAAAACCATCACTTAGAAGAAACGCCAAAAGACAACGCTTACGCCATATCCAAGTACGAAAGCGAGATGGAAGTTTGGCGCGGCATGGCTGAAGGTTTGGATGCGGTAATTGTAAATCCATCTCTAATTATCGGCAAAAATGCTGGTACAGCAGGCACCGGACAAATTTTTGAAACCGTACGCCAGGGTTTAAAATTTTACACTTCCGGTAGTTGTGGTTTGGTGGATGTGGAAGACGTGGCCAAAACAATGATCCTTTTGATGGAAAGCAAGATCAGCAACGAACGCTTTATCATCAACGCCGAAAATTGGAGCTATAAAAGTTTATTTGAGGAAACGACCCATTATTTCGGCATCAAACCTCCAGCTTTTGAAGCCAAACCCTGGATGCTGGAACTGGCCTGGCGCGCCTCGGCTTTAGGTACTCTTTTTACCGGCAAAAAAATGGGCGTTGATAAAATTTCGGCCCAATCGGCCAGCCGCATTCAGGATTATGATAATTGTAAGGTAAAAGAAGCAATTGGTTTTGAATTTAAGCCAGTAAAGGAAACGCTCAAAGCGATTTGTGAAGTATTGAAAGGTTAAAATAATTACTCAAAAACCTTTTAAATACCAATTTCTATTTTGATTTTAAAAAATACTTTCAATGTAATGCCTAATCAAAAATAATGTTGCGACATAAACTGCGGACAGTAGCTTAAAATAATTTGCAAGGATTTAAATGCTTGCATAATTGCTATTTACACAAAACATTTACATTTTTACAATTAAACTTAAAATAAGCCTGATGGGATATATTAAACAATTAGATAGTGTTCGGGCAATTGCTGTTTTATTGGTAATAATATGGCATTGGATTCCTAAAGAAAGCTTTATCAATAAATTTCAAACAGGCCCTTTTGGGGTAAACATTTTTTTTGTTTTAAGTGGATTTCTTATCACCCAGATTTTATTAAAGAATCGAAACGAGGTTGAAGAAAGCTTAGTCAAAGCAAAAACAACTATTCTTAAAAGTTACTATATAAGAAGGGTATTAAGAATTTTCCCTATCTATTATTTAACTATTTTTTTGATGGTTGTTTTACGCCATAAGTTAAATTTAAGTATTACAACCGGTGAGTTAATTTCAAACATCACTTATACCAGTAACTTTTTTATTTATTCAACAAAATCTTGGCCAACAGCCAGTCCTCATTTTTGGTCTTTGGCCGTAGAAGAGCAATTTTATTTGTTTTGGCCTTTGTTGATGTTGTATTTTCCCTCAAAATATTTAATTCACTGTATCCTTTTTTTCATTATCGCAGGTATTGTCAGTCAGTCGTTTATTAAAGATTATAATTTTGGATATTTACCACTAAATACTTGTTTTGATTGTTTAGGAATGGGTGCCTTACTTGCATGGATTGTGGTATATAAACCAGTCTTTTTACCTAAGTTCTACATGATAATTAATGTATCAGCAATATTAAGCGTAGGTATTATTATATTTAACCTTTTAAAAATATCACATATTGTTCAAATCAGGTTTTTCCACTCAATTCTTGGTGTGTGGATCATCACTTATATTCTAAATTTTAGAAACAAAAAAACAATACTTCTTTCGATTTTAGATAACCGATTTCTTATAAATATCGGAAAAGTAAGTTATGGTATTTACTTGTATCATATTCTATATTCTGATTTAGCATTTCATATTTGGAATAAATTTTTATTTAAGTTTTCAATAACCCTTAGCGATAGCTATTATCATTGGCTATTTTTTGTTGTAAACTTTTGGATCCTGCTTTTCATTTGCCGGTTATCTTGGAAGTATGTTGAAAAGCCAATTTTAACCTTAAAGGAAAACTTTAAATATCAATAATTACATAATCAAAATAAGACAACTTATATTAGACTACAAAAGATCAATAATAGCTGTAAGTAACCAAAATCGCTTTAAGTAACTTCTGTTTGATTAAAGCTTTTAAGGATTAGTCAATACAACTTCGGGATATTTGTGCGTTGCCCTTGGTTTCAAAAAATATTTCTCCAAACAATGCCAACTCAAGAATGCTGTAAAATAAACCGCTGGAAAAACACAAAAAAATAACCGGTACGGATCTAAATGCCTTCCTAAAAAATACATAAATAACTGCTGTATCGGCCATGCATAAAGATACATGCCATAAGAAAAATCTCCGTTTTTGGCAAAGTTTGTAAAGCAAATGTTTGGATGATAAGTGATATAAAAAAACAAGTAACTTCCGGCAATTGGCAATGTTAAATTAATAAAAGGCACACCGATACAAGAAACAACAATTGCAATTGCAGCTAATACAACCAATGTTTTTTTTCGCAGAATTTGTTTTCGAAACAGGTAAAAACAAGCACCAGAAAAAAAGTAAACAAAAAGCCTGGGTAAAATATAAGAATCAAGGATTTCAGAAAAAAAATTAATTGGATAGCGGTAAAATATGCTTGTATAAAGCCCTAAGGAAAATTCGGGATATTTCAATTGTAAAAAGAATACAATATAACTTAATAAGAATAAAAATAAGGCTATCCATTTCTTTTTAAAAACGCTTGCCATGGCTGCCAAGGGCACAATTAAATAGCAAACAAACTCATATTGAATAGACCATAACGGTTCATTCATCATTCCAGGCAAAGGATTTAGGGTGAAGGTATTTTGCAAGGGAGGTTTTCGCAGTGTTAAAATATTTATAATAGTTTGCTTTTTATATTGCAAGTTTAAAAAATATTTAGTCCATGATCCAATTATATGATGACGATCAGTTGCGCCCAACATCCCAAAAAACAAAACACTTAAAATAAAGGCAATAAAAAAAGCAGGGCAAATTCTGCGTATTCTTTTTTTCAAATATGATGCGAATGTACTGCTGTATTCAAAACTTCTAAATATTAAAAAACCACTGGTTACAAAGAAAAAATCTACCGCAATTCCACCTAAATCCATTTGATTTCTTGTAAAAATCATTCCGGGTTCTGTGTCAATTACTTTAGCGTAGCAAAGCACATAGCAATGACTGTAAATAACTATGGTGGCCAATAAAAATCTTAAAATATCAAAGTTGTTTTCTTTAATATTTTCAGCAATTAGCAATTCCTTTCTGTTATAAATTTTTGTTGTAAGATTATCCAATTTTAAAAAGTTGTTTATATTGAAAGCCTGTTTAAAATTTACTAACAGGATATCAATGCTTCTTTTATCACCTAAAAATGGGCAAACATTTGATTTTGGGTTTATTTAAATTAATGCGGACACCAATTTTTATACGGTAAAAGAAGCATTGGTAATTTTTTTTGTATAAGTTTAGACAGGCTTTGAGATAACAAATTATTTGTAAGTTATGATTCTGTAATAATATCTACACCATCATTAAACTTGCTTTCGGCAATAAATTTAAAATACAGTTCTTGGTCGTTTTCCTTTAATGCTTCAAGCTCTTCTTTATTAACTTGTAAGTTTGAATCATATAATTGAAAGAGAAGATTATTGTAAATTTTTTCTGAATAATAAGCTTTCCAATTGTTTAAACCCTTTTGCAAACATGCTTCTTCTGATTCATTTAAAATAAAATTTTTCTGTTTATTCAATACCAATAAAGCATATTTCAGCATTTCTACCAGGTTTGAGGAAACACTATCTTCATGAAAATTGTAAACCGCAATCAACTCGGTATGATGAACAACCGGATACTTGCGTGCAATTTGCAAACATAAATCATAGTCTTCGCAATAGTGCAAATTGGTATCAAATTGAAATTCATTAAAAACCCATCTTTGGTACATTCCTACAGCAGGCATACCCATATAATTCCCTTCCAACAAATGGCAATAATGATTTTCGGTTACTTCTTTTTGAACTACCCAGGTTTTGTTTTCGCGCTGATAAAATAATTCGTGGCCGCCAGACACAAAAGCAGCTTCTGGATTTTGTGTTAAGTAATTTATATTGATAAAAAGAGCATCAGGTAAAAGCCAGTCGTCCGCATCCAAAAACACAATCAATTCTCCAATACTATTTTTTATTCCATTATTTCGGGCGGCAGAAACGCCACAATTGGATTGATATATGTACTTTACCGGATGATACTTTTGTACAATTTCTTTTGTTTGATCTGTTGATCCATCATCTACAACAATAATTTCAATATGCCGGTAACTTTGTGATAATACACTTTCTATAGCTTTTCCAAGGTACTTGCCATAATTATAGCATGGAATAATTACAGAAACAAGTTGCTGAAGCATACTTTAAAGTTGGATTGATTTATCATTAATAACTGGCAGCTTTTTTTTGTTTTTGTGATAAAATCTCAATCCTGATATGATCCCTTTAGACTCGCTTAACAAGGTACGAAAACGATGAGAATAAAATGGAAAACCACTTTTAAAAAGGCGTAAGTAATATATGGGCAAACCTTTATATAAATATTTGAGATATCCTGCTTCAGAATTTTGGGTTTGCTGTATTAAAACGGCAACAACATGCCCACGCATGTAGCTAAATAATTGCTTGTTTAAACTGCTTAATTCTCTTCTGTGTTTGTGATATACAATACAGCGAGGATTGTATTGAATAGTAAATCTTTTATCGGCTATTATTCTATACCACATTTCCGAGTCTTCACTACAACCAGAAGCCCCTGCCCCTAAAAGCTCGTTAAAATCCCCTTTTTCTTTAAAAACAGATGCCCTAAAAGCCATATTTGCACCTGCACCAATATCTGATGCCTTAGGCCCAAATGGCAATGTATTATGATAAAACAAACTATCATAGAAATGGTCTTGATAACCGCGGTTAAAGCTCCAGAATTTTTCAAAAATTTGCTGGCTTTCTGTATCCAAACTTGAAGCAATAACTAAACCTGTCATTGCGGTTATGCTGGGTGTCAAAAAAGTTTCCCAAACCCTGTAGGCCCATAGCGGATGTACCTGGACATCATCATCTACCCAGGCAATAATAGGATATTGTGCTTTTTGTATCCCTGTATTGCGTGCTATACTTAAACCCGGTTTTGGCTCTTTACAGTAGGTAACTCCTTTAAATTTTTCTACTACTTTTAAGGTGCTATCATCTGTAGGTGCATTATCAACTATAATAATTTCTTTAGGAATACAAATTTGTTTAAACAAACTTTCTAAACATACTTGCAAATCTGTACTTCTATTGCGCGTGCAGATTATGACTGAAATATCAAGTTTATTTTCAGCAATGATTTTTTCGGACGAATATGTTCCAAATATTTCGTCCATTGTTTTAGTAAAACCAACATAATCTTTTTCCAGAAAAGCCCTTCTGTAAACATCAGTCAGTTCAGGCTTTGCATTATAAAAATTAACGGTAGACGCAATTACAGTCAAGATTTTATAATCGGCATCGCTATTGTTAAAAACTTTATGATGCTCAACAAATAAATGCCCTAATGGAATTTGGCGCCACCAAAAAAAATAGTAACTACTTCCGTCAAGCTTAGAAATGATATTTTTTTCACTAAGTTGATCTAACTGAATATGCTTGATAGTATAAGGTAGTACCATGATGTTAAATTAACAAAATATAATAGCCTGTTTAAATTTATACAAAAGAAAATGTTAATGCTTCTTTTACTTTATAAAAATTCGTGCTTGTATCAATTTAAATAAATGAAAACTAAATGTTCGCCAATTTTTAGGTGATAAAAGAAGCATGGAGAACTTATCAAGTAAATTTTAAATAGGTTTTAATTTTCTTTTAATATCCGCAAACTTAGTTTAATTATTTTTTTAATAACAGTTTCATCTACATAAACTTTTATTATTTCCCTAATTTGGTTATAAACCAATCTTTTATTTCTGGTAAGGTGCCAAAGTTCTACGGTATGATCTAATGCCCAATGAATATAATACTTCCTGGCCAATGTGTTTAACCTTTTCTGATCTTGTTTTGGCAGATAGCTGCTAATTATAGAAATTACTTTTGCCGTATCCCGAATATTTTTACCACTTATAAAGCTATTCCTGGAGATCGAACTATCATGCTCCCGATATTCTGCAAATATTTCGGGTGTGTATGCTGTAGGATAATACTTAGCAATTCTAGCCCACATTTCCCAGTCTTCTCCGTACGTAACAGCATAAAAGCTGCCTAATTTCTCATAAACTTCTCGCTTTACAGATATGGTAACATATTGAAGTCTGCCGTGCTCTGCCAACTTGTATAACCAATCTTTTAAAATCCCGGGTTCTTGTGCTTCTGTTCTGGATGGTCTTAAAATAGTACCATTATTATCAATATAATCCCACGCACTATACGCTGCCCCAGCTTCAGGATAGCGGTCAAACAGTTCTTTTATCCGTTTGTAATAGCCTTTTTTTACACGGTCGTCTCCATGTAACAAATGGATATGATAACCTTTTGCACGATTGATACAAGTTTCAAAATTGCGAAGGCTGCCTACATTTTTTTCTTGCCGATAATACAATACACGCCCTTTGCCAATACTTTTTACCAACGCTTCAACATCGGCATCTGTGCTGCAATCGTCAACAACTTCTATTTGCATCATGCTTTCCCCCGGGTCTTGAACTAACACACTTTGTATGGCATCCAGCAAAAAAACAGAACAATTGTAGGCAGGTATCATTACAGACCAAAAAGGCCGTGTTAAATCTCCCGAAAGAGGTGCAATTTGAGGCGGTGAATCAGGAATTCTTTGCACAAGTTGTTAGTTATGGTTTTTAATACAGAATTATTGCCTTACAAGTCAATAGGTATGTTAGCGGGCTTTAATACGAACGGCAAAACCGGGCGGACAAACCCCGGCCATTTATAAAGCCTATTGTCGTTTTCGCGGTAATCGGCCACTTCAAAGAAAAGACATGCATCAAATTTGTATAGAAAATGAGAAGTATTTTCCATAAAAAAAAGCGAAATAAAATAGGAGCCGTCGTTAAGAAAGTTTGCAGGAATAGTGCATTCCCCTTCGATGACCCCTTTATCAGATAATACAGGTTGTGTTGGAATACTAAAAATACATTCTCCTAATAAAGTATAAAGCGTTAAGTCTGTTGATAAATTGATCTGATCACTAAAATTATAAAATTTAAATTTAACAGTAAGGGCAGTACGAACGGTGATAGGTTCTAAAGGACTTAGCAAATCTGGCACCAGTTCGACCGAAAGGACTTTAATCAACTCGTTTCCGGGTGCTTCTTTTACCGTATCATATTTGTATTTATTTATCGAGTTTTTTTGAAATGCGCCCAGGTAATGGTTAACTACTTCTTTTACGTCGCCTTGCGCATATACCCTTCCTTTATCCAACCAGATTGCTTTTGAACAAAGTTTATTGATTGCATTTATGTTATGGCTAACGAACAGGATTGTACGTCCTTCTTCGGTTGAAACCTGCCCCATCTTGCCCAAACATTTTTTCTGGAACTCGATATCCCCAACCGCCAAAACTTCATCAATAATCATAATGTCTGTTTCTAAATGCGCGGCAACAGCAAACGCCAAACGGACGTACATGCCTGATGAGTATCGCTTTACGGGTGTATCTATATAACGTTCTACACCTGCAAAATCTACGATTTCATCAAAACGTTTTGTAATTTCTTTTTTGCGCATCCCCAAAATTGCGCCGTTTAAGTATATGTTTTCCCTTCCGGTCAATTCAGGGTGAAAGCCCGTACCAACTTCCAGTAAGCTGGCAATTTTACCTTTTATTTTAACATTACCGGATGTTGGAGTGGTTACCCTGCTTAATATTTTTAACAAAGTACTTTTTCCGGCACCGTTGCCGCCAATAATCCCAACTGCTTCGCCATGTTTAATCTCAAAACTTACGTCCTTTAAGCTCCAAACCACATCGCTGCTGCCTTTTTTGGTCCTGTCGTTTACTTCTCCTACCGTTAAAAAAGGGTCTTCTTTGCCACGTACTTTTGCAAACCATCGTTCCAGGTCACGTGAAATCGTACCTGTTCCGACCTCGCCTAAACGGTAAACTTTTGAAAGATTTTCAACTTTAATTACTGTAGACATGTTTTTTTAAATTATGAAGTAGTTTTATCCTGCAAGCATCAAAACTACTTGTACGGCTGAATAGAAATTGTGTATCAAATTTATACACAAGAAACGGCAAAATGAATCAGATACTTGACTTAACCAGTTTTTGTACCTGCTTAAACTTTAATAAATGCATGAGGTAAAAGCGGTACATCCAATAATAAGTCCTTAAATTTTTATGCATTCTAAAAGCCCCTTCTGCCTGCAAAAAAGCAGCCTCTTTATTAGTCAACAATAAACTGTTTGCCACTTTGATACAAAATATAGCATAATATATAAGCGCTTCTTTTTTAAGCTTTCCTTGGTGTGATACCGGAAGGTAACCTTGGATGATATCAACTACTTTAACAATATCATGGATATTTTGGCCGCTTAAAAACGAGCCATGGCTAATCCCCGAGTTGTAAGCAACGCGGTAATGAGCCAAATTTTTGGGCGAGTAAGCTACCGGAAAACGGGATGCAATCCTGGCCCACATTTCCCAATCTTCGCCGTAATGTACGGCATAAAAACTGCCAATAGTTTCGTAAACGCTTCTTTTTACTACAATTGCAGGAGGCTGTATCAACTGACGGCCAGCTATTTTAAACAGAAAATCTTTGATTATTCCCGGCTTTTTTAACAAGATAGGATTATCAATATCTAATTTATTGCTTTGCCCGTCAATAAAAGAAAAGTTGGTAAAAGCAGCGCCCGCATCGGGATTTGCCAAAAACAAATTTTCTATTTCCTGGTAAAAACCCTGTTCTACATTGTCGTCTCCATGCAGCAGATGCACCCAATGCCCGTTTGCCCGGTTTAAACAGGTTTCAAAATTCCGTAAACTGCCCCTGTTTTGTTTTTGCTTAAAACATTTTATCCTTCCTTTTCCCAATGCTTCAACCAAAGCAGCAACATTGCCGTCGGTGCTGCAATCGTCCACCACCTCTATCTGCATTTTCGCCTCGCCGGGGTCTTGAGAAAGCACACTTTTTATCGTATCGCCTAAAAATGCAATACAATTGTAAGTCGGTATCATGACTGACCATTGCGGACGCGCTAACTCATCAATAGCAGTTACCGGCAATATTACAGGTGGAGCGTCAGGAATCCGATCATTCATAGTATGTTTTGCAAAACAGGTATCGTTAGTAACAATTAAAAAAATTATACTACAATATTATCAACAATAATAATATTAACAAATGTAATTGGTTAGTAAACAGCTACAATTAGGGCAATGGAGATCGGGCATTTAAAAAACAATACAATAATAATATTTTTTAATAACGTTTATGTGCTTCTTCAAATTTTATTCGATGTGGTTTGCATACTTCTTTTACGCCCAAAAAAACAGCAAAGTTTCTACACTTTTAAACATTGTAAAAACAAACTTAAAAAATATAGGCATAAAAGAAGCATTAAAAAAATGCGGTTACTTGTTTAATTGTATTTTTTGAACGATCAATCCGAAAAAACACAAACTCAACTATTAAATTTACTTTTGCGGATGACTTTGGACGAACGCATCGAAAATTCTGTAACGCGTGTTTTTAAAACCGTATTTCCCAACACCACCAACCATTACGATACGCTTTTTGGCGGCACGGCCATGATGATGATGGACGAAGTAGCTTTCATAACGGCCACGCGTTTCAGCCGCAAAAGGCTGGTTACGGTTTCTTCGGATAAAATCAATTTCACCGTCCCGATTCCGGCTGGGACGATTATGGAACTAGTTGGCCGCGTAATTTATATTGGCCGCACAAGCATGAAAGTAATGGTCGAAATTTTTGTCGAGCAGATGTACGAAGATGTGCGTTACCGCGCCATTCACGGCGAGTTTACTTTCGTAGCTGTTGATGAGCACAAAAAACCGACACCAATTTTAGGCTGATAAAAGAAGCATGATGGCAAATAGTTTATTGCTGATAGTTCATAGTTCATTGCTGATAGTTCATGGTTTAAGGCAGAAGCTGATTGCCGAAAGCCGAAAGCTGATAGCTAATTTCCAAAACCCCAAACCTCCTACCTTATGCCCCAGTATTTTATCATTGATTTCGACAGTACTTTTACCCAAGTTGAAGCACTTGACGAACTTGCCCGTATTTCGTTAAAAGACCATCCCGACCGGGAAAAAATATACAAACAGATTGAAGATTTGACCAATGCAGCGATGGAAGGCCGCCTGTCGTTTACGGAAAGTCTGGCCAGACGCGTAAAGCTGTTGCAGGCCAACCGCGCTCATTTAGATTTATTGGTGAAGCATTTGCGCAAAAAAGTGTCGGCTTCTTTTTCGCGCAACCGCAACTTTTTTAAAGAACACCGCGATGAAGTTTTAATCGTTTCGGGCGGCTTTAAAGAATTTATCACGCCGGTGGTAACCAAATATTTTATCAAAACCGAAAATATTTATGCCAATACTTTTGTGTTTGATGAACGCGGAAACATCATTGGCTACGATCCAGAAAACCCGCTTTCGCAGGAAGGCGGCAAGGTTAAGCTGCTGCGCGAACTTAATTTGCCGGGCGAACTGTTTGGCATCGGCGACGGGCATTCGGATTTTCAATTGAAAGAATTTGGGCTGATTAAAAAGTTTTTTGCATTTACGGAGAACATCGAACGCAAAACGATTGTAGAAAAAGCCGATTACGTTACGCCCAATTTTGATGAGTTTTTGTACATCAACAAGTTTTCGCGCGCTATTTCTTATCCCAAAAACCGCATTAAATGTTTGGTTGTTGGCGATGTTGCCGACGAAGCCGTAATACAATTGGGAAAAGAAGGCTATAACATCCGCATCCGCCCAAAAATTGAAGACAAATATTTGCAGGAAGCCGGGATTTTGTTTTGCGATGAAGACACGCAGCCAACGGAACAGCAATTAGAAAAAGCCGGACGCCTGAAAGTGATCGGTTGTTTTGGCAAAGCAAACCGCAACATCTGCGATTTTGCCTGCGAAAAAGGCATCATCATTTTTGATGACATCAAACACAACCCGCGCAACAGCGATTTTATCCCGAAACGGGTGATGGATTTTATGAACGAAGGCAAAACGCATACAAGTGTCAACTTTCCAGATCTGCAGCCGCCGCGTGTGAATAATGCGCATCGGTTAATCCATATCCATAAAAACGTTCCGGGAATTTTGGCCAAAATCAATGCTATTTTTGCCCGCCATGAAATCAATATCGTTGGCGAATTTTTGGTAACCAACCCGCGCATTGGTTATGTAATTACCGATGTAAATGCAGGTTACGATCCGCAGGTTTTAACAGAACTTAAAGGGATTGAGCACACGATTAAATTTAGGTTGCTGTATTGATTGGCTACGCTGTCATCTCAAAACGAAGTGAAGGTCTTCTTTTAAACAAGAACAATAAATTTAGGTGGTAAAAGAAGCATGGCACCTTTTGCATTGCAGAAGATTCCTTCCTTCGTTTCAGAATGACAAAACTCATTAAGCTTTTGCTACTTCCGGTGCATTTATTTCGCTCAATTGCATCGGCACTAATTTTTTTGTCCTAAAAAAAGTAGTCAAAACCACAATCAAAGTCATGGTTCCGCCAAAAATAACCGAAGTAACTGTTCCCATCAAACGTGCCGTAACGCCGGATTCGAAAGCACCGATTTCGTTAGAAGAACCGATGAACATGGAATTTACGGCAGAAACCCGGCCACGCATCTGATCCGGAGTGAGCAACTGCATAATGGTTGAGCGAATTAAAACACTCACGCTATCAAAAGCACCCAGCATAAACAGGCAAAAAAGCGACAAGTAAAAGTTTTTTGAAAGCCCGAAACAGATAATCGAAATACCAAAACCGGTAACGGCAACCAACAAATTTCGCCACGGTTTTCCCATGGGAGAAATGCGTGTCATCGCCAGCATGGTTAAAACAGCGCCAACAGAATCGGCGGCACGCATCAACCCAAAACCTTCTGCGCCTACTTTCAAAATATCGTTGGCAAAAATCGGCAGTAAAGCCACGGCCCCGCCAAAAAATACGGAGAACAGGTCTAAACTTAATGCGCCCAGCAGCATTCGGTTTCCAAAAACAAAACTAATGCCTTCGGACAGACTTTTGTAAATGCTTTCTTTAGGCACAAATTCTGGTTGATGGCGTTTTAAAGTAATAATGGCAATAATAGCAGTCGTAATAAAAACCACCACAAAAGAAAAAGTAACCGAGATACCTAAATGATCAAACAGCAAACCTCCAGCCAGCGGACCTAAAACAGAGGCAGTTTGATAAGCCGAACTGTTCCAGGTAGAAGAATTGGGATACAATTCGCGTGGGATGATTCTCGTCATTACAGAAAAAGCCGTTGGTCCGTAAAAACCACGCGCCAAGCCGATAAAAAAGATCATGGCATAAATGACGACTACAATATGTTGGGCACTCAAATAAGTTCGTGCAGTAGGCAGTGTTACGAGCAGCATAATGCCGGAGCAAACCCACATCACCGAAAAGATCATCAGCAACAAACCTTTTTTCTCCGATTTATCGGCCACATAACCGCCATACAAAGCAATACCGATGGAAGGAATGGCTTCGGCCAAACCGATCATCCCTAAAGCCAAAGCGCTTTTTGTTAACTGGTAAATGTAGTAGCCAACAATAACGGCCTGCATTTGGTAGGCAAACGTTAAAAAGAAACGCATGGCGAGGTAAGAACGGAACTCCTTAAAACGGAGCGCGGCAAATGGATCGGGTTTGGTTACGGGTTGGTGATCTTCGTCGGACACAGACACTAAATTTTATGTGGTAAAAGAAGCATCGTTGCTTCGGTTTTGTTTTTTAAAATGTTAAACCATGCTGGTCAATCAGGTAAATTAAAGCTGCAATAGAGGCTGCGCCTAACTCCAGTTCGCGCTTGTTTACGTTCTCGAAAACGTCTTTAGCGGTGTGGTGTATATCAAAATAACGCTGCGAATCCGGCCGAAAACCAATTAAAGTGATGCTTGGCCTAGTTTCTTTTAACGGTTCGATATCCGTTCCGGCACCGCCTTTGGTCAAGCGTTCTACTTCATAAGGTTCCAATAACGGTTTCCAGTTTTTAATCATTCCTTGTAAAACGTTTGACTGAATACCGCTGAAAGAAAAACCGCGTGGCGTAAACCCACCTTCGTCTGTTTCGATGGCCGCCAAATGTTTTTCGTTGTTTTTTTGCGCCAGCTCGGCATATTTTAAACCGCCTTTGTGGCCATTTTCCTCATTCATAAATAGCACGGCGCGAATAGAATGTTTAGGCCGATAACCTAAAGCTTTAAAAATCCGCAGCACTTCTACCGATTGCATCACGCCGGTCCCGTCGTCGTGTGCGCCTTCGGCCAAATCCCAGGAATCCAAATGTCCGCCAACGGTGATGAATTCGTTCGGGTTTTCCGTTCCTTTCATTTCGCCAACAACATTATAAGAAAGCACATCGGGCAAAGTCTGGCAGTTTTGTTTAAGGTAAAACTGAAGGCCTTTTTGCTGCTTTAACATTAAACTCAACAAATTTGCACCTTTGGTAGAAATGGCCGCTGCCGGGATTTTGTTTCCGCCTTCTTCGTAAGCCGTTGCGCCGGTATGCGGATAATCGTCTATCATTTCTGTCATCGAACGGACGATCACGCCAATTGCGCCGTATTTGGCTGCTTCTGCCGGGCCTCGAAAACGCTGGTCGCTTGCTGCACCGTAAGCGGCGCCCGTTTCAATAAAACGCGGATCGAACGGACGGTTGTAAAAAACGATTTTGCCTTTTATTGCTTTTTCGCCCAAAGTTTTTAATTCCTGGATGCCTTGCACTTCAATCACTTCCGCTTTTAAACCTTCTTTTGGCGTGGCTACCGATCCGCCAAGCGCAACTACCGAAACTGAAACTTGCTGGTTGCCCGATACTATTTTTGCCTGCTCTTTTTCGCCCCGAACCCAATGTGGCACCATCACTTCCTGCAAAAAAACGCGGTCGAAACCGTATTGCTGCATCAATTTTTTTGTCCAGTCAACCGCTTTTTGTGCGTTTGCAGATCCGCTTAAACGCGGCCCAATTTGCTTGCATAAATATTGCAAGTTTTGGTAAGGTTGGCCGTTGACCAACTCTTCATCAAAAATTTTTCTGAGATAAACCGAATCCGGGTTTTGGGCAGATGCGGCCAATGTACTGCCAAGCAAAAAAGAAAGTAGAAATTTGAACTTCATAAAAACAGCTTTATCAGCAAAGTTAAAATTTGTGTAGGTTTTGTAAAACGGCTCAGGAAATTTTGTTCCAGCTTAAACCTTCGTTTTTTTGCGCGAAATGTTGCTGCAGCAATTGGTTTTTAGGCAGCAACAATTGCGGGTCTTCTTCAAAAATTGCTTCAACCGCTTGCCGTGCTTTGAGCAAAATTGGCTGGTCTTCCACCAGATTCGCTATTTTTAAATCCAGCACACCGCTTTGCTGCTTGCCTTCGATATTGCCCGGGCCACGCAGTTGTAAATCAATTTCTGCTATTTCAAAACCATCGTTTGTACGCACCATCGTTTCCAACCGTGTCCGCCCATCTTTGGATAATTTCTCGCTGCTCATCAAAATACAGTACGATTGTTCGGCACCACGGCCAACCCTGCCGCGTAGTTGGTGCAGTTGCGACAGGCCAAACCGCTCTGCATTTTCAATAATCATCACCGAAGCATTTGGCACGTTTACGCCAACTTCGATTACTGTTGTGGCAACCATAATTTGCGTTTCGCCTTTTACAAAACGCTGCATTTCAAACGCTTTGTCTGCTGCCGAAAGCTGGCCATGGACAATGCTGATCCGGTATTCTGGCAAAGGAAATTCTCTCGACATCACTTCAATGCCATCCATCAAATTTTTTAAATCCAGCTTTTCACTTTCTTTAATCAGCGGATAAACCACGTAAACCTGCCTTCCTTTGGCAATTTCTTGCTTCATAAAACCAAAAACACGCAAGCGACTGTTTTCATAAAAGTGTTTTGTTTCAATCGGTTTTCTTCCGGCCGGCAATTCATCAATGATGGAAATATCCAAATCGCCATACAAAGTCATGGCCAAAGTACGTGGGATTGGCGTGGCCGTCATCACCAAAATATGCGGCGGGATACTGTTTTTACGCCATAATTTTGCGCGTTGCTCTACACCGAAACGGTGTTGCTCATCAATTACCACAAAGCCAAGGTTTTTAAACTGCACTTTGTCTTCGATCAAAGCATGTGTACCAATCAGAATATGCAGTTTGCCGCTTTCCAGATTTTCATGGATCACCCGCCTTTCTTTTTTGGAAGTCGAGCCAGTTAGCAAGGCAAATTCCACAAAACCTTCGCCCAACAATTGTTTTAAAGATTGATAATGCTGATTAGCTAAAATTTCAGTCGGCGCCATCATACAAGCCTGAAAACCGTTATCAATCGCCAGTAAAATACTCATCAAAGCAACCACCGTTTTGCCGCTGCCCACATCGCCTTGCAGCAAACGGTTCATTTGAATGCCTTTTTGTGTATCAAAACGAATTTCTTTCAGCGTTCTTTTTTGTGCCGAAGTTAATGCAAAAGGCAGTTTGTGTTTGTAAAACTCGTTGAAGAAATAGCCAACGTTGCCAAAAACATTGCCTTTAAACTGCTGCGTCCTGAAGATTTTGTTTTTGAGCAATTTAAGCTGAAGGAAGAAAAGCTCTTCAAACTTCAAACGTTTGGATGCTTCTTTTAGCTGCATAAAATCAGCAGGAAAATGAATTTGCTGAAAAGCTTTTGCCCGGTCAATCAAATGGTTTGTTTGCCGCAAATATTCAGGCAAATTCTCGGTGATGTTTCTGCCGTATTGTTCCAGCAAAGCAGCAACCAGTTTTTGGATTCCTTTAGAATCCAACAAAAACTTCTTTAGTTTTTCCGTCGAATTGTAAGCTGGTTGCAAAGCCTGGCTCCCACTGCTTTTAGTTGGGTTTGCGCTGTAAAGTTCTGTTTCCGGGTGCGCAATTTGAAGTTTGTTATTAAAGAAACCCGGTTTCCCAAAGAAAACATAAACTTTGCCAACCACCAAATTCTCAAAAACACGGGCAATTCCTTGAAACCAAACCAATTCTATCGGTCCGGTATCATCCTGCGCAGCAGCAACCAAACGCCGCGCAGCTTTTTCGCCAATGATTTCTTTATGCGTTAGCCGGGCCAGAATTTGCACATATGGCATTTCTGCCGATGCTTCTTTTACCTTATAAAAACGGGTGCGGTCAATGTATTTAAAGGGGAAATATTGCAGCAGATCGCCGTAAGCAGCTATCCCCAATTCCTTTTTTAAAGCTGTGGCACGTGCTGCGCCAACACCTTTTAAATATTCAACCGGGGTTTCAAAAAATTTGTTCAAAAAAAATTGAATTATTACATACTGTTTTTATGCCGGTAAAAACAGTATCAACAGTTTTAGGAAGCTTTAATTGCAATGGCCGAAATTTCTACATTCACATTTTTTGGCAACACGGATACTTCAACCGTTTCCCGCGCCGGAAAATTTCCGGAGAAATACGAGCCGTAGATTTCGTTCACCAAAGCAAAGTTATCCATGTCCGAAAGAAAAATGGTGGTTTTAACGATGTGGTCAAAACTTAAACCGGCTTCGGTTAAAATGGCTTTTAAGTTTTTAAGAACGGTGTGGGTTTCTGTGGCAATATCGTCTGTCATCATTTTTCCTGATTGGGCGTCAATCGCAATCTGACCAGAAATAAACAGGAAACCACCGGCAGCAACAGCCTGGTTGTAAGGGCCAATGGGTTGCGGTGCATCTTTGGTATTGATAATCGTTTTCATTTTCTTTTCAATATAAACCAATCAATCAGTTTCCAGATTATGCCCAGCAAAAATATAATGATGGCCATTTTATTGATGAAATGCATTGCCCTCAGGTTAAAATTATCAGGCCTGTTTTTATCCTTTTTTCTGAAAAAATACATCGTACAAATATAAAAAAAGGGGTTCAGAAAAATCTGAACCCCTTTGTAAGAATTAATTGATTAATTACATACCAGACATTGCTGATTTGAATTCAACACGACGGTTTAACACACGTCCTTGTTCGGTTGAGTTATCAGAAATTGGATTAGTTTCACCGTAAGCTTTGATTTTTAAGCGCTTAGCATCCACACCAGAGTTAACCAAGTAAGTTTTAACAGAATTTGCCCTGTCTTTAGATAAGCGCATGTTGTGTGCGGCAGAACCTTCAGAAGAAGCGTAACCGTCTAACTCGATGGTCATGTTTGGATTGCTTCTTAAATCGGCAGAAGCTTTATCTAAGGTTGGGTAAGCAGACGTCCGCAATACAGAACTGTCAAACTCAAACTGAATGTTAGAATAAGTGCCTGGGGTAGAAGCAGCAGCAGCGGTAGTATCTGGTTTAGGGAATTTGATTTCGCAACCAGAACCATCAACAATAGTACCGGCTGGCGTACCAGGGCATTTGTCAAACTGATCAGAAACACCATCGCCATCAGAATCTTTTTTCAGGTCGTCCACTGATTTTTCAACATTGGATACACGGCCTTTTAAAGCTTCTACTTCCTGGCGCAATGTAGGATCTTTCAACTCGTCATACATCAGGGCAACTGGGTTAACCCAATCTAAGTTTGGTTTTGCCGGATTGCCTAAAGTAAATTCTAAACCACCATAGCCATAAGAAAATTTATCTTTTGTAGGGTATCTAACGTCAGCACCATCTAAATTATCGCCATCAACAAAGTTGGCTGTGTAGCCTAAGTTTAAAGCAATACCGTCTGTCAGCCTAACTTTTACACCTGCACCAACCGGGATAACTAATTCGTGGATATATTTATGTCCGTCGGCTGCATTGTTTTTGTAATCAACAACAGTACCGTTGGCAAGGGTAACTTTAGGGGCATAACCGGCATAACCGGCACCAGCCGTAACGAAGAAATTAATTACATTTTTTCTGTGGAGGTAATTGATATTACCTACATTAACCTTGCCCATCAGGTTGGCATAGTAAGCCAATTCTGTTTTAAAGGCACTAAAACCATCGCGGCTGCCATTTTGTGCACCGGAAATATTCCTGCTGTTGTCGCCGGAGATGGTACCGCGCATTACATTTAATTCCAGGCCAAAGGCATGTGCCAATTGCTCTCTTAACGAAATACCGTAACCCAATTCATAATTGTTTTTGGTAAAATCATTAGAACCGAAAAAAAGCGTTGGCGATAAAACACCAGCGTTTGCACCGATACTAAATGTTCTGTACTGGGCCTTTCCACCAAATACCTTTGCTGAACCAGGGGCGACGGTTGTAGTCGAGTCTGAAGAGGTTTGTGCATGTGCTGCAACAACTCCCATCAAAGACGCAATCGACAGTACGACTGTTTTCTTTAATGTAGAATAATTCATAGTTTTAAGATTAACGATTTTAATTGTGATTTTTTTTCCAAAAATAGTTATTAAGTTTGATTCGTTGTACCAAACTCCGTTCCATTTTATATTTAATTTTTTAAATTAACATATAAGATACCCATTCCTAACATAAGCTTTTGTTTTTCAATGAAATATGAACCTATAATTAATGATGTTTTCTATACGAACAGAAAGCGTTTTTGTTTGAAATTACAACCAAATTCATTAATCCTGCTTAATTCTAACGATGAGTTTCCGCGTAGCGGCGACCAAAACCACAGCTTTAAACAAAACGCCGACCTGTTTTATTTAACCGGGATAGACCAGGAACAGAGCATTTTGCTGCTTTTTCCCGATTGTCCCAATCCACTATACAAAGAAGTACTTTTTTTAAGACAGACCAACGAGCTGATTGCCGTTTGGGAAGGCCATAAATATACCAAAGAAGAGGCCGAAAAAGCATCAGGCATAACAACGGTTTTTTGGCTGCATGAATTTGACCAGATTTTGGCCTCGATTGTTTTTTATGCAGAAAACATCTACCTCAACACTAACGAAAACGACCGCTACCAGCATGAAGTGCCTTACCGCGACTTGCGTTTTATCCAAAAAATTAAGGAACAATTCCCGCTGCACCAGTATTACCGGACAGCGCCAATTTTCAGGGAACTGCGGGCGGTAAAATCGCAGGCCGAAGTTGAACTGATTGGCAAAGCCTGCCAGATTACCCGCGATGCTTTTTTTAGGGTGTTAAAATTTGTGAAGCCCGGCGTTGCAGAATACGAGATTGAAGCCGAAATCATCCATGAATTTATTCGGCAGCGCGGCAGCGGCCATGCCTACAACCCGATTATTGCTTCCGGCATCAACGCAACTGTTCTTCATTACAACGACAACAACCAGTTGTGTCGCTCCGGCGATGTGATTTTGATGGATTTTGGCGCCGAGTATGCCAACTACAATGCCGATTGCACACGCTCCATTCCGGTTAACGGCCGATTTACTGCAAGGCAAAAAGAAGTTTACCAATCGGTATTAACGGTGATGAAAGAAGCCACGCAGCTTTTAAAGCCCGGAACGGTTTGGAATACCTATCACGAAGAAGTGGGCAAAATCATGACTTCGGAACTGATTAAATTAGGTTTGCTAAACAAGCACGACGTGGAAAAACAAAACCCGGCCATGCCTTTGTACAAGCAATATTTTATGCACGGCACGTCGCACCATTTGGGTTTGGATGTGCATGATTTTGCGGGAAGGTACACGCCTTTTGCTGCCGGAAACGTGCTGACCGTTGAACCGGGCATTTATATCCCGGCCGAAGGTTTGGGCATTCGCTTGGAAAACAACATCCTGATTACCGAAAACGGCACTGTGGATTTGATGGCGGATATTCCGTTGGAAGCCGGGCATATTGAGGAGTTGATGAACCCTTAATTTATGCCGGTAAAAGAAGCATTTAATATGATGAGCGTTAAATTAGCCTGAACAAACTAAATAACATGAGACAAGTAACCGTATATACAACTGACAAAGATTACAACCACTTTGTGCAACTGGCCAAAAACCTGAGTTATGTTAAAAAAATAGAAACAGACGACGAGCCAACAAAAGAAGAAATCATCGAAAATATCAAAGCTGGATTGGAGGAAGTTCGTCTTTTTGAAAAAGGCGAATTAAAAACCACACCTGCAAAAGAGTTTTTGAATGAACTATAAAGTCGAACTCTCTTCAAACTTTAAAAAAGAAGCCAAAAAACTAACTAAAAATACGTTTCTTTAAAGGCAGAATTAGATTTATTATTTACGGAGCTGGAAGACAATCCAATTTTAGGTACCCCTCTTGGCAATCATATTTATAAAATCCGTTTGGCTATTGCCTCAAAAAACAAAGGTAAATCCGGTGGTGCAAGGGTAATGTCTTTTGTTAAGGTTACAAAAACTACGGTACTGCTGTTTTCAATTTATGATAAAGGAGAAAAAGACACGCTATCCGATCAGGAAATTGCAGTGCTTCTAAAAGGTTTTTTGTAAACCAATCAGGATTCGATATTAATCTAAGCAATCTACACTTAATTTATGCCGGTAAAAGAAGCATTTGAAAAGATGAGCGTTAAATTAATTGATTGTGAAGGTAAACCGGCATCTGAAGCAGCTTTCTGCCAACCTCCAATATTTTCTTAATTTTGCAGGCTTAACGTTTTGAATGAAAACCTATTTCCGCCTGCTTTCTTTTGCCAAACCGATCGAAAAATTTGCTATTCCTTATGTTATCGCTACTATTCTTTCGGTTATTTTCAACACGCTCAACCTTGCACTTTTAGCACCGTTATTAAATACTTTATTCAACAAAAACACCCAACATATAGTTGCGAAGCCTGCAAGCTGGCTTTCTGTAATCGATACTTTTAATTATTACGCTTACCGCGCCACGGTGGATTATGGCATTGATGGCGCCTTAAAGTTTGTTTGCATCACCATTGTTGTTTCTGTTTTTTTAAGCAACCTGTTTCGGTATTTATCACAGCGCATTATGGAGAACCTGCGCATCCATACTTTGCTAAACCTGCGTAAAGCTGTTTTTAATAATGTAATGGATTTGCATTTGGGCTACTTCAGCAACGAGCGAAAAGGCGATATCATTTCCAAGATTGCTTCGGATGTGCAAGTGGTGCAATTTTCTGTTACGGGCACTTTGCAAGTGGTTTTTAAAGAACCGTTTCAACTGATTGCCTACATCGTGATGCTGTTTTTAATCAGCTATAAACTTACCTTGTTTTCATTGCTGGTGATCCCGATTTCGGCTTTCATTATTTCACGGATTGTTAAAAGTTTGAAACAACAGGCCACCGAGTCGCAGCAATCTTACGGCAACATGATCAGCTATCTGGACGAAGCATTATCTGGCATCAAAATCATCAAAGCCTTTAACGCTACTGCTTTTATCAAGCAAAAGTTTAGCAACGAAAACAACAATTATTCCCGGATCATCCGCAACATGGCACGTCGGCAACAGTTAGCTTCGCCCGTTTCCGAGTTTTTGGGCGTTTCGATGGTTGCCGGAATCGTTTTGTACGGCGGTTCGCTCATCATTGCCGGGACTTCCTCTTTAAAAGCAGCCGATTTTATCGTTTATATTGCTTTGTTTTCTCAGGTAATGCGGCCGGCAAAAGCCATTTCTGATGCTTTCAGTAATATCCATTCGGGCATTGCGGCCGGCGAACGTGTTTTGGATTTGATTGATGAAAAGCCAAAAATCAACGATGCGCCCGATGCTGTTTTTATCGGTACTTTTTCAGATTCCATTCGTTTAGAAAACGTCTCCTTCGCCTACAATGAAAAAGAGGTGCTAAAAGAAGTATCGCTTACCATACAAAAAGGAAAAAATATTGCACTGGTCGGCCCTTCCGGCGGTGGGAAATCTACACTGATGGACTTGTTGCCGCGGTTTATCGAACCAACCAAAGGACGGATTTTGATGGATGGCAAAGATATTCAACATATTCAAACGGATTCGTTACGTGCTTTGATGGGTGTTGTAAACCAGGAATCTGTACTGTTTAACGACACCATTTTTAACAACATCGCTTTTGCAAAACCTGATGCCACGCAAGCTCAAGTTGAAGCCGCTGCCAAAATTGCCAATGCCCACGAGTTTATTTTGAACACCGAAAACGGCTACCAAACTAATATCGGCGACCGTGGTTCTAAACTTTCGGGCGGACAAAAACAACGGATCAGCATTGCGCGCGCCGTTTTAAGCAACCCGCCAATTATGTTGCTGGACGAAGCTACTTCGGCTTTGGATACCGAATCGGAAAAATTAGTGCAGGATGCCTTGAACAACCTCACCAAAAACCGTACTTCTTTAATTATTGCGCACCGTTTAAGCACCATCCAAAATGCGGACGAAATTGTAGTTTTAGAAAACGGGCAAATTGTAGAGCAAGGCAACCATCAGGCTTTGATTGATAAAAATGGTTTGTACAAAAGGCTGATTGATATGCAAACTTTTGATAAGTAAAATGCAAAGCAAACATATGGCACAGCTTTTTTTACAACAAAAGCATTGTAAAAAGGGCTTATCATTATTATATATTTAGATAATTACAATCAATCTTAATCCAAGTGATAGAAGTTTCTGTTATCATACCCAACTACAATCATGCCCCGTTTTTGAGACAAAGGATAGACACTGTGCTCAATCAAACTTTTCAAGATTTTGAGTTGATTATTTTAGATGATTGTTCTACAGACAACAGTAAAGAAATAATAGCACTTTACGCCGAAAACCCAAAGATTAGCCATATTGTATTCAACAGTACCAATAGCGGAAGCCCGTTTTTGCAATGGGAAAAAGGCATTAACCTTGCAAAAGGAAAGTATGTTTGGATTGCTGAAAGTGACGACTGGTGCGAACCTTCGCTTTTAGAAACCTTGGTTGAAGGCGTGAGAAAGGACGACCAGTGTGTAATCAGTTATTGCCAAATGTCTTGCATCAATGGGCATAATGATATAAAATGGCAATCTACCCATCGTTGTTTGGCCGAAATGGTAGAAAGCAAGGTATTTATCCAGGATTACCTGGCTATAAAAGTGGCCATTTACAATGCAAGTATGGCTATTTTTAAAAGAGAAACATTTAAGTATGTATCACCGGAATTTACAACCTACAAATTTTCCGGCGACCGCCTTTTTTGGAGCCAGATTGCAAAGCAAGGCAAAACCCATATTAGTGGAAAAGTATTGAGCTATTTCAGGAAACACGATCAAGACGTAAGTGGCAATGCGTACAAAAGCGGGTTAAATTTTATAGAAGAGCTAAATATCATCAATTGGATGTACAGGGAAAATTTGATTGATGACGTGATCTATACCAAGGCATTTAAAAAGCAATACAAGCAATATTGGATGGTGAGAAATTCTATTGACCGTAATAATAAAAGTACAATTACCGCTTTATTAAACCATCCGCTTTCAAAAAAAACCAATACGATAACTATTTTGTCGTCGGCCATTTGGAGTGCTTACAAAAAGAAAGACAAACAGCAATAAAATTGGTACAGGTATTTATTATTGGCACGTTTAAGAGCCGGTTTCAATTTATACAAGAAAAAATATTGATGCTTCTTTTACCCTATAAAAATTGGTGTTTGCATCAACCCAAAAAATAAAAACTTTGTACACACCAATTTTTAGCCGATAAAAGAAGCATTGGAACCTTGATAAGTAAATTTTAAACAGGCCCGAACATGAAGGTTGTAATTATTTAATTTTGTAGAAACACAGCGTATGCCTACCAGTATTGATGTCATTATTCCTTCTTTTCGTTTAATTCCGGAGACCCTGTTGCCTATCCTTAAGCTTCAAAAGCCGGCCAATGCAACCCTCCATTTTTATCTTATTGCCGATAACCCGGACATCGTTATTGATAGTTCTATACAAAACTTGGTAGATAATAATACTGTTACTTTATTAATTAACCAACAAAATATGGGTGCCTCGGCTACCCGTAACCGGGGCATAGAAGCCGGGCATGGTGAATGGATTTTGTTTTTAGATGATGATATAGAAGTTGCACCCGATATTTTACTTACTTATGCCCAAGCTGCCGAAAAATACCCGGATGAAATAGGTTTTATCGGCTTGGTAGATATGCCGCCGCCGCCAACTTCCTTTGCCAAAGCCGTTGATGCTGATGGCTCTATGAGTATTTTTAGTGCAGCGCGCAACTACGAATCTTACCCGTGGGGCGCCACTGCCAATATCATGATTAAACGCAGCGCGGTAGGCAATGTCCGCTTTTCATCTGCTTATCCTAAAAAAGGCGGAGGCGAAGAGGTTGATTTCTTTTTAAGGGTAAGGCAGTTAAACGGGTCAAAAAATTATAAATGTTTGCCCGTTGCGCAGGTAGAACATCCCTGGTGGAAAAATGGGCAAACAGATTATACACGCTTTTACCGATTAGGTATTGGGAACAGCTATCTTACTGAACACAATCCACAGTATAAATGGTATGATCTCTTAAATACATCCGAAATATTACTGATTACTTTACTGGTAGCTTTAGCAGCTATGGCAGTAAATTTTACCTTAATTATATATATATTGTATTTTGCCTTAATTACAATTATAACTGAGTTTATAGTGAATATAGTAAGGCTATACCGTAAAATCCATAAAGTAGAATTGATTACAGCATTTAATGTAATGCTAATACGTAATACTTGTGAGTTTGGAATTTTAGCAGGCAATATGCTTCGTTTTAGATTGGCTGGCATAGGCGAACGCTTCAACTATGACGGTACTATTACTAAAAAATCTAAGCTTTTCAGACTTAACCGATATAAAATTATCAAGCTACTAATTTATACTACTGTTATAGTATTAGTTCGATATTTTAAAAAATTATAAATTTATATCGAAAATTTTGTAATGCTTCTTTTAGCACTAAAAAGTTGTTGCTTACAATAAATTTAGAGCTTGTTTAAATTTATATAAGAAAAAATACCAATGCTTCTTTTATCCTGTAAAAATTGGTGCCTGTACCAGCCTAAACAAAACAAATGCGAAGCACTTACCAATTTTTAGGCGATAAAAGAAGCATGGTGTAAAGCAAAAAAGAATAAGCTTAAAACAATCTCTGTTATTATTCAGGGTACATAAAAAGCAATTCCATAATTTCCGTAAGTGCCATCACCTATTGATGGTTGATTTTTTGTTGATAAGTAGTGATCATAGTAGTTTTGACTATAATACATGTACACAGGTACTCTGCCTGGACCAGGGGTTGAATATGCATAAAAGATAATTCCAGAATTTTGGAAGTAGCCATTGCCTACTGTTGGTTGATTATCCATCGACCAGTAGTGATCACTGCTTCCTTGACTATAATAAACATAAATTGGAACTTTATCCGGTCCTGGCTGCGAGAAGGCATAAAAGCTAATCCCTGCATTTAAAAACCAGCCATTTACAAGAGATGGTTGATTCTCAGTGGTAAAATAATGATCTCCTCCGTGATATTGATTATTATAACAGTAAACTGGCACATCTCCCAATGTTCTAACTTGATTAGCATTCAAATACTGGGTTATATAGTCTTTTACAGCAGCGCTTTTGCCAGGATCTTCAATTAGGTCATAAAGTGGGATTAGTCCATCTGTACCTATTTGTATCAAAGTCGCATTATCAAGAGTACAGCTACTTTTCCAATCGGCGATGGTTATCGGTACCTTAGGTGCTTCTGTATCAAAAACAAAATTTCCGATCAAACCTTTAGTACCATCTCCTCCTACTGTTCTATAAGATAAATATTGATCGAAATTAGAGTTCGCAGAAGATGCTGTATAGTCTAAGTTGCCAGTCATGTTAAAAAGCCCATACAGCCCATTAAGACCTATACCCGCTTTTACAGCTTCCGTTCTATTTGAATTATTAGTTTGAGTTCGATAGAAAACATCAAGTTTAGCACCTAATATTATGTTAGAAAGAACATGTGTTCCGTATGTTGAAACTAATTGCTGAGGAGACATGGTATTGACATCCGACTTAAATGTTTGAGATAAATACTTAGATTTTATTAACTCTTTTGTTGCATTGAAGGAAATTGCTTTTTGCTTTGTAATACTAGAAAAACTTGCATACGCATATTTCGATGAAGATGAAGTTTTTTCATTAAATGATGCATTAAACGTTCCCTTAAATAATTTATATCCATAACTTTCTGTATATTGTAAGGATAAATCGCTAGAATAAGTTTCTGAATTTCCGCCTGAATGAAATTCAGGGTATTCACTCGTCCCTATCTGGGTATTTACCCTAGCAGGCTCATCTTTAGCTAAGTTTTCAACGTCTATTACTTTATATCTTGATGAACTTATATTAGCATATTCGCCAGTTATATCGTAACCATAACCAAGTAAATCCAAGTATTTATCCCCGGCAGAGAAAATTTTAATTTTATCTTTAATTGTATCATTAGTTTTAATTGCAACTTTTGATTTAGGAAGGTTTGTAATTTCCTTTTGACAACTTGTGACACATATTGTCACAAGAATAACTAACTTACTTAATAAGCTTTTTTGTGTAGATTTTTTCATAATGTTTTATATGTTTTTAAGTAGTGCAAGCTAATCAACAAATATTGATTCATTGTAAAAAAAATGCGAATATTAATAAATTAAATGATTTCAAACAATAAAGGCTGTTAATGCCTGTTATAATAGGTTGAAATAAATATTTGTTGGTTGATAATATCCTATTATATAACATTTATATAACTTCTTTCACGATTTTTTTGACTTGTAATAGGTAAAAACCGGTTATAATAAAAATACTTTTACAACAATGGCGGTAAGCATTGATATCGTAATTCCCTCCTTTAGGCTGCATGAACAATACTTGATACCAATATTAAATTTAAATACACCTCAAGGCTTTATTATTAATTATTATATTGTTGCAGATAACCCAAGCATACAAATTCCAGCTTCTATTCAGCAGCTTAGTGAACGTAATAATGTAAATCTACTCATTAATACTGTTAACCTTGGCTTTTCAAAAACCCGTAATAAAGGTATAGATGCCGGACAGGGGCAATGGATATTATTATTAGATGATGATGTCCTTCCCGATGCCAATCTATTATCTGCTTATGCCAGGCAGATTTTACTTAAACCAGATGTTTTAGGCTTTGTTGGTGTAACTGATTTTCCACCGGCTATTAATTCAGTAACCAAAGCGCTACAAATTACAGGAGTATCCACCCATTTCCAATTGGCTAGGCGCGAGGCGGAAATGTATTGGTCGGCAACAGCTAACATATTACTTAATCGTAGCCTGCTCGGTAGTCGCCGCTTTTTACCTGAACTTACCAAAAGCACTGAAGACATGGAACTACTGTTTAGGAACGCATTTGAAAACCATTTGAAAAAATATCAAGCAGTACCTGATGCAATAGTTAAACATCCATGGTGGGAAAAAGGCTCGGTGCAAACCCGGAGACTATTTTTATATGGAGAAGGAGCCTCAGAAGTTGCCCGGCTTCATCCCGTTAATTTGTACACCTACTACGACTTTACCAATACTATTGAAACGCTGTTATTAATTCTGATAGTAACGATTTGCGCTATTATTTTTTCGGCATCGGTAAAATGGTTGTTTCTATTAGCCTTTGCACAAATTTCGGCTGAATTACTTACAAATTATTACCGCACCATTAAAATTGGCAAATCTTTAAGCCTTATTGTAGCTTGGCAGGTAACCTGGCACAAAAATATTCTGGAAGCAGGTAGGCTATGGGGCAATATAACACATGCTTATTTAAAAGGATTTGCTTTACGCATAGATGGTAGTTTTTACAAACAGCACCCATACCCTTTCCGGCTTAACAGATATAAAATTATCAAACTTGTAATTTTCACCATAATAATGTTACTGCTCTGCCTACTTTAAACCTCATGATAGCCGCTGTTGCAATACGACAGGTTTTCTGCTATTGTTTTCTGATAGATCAGTTCGTTAGGCAAAAAGTTTTCACGGTGGTGCTGCGGATGGAAAATATGGTAGCTGATGGCTGCCATTTTTAAGCGTTTTTTTAAAATGCCGGCATTAATCAGGCGGGCGGCAAACTCGTAATCTTCCCAGCCCCAGCCTTCAAAATTATTATAATAACCGTTCACCCGGATATAATCATCACGCCAAAAAGCCAGGTTACACCCTTTTACATTCCAGGAGCTGCGCGGATTTGGATTAAAAAAAACAGACAACAACGGGGCACGGACAGCATTAAATCGGCTATACACTCCGTTGGACAACAAGTGAAAGTTGATTTGTTTGGTTTTGAATATTTCTATGGTTTTTGCCTCGGTAAGCATTGCCCGGCTTCCTTGCACAAAGTACCCTTTGGATGCAGCGCGTGCATGATCGGCAATAAATTTAGGGTTTACAATAATATCGCCGTCAATCTCAATGATGTATTTGGCTTCTGATAATTTAACCGCTTTGTTTAAAATCAGGCATTTCCTAAAGCCTTTGTCCTCCTGCCAGGCATGTTTTATAGGAATAGGAAACAAGCTTCGGTAATAATCTATTAATGCTTTGGTATCCGGCCCAGAGCCATCGTCAGCAATTAGTATTTCGTCCGGCAAACGGGTTTGCTTTAATAAGCTTAGCAGTACTAAATTTAATGCTTCGGGCCAGTTATAGGTAGAAATCAGTACTGCTATCGTTAACTTTTCCGCGTTCATTTAAATAGCGCCTGTTTAAACTTTGTCCAATTTATTTCCATGCTTCTTTTATCACCTAAAAATTAGCAAACAGGTAGTTTTTGATTTATTTAAATTGATGCCAACACCAATTTTTATATGGTAAAAGAAGCATGGCCGTTTTTACTTATATAAATTTAAACAGGCTCTAAAATGCTATTCTTTATACTGCCGAACATCCAATAACTGCTACTGCCCTACTACCCATTTCATCCTGGTTTTGCCGATCCCTACCGTTAAAAAGAAACTTAACACATAAACTATTACAAAACGTACCAGTGTAAAAATGATATTGCCGCTTGCATCAAACGTCGTGTTTTTGATTTTTAAAGGGGTAAAAATCAACGGCAGTACATTGACAATCAATACTTGATGAACCAGGTAAATCCCAAAAGTTGTTTGCCTTGGGTTTAATTTGCTTTGTATGATGTTTATGCCTCCTATTTTTAACAAAGCAGCAAACATGCTTAAAGAATAAAGAATATTTGTAAACTTTAAGGTATCAAACGAATCCCCCGAACCTAAGCGGTTTAAGTAAATCCCTTCTGCCACGCTTAAAACAAAGAAGATGATATTTATCAGAATTAACTTGTTCCAGGCTGTTTTATTGATAAAAGCCATTACTTTATCGAAATGTTTATTCATCACCACGCCTAGCCACAGATAAAATACAAACCCGAACAAAGCGGTAGAATGTTCGGTAGGAACCCAGGTTCCATATAAATTTACACTATAAAAAACAGACAAGGCGCCTAAAAACACACCGAACCAAACATTGTACAGGTACTTTTTAAAAATGAGGAGCAAAGCAATACAAATTAAAAAATTGGGAATAAACCAATAGGAAGTATAAAACAAAATATGCCCTGTCTCTCCAAGCAAGTATGTTGGTAAATTATCAAAAGCGTCATTACTGCCATACCGAAAGTAAACGGTTAATTGGCCAACTACGTCTAAAACGAAGAACACAACTACCCAAAACAACCAGGGCCTGACTGTATTTTTAAACCTGTTTTTTAAATAATGCCCTGCACTGTATTCGTTAAATTTATGGTTGATCAAAAACCCGCCAATTAAAAAAAACGCAATGGTAGAAAATTTTAAAATTTGCATTACTGCCGTTTCAATCAACGTTTCCGAGAAACTTTTATATTTTATTCCCCAAAAAACAGAACAGTGCAGGAATACAATGCCCATCATGGAAATACAACGGATGGTATCAACAAAACTATAATTTACAGTACCGGAAGGTTTTTTAGCACGAATAGATTGATCCATATAGATTGACTTATACTATTTCTGGATAGGAAATATTTATATCCAAATAACTTTGAGGGCCTGTTTAAATTTTATCTGATTTAATTTCCATGCTTCTTTTACCACCTAAAAATCATGGTTGTTTTGTACCAATATTATTTCCACAGACAGAATTTATAGGCATAAAAGAAGCATGGTTGATTTTTATGATAGCAATTTAAACAGGCCCGATACCATTAACTTTATTTAAAAAATATACAATTTAACCCGGTAAAAGAAGCATCACAAAAAAAGAGCCTTGCTATTCAAAATAGTAAGGCCCAATATATTTTAAACTTTTGTATAAATGAAAGAGCTATTGCATAAATTTAACAATTGCCAATACACCTCCTAAAATTGCAATTAACTGTACAACACCCGTAATAAATATTGCTTTGTAAACGTCTAATTTACTATCTTTTATTTCGCCTCTTAAAGTCATTTCAAGTTTCAAAACATCTTCACGAATTGCACTTTTGTAATTACTTCCTGATTGTTTAATGTAGTTTCCCATTTTATCTATAAATAAACAATTAAGATAAGTTTCCTACTAAGCCAGCTTCCGTTTCACTTCCACATTTTCATAAGCTTCTACAATGTCGCCTACTTCAATATTGTTAAAGTTGTTGATGTTTAAACCGCATTCGTAACCAGTTGCTACTTCTTTTACGTCATCTTTATAACGTTTTAAGGAAGCCAATTCGCCGGTGTAAACGACCACACCATCACGCACAATCCGTATTTTGCTGTTGCGGGTAATTTTTCCATCCAATACCATACAACCGGCAATGGTGCCCACTTTGCTGATTTTAAACGTTTCGCGGATTTCTACGTTGGCCACAATTTTCTCTTCAAAAGTTGGTGCCAGCATACCTTCCATGGCTGCCTTAATTTCGTTGATGGCATCGTAAATGATGGAGTACAAACGGATGTCAATCTGTTCCTGCTCGGCCAATTTACGCGCACTTCCCGAAGGACGGACTTGGAAACCGATGATGATCGCATCCGAAGCAGAAGCCAGCAACACATCAGATTCTGAAATCTGGCCAACTGCTTTTCCGATAATATTCACCTGTATTTGTTCGGTTGAAAGTTTCAGCAACGAATCAGAAAGTGCTTCGATAGAACCATCCACATCACCTTTTACAATGATGTTGAGTTCTTTAAAGTTTCCGATTGCCAAACGACGGCCAATTTCATCCAGCGTAATGTGTTTCTGTGTGCGCAAGCCTTGTTCGCGTTGCAACTGCAAACGTTTGTTTGCAATTTCGCGTGCTTCCACTTCGCTTTCCATCGCGTTAAATTTATCACCTGCGGTAGGCGCACCTTGCATACCTAAAACCTGCACCGGTGTTGATGGGCCGGCTTCTTCCACACGTTGTCCGCGTTCGTTGGTCAAAGCTTTTACACGTCCGCTGTAACAACCAGCTAAAATTGGGTCGCCTACACGCAGTTTTCCTGATTGTACCAAAACAGTGGTTACAATACCGCGGCCTTTATCCAAAGCAGCTTCAATTACTGTTCCTACCGCACGTTTGTTTGGGTTGGCGGTTAGTTCGAGCAATTCTGCTTCTAATAATATTTTTTCGAGCAATAAATCAATATTCAAACCGGTTTTGGCTGAAATTTCCTGTGCCTGGTATTTTCCGCCCCAGTCTTCCACCAAAATATTCATAGCAGCCAACTGCTCGCGTATCTTGTTGGCATTAGCTCCCGGACGGTCAATTTTGTTAAAGGCAAAAATAATTGGCGCACCGGCAGCTTGCGCATGGTTAATGGCTTCACGCGTTTGCGGCATAATGCTGTCATCCGCAGCAATCACAATGATAACAATATCTGTTACTTGGGCACCACGGGCACGCATGGCGGTAAACGCTTCGTGGCCAGGTGTGTCCAAGAAGGTAATTTTCTTTTTATTTTCTAAGGTAACTTCGTAAGCACCAATATGCTGGGTAATTCCGCCTGCTTCACCAGCAATCACGTTGGTTTTACGGATAAAATCCAGCAACGATGTTTTACCATGATCTACGTGGCCCATGATCGTTACGATTGGTGCACGCGGAACTAAAGTATCGGCTGCATCCGCTTCATCCAAACTGCTTTCTTCATCCTGCGGTTTAACAAACTCCACTTCGTAACCAAACTCGTCGGCCACAATAGTCAAAGTTTCTGCATCCAAACGCTGATTGATGGAAACAAACATGCCCAAACTCATACAAGTGGAAATGATCTGGGTTACAGAGACATCCATCATCGAAGCCAGCTCGTTTGCCGTAACAAACTCGGTAACTTTTAATACTTTGGACTGCAGTTGCTGCTCCATTGCTGCCTCTTCTGCCGAAGATGCATAATCATCCCGTTTCTGGCGGCGCAGTTTAGAACGTTGGGCGAACTTACCAGATTTCCCGGCACCGCTTAAACGTGCTAAAGTAGCTTTGATCTGATCCTGTATTTCCTTTTCTGTAGGTTCTTCTTTTGGCCCGGTAGCAGGTGCCGGGCGGTTATTGCCATGTGTATTTCGGTTATCAGGACGCCCGCTATTGTTGTTGTTGTTTCTGTTAAATGGTGGACGGTTTCCCTGACCTTGCGGCGGACGCTGGCCATTATTATTGTTATTATTTTGACCAGGCGGATGAGAGCCTTGAGTATTTGGAGCCTGACCGGTATGAGGCGGCTGCCCGGGGGCATTTTCTTTACGTTTGCGCTTCCTTTTCTGATCAGCGGCACTGCTATTATTTGCCGTATTTGAAGAAGAAGCTACGGGCTGGTTACCACGTTTTGGCTGGTTAACGGGCAAAGTAATCCGTCCGACTACGTTCGGGCCAGTCAACCGGTCTGCACGTGCCCTGATCACTTCTGATTCTGCAGGTGCTTCTTCTGCCGGTGCAGCTTCTGCAACAGGAGCAGGAGCTACGGGCGGAATAACAGCAACCGGCACTTTAACTTCCGGCACTTTGGCAGCAACCGGTGCCTCAACTATTGGTGCTGGTTTAGAAGCCTCTGCCTTTGGTGCTTCTTTTACCACCTCTTTTTCGGTAACTTCCGGTTGTTTTGCAACCACCGGTGCTGGTGCAACAGGTTCAGGTTGTTTTTGCACAACGGGTTCTGCCTGGGCAACAGGTTTTGGCGCTTCCGGGGTTTTTATTTCCGGTGCTTTTGCTTCCGGAGCTTTTACTTCAACCGGTTTTACCTCTGGTTTCGGTGCTTCTTTTACAACAGGTTTTTCCTGATGGCCCCTGCCGTTCAGGTCGTTGAGGTTGATTTTGCCTACAACTTTTACACCAGGCAAATGTCCGTCTGCATGGTTTTGTACCTGGGCAGCAGGTTTTGAACTATCGTAAGAATTACCTGGGTTTTTTGTCAGCACATCATGCTGGCCATTTTCCCTGCCATGGAAAGCAGCCGGTTTTTCGGCTACAGGCACGGCCTCTTCTTTTCTGATCTTGCCAATGCTGATCTGCTTGGCTTCTTCTTTTATATTTTTATCGCCCTGAAATTCTTTTAACAGAGCTTCATACATATCGGCACTTAACTGGGTTGTGGGCTTGTTTTCTATCTTGAAACCTTTGCCACCAAGAAAACCAACTATAGTACCGGTGCCTATATTCAGTTCTTTTGCTGCTTTAAATAATTTTATAGATTTGTCTTCTGACATTTATTATTGCTTTCTGCGCTTTTATACAAAAGTACATTTTTTTAATTTGTTATTACATTTTATTCAAATTCTGATTGTAAAATTGACAAAACTTCTTTTACTGTTTCTTCCTCCAAATCAGTACGTTTAACCAGCTCGTCAACGCTTAGGTTTAAAATGGATTTAGCCGTATCTAAACCAATTCGTTTAAATTCATCCAGAATCCAGCCATCAATTTCGTCAGAAAATTCTTCGATATCAACGTCTTCTTCGTGCTCGTCCACTTCACGGTAAACGTCTATTTCATAACCCGTCAATTTACCTGCCAATTTTATGTTATGGCCGCCCCTGCCGATAGCTAAAGAAACCTGGTCGGGCTTTAAATAAACTGCCGCTGTCTTTTTGTCATCGTCCAACTTGATAGAAGTAATTTTTGCGGGAGATAAAGCACGTTGCACATACAACGATAAATTGTTGGTGTAGTTGATCACATCAATGTTTTCGTTCTTCAACTCGCGCACAATGCCGTGGATACGCGAACCTTTCATTCCAACGCAAGCACCAACCGGGTCAATGCGGTCATCGTAAGATTCTACCGCTACTTTTGCCCTTTCGCCCGGTTCGCGGACAATTTTTTTGATCGTGATCAATCCGTCAAAAATCTCCGGGACTTCTATTTCAAACAAACGCTGCAAAAACTCCGGCGCAGTACGCGAAATGATAATTTTCGGGTTGCTGTTCATCATATCCACTTTATGGATTACGGCACGTACAGAATCGCCTTTTTTAAAGTAATCGGCCGGGATTTGCTCTGTTTTCGGGAGCAGCAATTCGTTGCCTTCGTCATCCAAAATCAAGGCTTCTTTTTTCCAAACCTGGTAAACTTCGCCGGTTACAATTTCGCCAACGCGGTCTTTATATTTTTTGTAGATCTCATCTTTCTCTAACTCTAAAACCTTGGAAACCAAAGTTTGTCGGGCAGCCAGAATTGCACGGCGGCCAAAACTTTCCAGCGTAACCAGTTCGATGTGTTCGTCGCCAACTTCTAAATCAGCATCGAGCAATTTTGCTTCTGCTAGTTCAATTTCCAAATCATCGTCTTCCGAAAAACCATCTTCCATCACCATCCGTGTGCGCCAGATTTCCAAATCGCCGTTGTCCGTGTTTACAATAATGTCGCAATTTTCATCGGTGCCGTATTTTTTTCTGATCATACTGCGCAGCACATCTTCCATCACGCTCATCATCGTTGGCCGATCAATGTTTTTGAAATCTTTAAATTCCTGAAAAGAATCAATTAAATTTAAGTTGCTCATTTTTTAATTCAGCTATTTTATTCCTTTTATCCAAACCTGTTTTCACCAATTTTTAGGCGGTAAAAACAGTATGTAAATTTCTATTTGAAAGACACCAAAACGATTGCTTCTGCAATTTCACCATAAGTTAACCGTGCTTCTGCAAACGTTGCTTTTTTGCCTTTTACCGTTACTTTTTCTTCTATCGAGATGCCTTCTTCATCGGCAGCCAGCAATTTGCCTTCTTTTTTACTGCCGTCGGCCAGTTTGAGTTGTAAGTTGCGGCCAATATTTTTTTGAAATTGCCGCAGTGATTTCAAAGGAAAATCTACGCCCGGCGAAGAAACCTCCAGGTTGTAAGCCTGCTCGATCACGTTGTCTTCTTCCAAACGAAAACCTACAAACCGACTAATTGCCGCACAATCTGCAATGCCAATTCCCTGATCGCCATCTACCAGCACAATTAATCTTCCGTTGATGTGCATTTTTACATCCACTAAAAACAAATCCGGCCGGTCGCTAATCTTCTCTTCTACCAGGTTTTTTACCCGCTCTTCAATAGTCATATTTCAAAATTAACGGTTAAAAGAAAAGAGGGAACATTGTCCCCTCTTTCAATTATTGTTGCAAACATAAATAAAATATTTAACAGTCAAGCTTTTAATGTAATTTGCAATAAGGTTTTCTGCTTTAGGCCGAACAACGGATACTGTTTTTACCACATAAAAATCAGTATTAAAACTTTATGGCCCGTAAAATTGTAATTGCAGATAAGATGAGGTTTATAATTGAAATTTTACTGACTGGTTTAGCTGTTTTTATCGCAGCAAATGTAATTCCGGGCGTTCACGTTAGCGGCTTTTTTGAAGCTGTGATAACCGGGATCGTCCTTGCTTTAGTTAACGCCACGATTGGTTTTATCCTGCGGATATTGACTTTCCCGATCACCATTTTAACGCTTGGCCTGTTTTCGTTTATCATTACCGTTTGTATGGTTTTGCTGGTTTCAAATTTACTAAACGGGTTTAAAGTTGACGGCTTTTTGCCGGCCGCTTTGTTTGCCATTGTTTTGGCTGTATTAAAGATGGTTTTCAGGGCTTTTGAATAACAGCTTATATAAATTTTATTTTTAAATATTTTGGCTAAAGCCGTTCCTGAAATTTCTTGACCACGGCCTAAAGACCGTGGCAATTCAAAGCTTACAACTGAATATATTTATAAAAAGTTATCTGCTCAAATAAAATTTTTAATCTGATGAACGCCAACTGCTGATTCTTCAATTGTCACGGCCTTCAGGCCGTGGATTAAGAAAACGAGCAATTGGCTTTAGCCAAAAAACTTAAATCACAAGACCTTAAATTTATTGGCATAAAAGAAGCATGAGCGGCTGGCAGAAATAAATTTAAACCAGCTCGATACTTATTTTTCGGCCAACAACTGCTGGATCAAAGTTTCAAATTCGTGCGTAAATTCGGTATAATAATCTCCGGTTCCCGGGCCGCTAAAACCGGTATGGATTTTTCGCACATCACCTTTTTTATCAATGATAATGGTGGTTGGAAAAGCCACAAAATTGGCCAATGCCGGTAAACTTTTGGCGGGTTCGCCTTTATTGTTGGTATAACCGGTAACCAGCAAATCATAAGGGATATTGAACCGGTTTTTTAACTGCTCCAGGTTTTTTCTGGAAGTTGCAAAATCAGTGGTACGCTCATAAGCCAGACCTAAAACATCTACTCCTTTTGGATGGTATTTTTTGTAGAAGTTGACCATGTAAGCCGTTTCGTCCATGCAATTTGGGCACCACGAACCCAATATTTGTAAAATAACCACCTTGTTTTTAAATTGATCAGCAGATAGAGAAACCGGCTTTTTATCTAAATCAGGAAAAGTAAAATCAACCTTTTTGTAACCGGGTTTTAAAACGGTGAGCGAATACGCATCAGGCAATTTGGCGTTTGCATCTTTTACGGCACTCCACAACTGTACGGAAGAAGCGCCAGAATAAAACTTTCCGTTGGTGATGGTTTTATCGTTGCTGATCTTCCCCATAAATAAAAAAGCATGCCCGCCATCAAAGCACGACAAATACAATTCATCGCCCGAAACCGTGCCTTGCAAAAAGCGGTAATCGCCGGTGGTGGTTAAAAAAGTCCCGGTAATGTCGTTTCCGTTTTGCTTAAATTCGCCAACGGTTACGTCTTTGTTTTGCAAATCTTCATCGGTAAAAGTAGCAGACCAACGGCCGGAAATATCAAATTTTGCTTTTTCGGGAGCAGCAAAAAAACGCCAGGAAACATCCGCTTGCGCCGAGAACGGGATCAGCACATCGCGATTGCCTAAATGCCGAACCCAGTTTCCGGTCAGCGTATTTCCATTTAAAGCTGTACGGATTTCACTATCGAACAAAGGCATTTTGATTAACATTGAATCGCCTTTTAAACTGATATTATTCACTTTAAAATGTTCTTTGCCGTTGATGATCGTCATCAGCTTTTTGCCGGCGCTGTCTTTCAACTCAAAATTAAACGGGATGTATTGGCCGGAAGTATTTTTGAGTTTAGCCAGCCAAATACCGTTTTTTACCGTTGGAATAGGGTTGAACGAACTTAGAAAAATGGCTAAGCAGCCAATAATTGAAGTATAAAATATTTTGATTTTCATGTTGAAATTTCTGATTGGTTTAACATAAAAGAATCCAGCAATGCTTCTTTTATGCCCTAAAAAACTATAAACTTTCTTTGATCTTTTTGATGATGTTGGTACTCGAACTGTTGTCCAAATAATTGATTAGTTCCACTTTTCCGCCATGGTTGATCACCCAATCAGCACCGGCAATATCTTCTACGCGGTAATCGCCGCCTTTAACCAAAACATCCGGACTGACTGCCCGGATCAGTTTTTCGGGCGTGTCTTCTTCAAAAATGATAACCGCATCAATAAAGTGCATGGATGCCAACAGCAAAGCACGGCCGTCTTCATTTTGTATCGGCCGGTTTGCGCCTTTTAACCTTCGAATAGAAGCATCCGAATTTACGCCGACAATTAAACGGTTGCCAAAAGAAGCGGCACCCGCCAAACTGATGACATGGCCGGCGTGCAAAATATCAAAACAACCATTGGTAAAAACAATTTTTTGCGACATGAGCCGCCAGGTAACCAACGCGTTTTGCAACTGATTAACATTCAGGATTTTTTTTTTGATAACGGCTAATTTGTCAAGCATTTTCTAAATCAATTTATTATCGGCGTCCGGGAAAACCAGGATTGGCTCGTAAACTTTCGCTTCTTCCATCGGCAAAAAACCGTACGACATGATGATCACAATATCGCCAACCTGCGCCAAACGCGCCGTTGCACCGTTCAAGCAAACCATGCCCGAGCCGCGTGCTCCTTTTATCGCATAAGTTTCAAAACGCGCACCATTGTTGTTGTTCACAATTTGCACACGCTCGTTGGCAATAATATTGGCCGCGTCCATCAAATCTTCATCAATGGTAATGCTGCCCACATAGTTAAGTTCGGCCTGCGTTATTTTTACCCGGTGAATTTTTGATTTTAATAGTTGAATAACCATACACAAAGGTAGTATTGATTTATGATTTATTGCGAATGCCGATTTTCAACCTAAAATCATATTATCAATCAACCGCGTTTGGCCAACTTTAGCTGCAACCAAGGCGATTGTTCCTTTTTC
>NZ_CALMAT010000033.1:53940-64777 GCF_937859865.1 uncultured Mucilaginibacter sp.
CATTTAAATCTGAAGATAAATCATCGGCATTTACTATTTCCAGGTATTCCAGTTCTACGCCGGGTTCGGCTTTTATCATTTCCACAGCTTCTTTTAAGGCTGATTGTGCCGATGCTTCTTTTACCGGTACTTTTTTGATGTGGTTTAAAGCGCGCGACAAAACTAAGGCATGCTGCCGGTCTTCCGCAGTTAAATGAATGTTGCGCGAACTCATCGCCAGCCCATCTGCTTCGCGGATAATCGGGCACATCACCAGTTTTACCGGCAGTTTTTTCAGTTCCGCCATCTTTTCGATCACCCGGAACTGTTGAAAATCCTTTTGTCCGAAAAAAGCTACGTCAGGTTTTACGGCCACAAAAAGCTTATAAACAATCTGCATCACGCCCTGATAATGGCCAGGCCGGAATTTGCCTTCCAAACGGTGTTCGATTTCGCCGATATCCAAATGCCAATGCTCTTTTTGCGGGTACATTTCTGTTGTTTCGGGCATAAACAAAACGTCGCATCCGGCTTGTTGCAATTTTTTGATGTCGGTTTCTATCGGCCGCGGATATTTTTCCAAATCGGTTGCATTGGTAAACTGGGTCGGGTTTACAAAAATGCTGCATACAACCAATTGCGTTTGGGCTTTGGCCAAGGCAATCAATGATAAATGCCCATCATGCAAAGCGCCCATCGTTGGCACCAAAGCAATCGGCTTTTTGTTTTGCTGTTGCAGGTATTCTTGCAGAGCAGCAATGGTTTTCAGGATTTTCAAAGCTGTAAAAGTTCCTATAATTTTTAAAAAAGTAAACTGTTTCCGGTTCAAAATTGCGCATTTGGTTAAAATAAGCTGCTATCCGCTTGTACGATTGATTGATAAATCATAAGATAATCACTACCTTTGTAGCCTTAATTGTAAATTTCTTTACACATAATTAACAACAATAAAAGATGAGTAAATCGAAACTTTTGTTTATTACACAAGAAATGTCGCCCTTTCTTGAACTTTCTAAAATTTCCGAAATCACCCGTCAGCTTCCGCAGGCCATGCAGGAAAAAGGGTTTGAAATCAGGATACTGATGCCGAGGTTTGGAAATATTAATGAACGAAGGAACCGTTTACACGAAGTGATCCGCCTATCGGGCATGAACATTATTATTGATGACAACGACAACCCGCTGATTATCAAAGTAGCATCTATCCCTGCCGCACGCATGCAGGTTTACTTTCTCGACAACGAAGAATATTTTCAGCGCAAATATGTTTTCCGCGACAAAGAAGAAAAGTTTTATGCCGATAACGACGAACGCATGATCTTCTTTTGCAAAGGTGCTTTGGAAACCGTAAAAAAATTAGGCTGGGCTCCGGATATCATCCATTGCCATGGCTGGTTGACTTCTTTGGTTCCGGCTTATGTGAAAACCAGTTACAAAGACGACCCGACCTTCAAAAACTCCAAAGTAATATACTCTTTTTACGACCATAATTTCAGCGAAAACCTAAGTGCCGGTTTTGCCCAGAAAGCGGTGATGAACGGCATGACCGAAAAACAGGTTGAAGCTTACAAAGAAGGCAACAGTGTAGCCCTGGATAATGGTGCTTTGCAATATGCCGATGGCTTGGTTATGGGCAGCAATGAACTTAGCCCAGAACTGTTAAATAATGTTAAAAAGAGCGGTAAACCGGTGTTGGACTATGATTTAACCCTTGATCCGGAAAATTTTTACAACTTTTACGAAGAAATCACCAATGATGAATTGGTACATGTTGCATAAGATTTAACCCGAATATGAAATTTTCTAAATTAGGCTTATTAACGCTGTTGATAAGCCTTTTTATTTTAAGCAGTTGCAAAAAGCCCGATACCGTTGGCCTGGCTGTTGACCCTTCCGAAGTGATTAATGGCACTTTGCTGGATACCGTTTCCATTAACACCACTACGTTAAGAGACGACAGCATTGTTACCACCAACTTAACTGGCAGTCAAGCCGGTGCTTCTGTTTCGGTTTTTCCTTTGGCTTATTATAAAGACCCAATATTTGGTGTTACAGAAGCAAACGCCGCACTTTCTTTGGGGACGCCTGCTAGTACAGCTTTTACCAGGCCAACCGGAACAGTTACCGTAGATTCTGCCGTTTTGGTATTGCGCTATGGTAGAAATTTTTATGGTGATACTACGGCAACCAATTATAAACTGAATGTTTACCAGTTGAACGAGCAGCCCTTAAACCAAGCTTACTACAACACCAAAGCCTGGGCCTACAACCCTACTTTAATTGGCACAGGCAGTTTTCATGCCCGCCCCAACGACAGCGTTAAAGTATTGCAAATAGTTACAGGCGCAAAAGACACCATTAAAAAACTACAACCGCAAATCAGGATCCCTGTTAATACGGCTTTTGTTAAGAACAATATTTTGTTGACAGATTCTTCCAAATTGATCGGGACAGAAGCTTTTAAAAGATATTTTAAAGGCTTGTATTTAACATTCGACAAAGCACAAACAACCGGAGGCCCGGGCGGTAATTTTTATTTATTAACAGATTCCTGTGCTTTAAATGTTTATTACAAAAACACAAGTAGCACCGGCACTATTGATACGGTAATGGCTTCTTTCCCGGCCTCAGGAAATTATGCCGCCCAAATTAAACATGATTATACCGGCACAGCAATTCAGGCTGCCTTAAGCAATACAACATCATCAAAAACGGTTTACTTGCAAGGTTTGGCCGGTTTGCGTGCCAAAATAGCTTTTCCTTCATTGGCCACCAACGTTAAAAAACTACTTGGCAACGCTGCTTTAAACCGTGCCGAACTGATCATCACACCAGTTGCAGGCACACAAATTTATCCTTTTTTACCTGCGCCAAGGCTTACTATGTACCGCTACAATGTGGCCAAACAACGTACTTTAATACCTGATGCCAATAGTAACGACACACGTTTTATAAGCTTGCTTCCTTATGGTTTTGGCGGATTTTATAATTCAATAAAAAATGAATACCATTTTGTGATTACCGGCTACATCCAGGATTTACTTTCCGGTAAAACAATTGATTACGGAACCTTTTTGGCACCTGCAGATTATTACAACACTACATCTGTTGAATATAGTACCGGTTCTGCCTATAGTGCCGGAAGGCTGGTGGCCGGAGGCGATAAAACGTCTGCCTACAAAATGAAATTGAACATCATTTACACACCGGCTTTGGTGAAGTAACCATAAACTTTTTAGGGCTTAAACCCGTAAAAGTTACCATGCTTCTTTTACCACTAAAAAATTGGTGTTTCGTTTTACTTATTAGAAAAGAAAGAAACTCAATGATTTTTATGCCATAAAAGAAGCATAGAACATTCGATAAATTTTTCAGCAGGATCAAATATAAAAACACTGAATAGCTTTTATATTTGATCCTGTTTTGTAAAACTGCTGCCTGTTATGTGTGGAATTGTAGGATATATTGGCTTTCGGGATGCCTACCCGATTATAATAAAAGGGTTGCACCGCTTGGAATACCGCGGTTATGACAGTGCCGGTGTTGCCTTGCTGGACCAGGAAATTAAGGTTTATAAAAAAGCCGGCAAGGTAAGCGACCTGGAAAATTTTGTAAAAGACATTCCGATGAAAGGCACGGCCGGAATGGGCCACACGCGTTGGGCCACGCATGGCGCGCCAAGCGACCGCAACTCGCACCCGCACTCATCCGGCAACCGGGAATTAACCATCATTCATAACGGCATCATCGAGAATTATGCAACGATAAAAGAAGCATTGATCGAAAAAGGTCACGAGTTTAAAAGTGATACCGACACGGAAGTTTTGATCCACCTAATCGAAAACATCCAGGATGAAACCCAGCTTGATCTGCAAGAGGTTGTACGCATTGCTTTGACGCAAGTGAATGGTGCTTATGCTATCGTTTTAATGAGCAATGATGAACCAGACCGTTTAATTGCTGCACGAAAAGGTAGCCCGATGGTAATTGGGGTTGGCAAAAACGAATATTTTATTGCTTCAGACGCTACACCAATTGTAGAATATACACGCAACGTAATTTATTTAAATGATAGTGAAATTGCGGATATAAGCCGTAATAGTTTGGTGATTAAAAGTTTGGACAACGTTGTTCAACAACCTTATGTCCACGAGCTTGAACTAAAACTCGAGATGCTCGAAAAAGGCGGCTTCGATCATTTTATGCTAAAGGAGATTTATGAACAGCCACGTTCTATAAAAGATTGTATGCGTGGCCGGATGCATCCCCAACAAGGATTGGTGCAACTTGGGGGTTTAAAATCTTATGCCGAAAAATTAAAAAATATTGACCGTATCATTATTGTGGCCTGTGGAACTTCCTGGCATGCAGGTTTGGTAGGTGAATATTTAATTGAAGAATATGCACGTGTACCAGTTGAGGTAGAGTATGCATCAGAATTTAGATATCGCAATCCAATCGTCTCCGAAAAAGATTTAGTAATCGCTATATCCCAATCCGGTGAAACGGCAGATACAATGGCTGCCTTAGAACTGGTAAAAGAAAAAGGCGCTACTATTTTTGGGGTATGCAACGTAGCCGGTGCTTCCATTCCGAGGCTTACTGATGCCGGGGTTTATACCCATGCTGGCCCGGAAATTGGTGTTGCTTCCACCAAAGCTTTTACGGCACAGGTTACAGTACTTACACTGATTGCGTTTTACATAGCACAAATCAGGGGAACGCTAAATCAAAGCAAACTAATTACACTGTTAACAGAATTAGACCAAATCCCGGATTTGGTTGAGCAAGTATTGGCTCATAATGCGCAAATTGAAATCATTGCGCGTAAGTTTAAAGACTCAGCAAATTGTTTGTTCCTTGGTCGCGGTATCGCTTTTCCGGTTGCATTGGAAGGCGCATTAAAACTGAAAGAAATTTCTTATATACATGCCGAAGGTTATCCTGCGGGAGAAATGAAACACGGCCCGATTGCTTTGATTGATGAAGCCATGCCCGTGATTTTTATCGCCACCAAACATTCTTCTTATGAAAAAGTGATCAGCAACATCCAGGAAGTAAAAGCGCGTGGCGGAAAACTGATTGCCATTGTTTCTGAAGGCGATACCGAAGTGAAAAAAATGGCCGATTACGTGATCGAAATCCCGCAAACCGACGAAGCATTTTTACCTTTAGTGGCTACGATTCCGCTCCAACTCCTGGCTTATCACATTGCGTTGATGCGTGGCTGCAATGTTGACCAGCCGCGAAATTTAGCCAAATCGGTAACGGTGGAGTAAGCAGTCAGCCATTAGCTTTCAGTCTTCAGTTACCGTCCTAAATAAACTGCTTGCTAATTTTTAGGCGGTAAAAGAAGCATTGGCTTAAAATGACAGCCTAAAAATTGTATCCGTAAATTTCTTACTGATTTTTATGCGATAAAAGAAGCATTATGCCCTTAGCACAATCTTGCCGAATTGGGCAGAATTGTCCATTTTACGTACCGCTTTTTCTGCTTGTGCCATCGAAAAAACTTCATCCACAACCGGCACAATCTGGTGTTGGTTAATGAGTTCGAGCATCGCTTTAAAATCTTCCTGCGTGCCCATTGTAGTGCCTAAAATGTTTAATTGCTTCCAAAAGATTTTACGCCCGTCTAATGGTGGTAAATTTCCTGCTGTCCCTCCAAAGAAAACTATTCTTGCTCCGGGATTGCACAAATCAAGCAACTTGGCAAAACCTTCGCCCAAAGCACTATCAATAACCACATCAAAACCACCGGCCAAATGCTTTAACTGGTCGGCCCAATCCTGCGCTTTGTAATTGACACCGGCCGCAGCGCCTAATTTTTTGGCCGCATCAATTTTTTCTCCCGAACCGGAAGTTACAAAAACTTGGCAGCCGGCAGCAACGGCAAACTGCAAGGCAAAAGAACCGGTGCCGGCGCCAACGCCAACAATCAGCACTTTATCGCCTTGCTTGGCTTTTCCTTTGGTAAACAAAGCACGGTAAGCCGTTAAACCAGCCAGCGGAATGGCGGCAGCTTGTTCCCAAGTTAAATGTGCCGGTTTCGGATACAAATATTCGGCACCGATTTTAACATATTCTGCAAAAGTACCGTCATCCGGCAAACCCAAAATTTTAAATTCTTTTTGCTGAAATTCGGGATGATTGCCCCAATTGTTTCCCGGGTTGATGATCACTTCTTTGCCAATCCAGCTTTGATCTGCATCCGGCCCAACTTCGGCAACAATCCCGGATCCATCAGAACCCAAAATTGAAGGATATTTAATGCCGGCATATTGGCCTTTGGTAATCCACCAGTCGCGCCGGTTTAAGGCTGCGGCTTTAATTTGCACCAACACTTCGCCAGCTTGTAACGTTGGCTTTTCAACATCTTTCCAAATTAGCGGCTGATCGGCGGCTTCTAAAACAATTGCTTTCATGATTGATAAAATAAAAAACCGGCCCGGATGTTTATCCAAGCCGGTTTCACTGATTTTTAGGTGATAAAAGAAGTATTAAGCCATCGCTTTTTTATACAGCTCGTTCACGTGGTTCCAGTTTACCACGTTCCAAAAAGCGGCTATGTAATCCGGCCTTCTGTTTTGATATTTCAGGTAGTAAGCATGTTCCCAAACATCCATTCCTAAAATCGGCGTGCCTTTTACTTCGGCAATGTCCATCAAAGGGTTGTCTTGGTTCGGGGTTGAACTCACTTGCAGTTTTTTATCGGCACCAACGGTTAACCAAGCCCAGCCAGAACCAAAACGGGTTGCACCGGCCTCGGCAAATTTGGTTTTGAAATCGGCAAAAGAACCGAAAGAAGAACTGATGGCAGTTGCCAGATCACCGCTTGGCTCTCCGCCGCCGTTTGGCGAAAGCAAAGTCCAAAACATGGTGTGGTTGTAATGGCCGCCGCCATTGTTGCGCACCGCAGGCGGAAATTTGGAAACATTTTTGATGATATCTTCAATCGAACTATTCGCTTCCGGTTTACCTTCCAAAGCTTTGTTCAAGTTGGTAACGTACGCCTGGTGATGCTTGCCGTGGTGGATTTCCATCGTAGCTTTGTCAATGTGCGGTTCTAATGCGTCGGTGGCGTAAGGTAACGCCGGTAATACAAATGCCATATTGGTTAATTTAAAGGTGAAAGAATCTGATTGATACAAACCTAAATAATTTTTTTGCCGGTACTGTTTTTACTGGCAATAAAATGAATTTGAGGTGAGATTGACAGCCTGAAATACAAAGCGGCAAGGCGCGGATTTGTTCTGTTGCTGCTTAATTTTTAATGCGTTTTTGCCTGAAAAACGACCGCACCAGTTCCGAGCATTCATTTTCCAAGATGCCGCCGGTAACCACAGTTTTTGGGTGTGTGATTTTTTGGTTGATGCGGCCAAAACCACGTTGCGGATCATAAGCGCCAAAAACAATTTTACCAATCTGGAACCAGTAGGTTGCGCCGGCACACATTACACAAGGCTCCATCGTAACATATAAAGTACAATTTTGCAAGTACTTTCCGCCCATTGCGTTTGCTGCTGCTGTTAATGCCTGCATTTCTGCATGTGCAGAAACGTCGTTTAAACGTTCGGTTAGATTATGGCCGCGGCCGATGACTTGTCCTTCGCAAACCACAATGGCGCCGATCGGGATTTCGTCTTCTTTTAAAGCCGCTTTGGCTTCCTGCAAGGCTAATTGCATGTAAAAATCATCCGGCGAAATAACCGGATCATCGGTAAAACTATAATATCTCATTCGTTACTTTTATTCTGGTTAAATTTTTTATGCAAATAATTTTCCGTCATTACAATTACTACAACCGGAATGCTAATGCCCGATAGCATTAATAAACATATAGTAATAATGCTTGAATACTTTCCACTAATAATAAATACAATTAAAATTCCTGCAACTAAAACTATGCTCCCAATTTTAATCATCAGTTTTGCTGAATAATAATTAGCTTCATCCCATGTTTCCTGATTTTTCATGGATGACGGCGTTTTGTAACCGTAAAAGTGATTGATTTTTTTAGGCGGAAAATATTTTTGTAAAAGTCCAACCAGAAGCATAATCAAACCGATTAATTGGGGTCCTATTATTAATTTGCTTAATATCATATCTAAAATAATTTAATACCATTTGGCCTACGCGTTCAATTGTTCCGGTAATATATAGCCATTTTCATCTGCAAAACCAATTACTAAAAACGCTGATATAAATTTTCCATTTGTTTTGAAGGAATATTAATCACTCCAATAATTTGCCTTCCAACCAAATCTTAGGTTGATAATGTTTTGTGATTTGTGCGCTTGTCTATTTTAATCCGAACTCTCCAGAATCAACCTATAATTTACACGCAGGTTTTCGTGCTTCCGGAAATGCTAATACTTGTAATATCGTTTCAACACGAAGTTCTACTTTTTCAAATTCCGGCCAGGTAATGGTTTGTATTTATCAAAAGTAAAATTTATTAGTAATTGATTGTAATGATAACAATTTTCAACTCTATGCACTTTCCCTACCTTTGCCTTTAATGAACGAAGTATTTCTAAAAAAAGGCAAAGAAAAAGCCGTATTGCAACGCCATCCCTGGGTTTTTTCCGGTGCGATTGAAACCGTAAAAGGTAAACCTGAAAACGGCGAAATTGTAAAGTTGCTCGACGGCAAAGGCGATTTCTTGGCTTATGGTTTTTACAACAACCAGTCGCGCGTGGCGGTGCGTTTGCTGGAATGGAACGATGCTGTTTTTATCGATGAAAATTGGTGGCGCACAAGAATCCAAACTGCTGTAAATAACCGCAAAAAAGTTTTAACCGAGCAAACTAACACTTGTCGGTTAATTTTTAGCGAAGCTGATTTTTTGCCTGGGTTGATTGTGGATAAATACGCCGATCATCTTTCCGTCCAAATTCTTACTTCCGGTATGGAAAAAGTAAAGGAAATTTGGATTGATGAACTGCAAAAACTGCTTCAACCTAAAAGTATTTTTGACCGAAGTGATGCAACTTCCCGTTCGCACGAAGGTTTGGAAGCTTCTTTTGGTTTGCTTTACGGAGAAAACCCGCCAGACTTTGTGGAAGTGAAGGAAAACGGCATCCGCTACGAAGTAAGTATTGCCGAAGGACAAAAATCTGGTTTTTACTGCGACCAGCGCGATAACCGACGTTTGGTTGCCGCTCATGCTTCCGGCAAAAAAGTGCTGGATTGCTTTAGCTATTCGGGCGGTTTTAGTTTAAATTGTTTGCAGCAAGACGCAGATTTAGTTATCAGCGTGGACAGTTCTGCTTTGGCAATTGAAACCTTGCAGAAAAATATCAAACTCAATAATTTTGATGCTAAAAGAAGCATTGCCATCCAATCGGATGTGAACAAACAGTTGCGCAAGTTTCGGGAGGAAGAGGAAAAATTTGATTTGATCATCCTCGATCCGCCAAAATATGCGCCTTCGCGTTCGGCTTTAGACCGTGCTTCGCGTGCTTACAAAGATTTAAACCGGCTGGCGATGCTGCTGCTGAACAAAGGCGGTTTGCTGGCCACGTATTCCTGTTCCGGTGCTATGGATATGCCTACTTTTAAACAAATTTTGGCCTGGGCTGCGCTGGATGCTGGTAAAGAAGTACAGTTTATCGGTCAGTTGGTGCAGCCAGAAGACCATCCCATCCGTTCTTCTTTCCCGGAAGGGGAATATTTAAAAGGTTTGCTTTGCCGGGTGAGTTAGCTATCCGTTTGTTATTTTGACTGTTGGGAAAATCCTTCCAAAACAGCTTAATTTTATGTTGATAAAAGAAGCATTTGTTTTCCATAAAGATTTCCCTCCACGTCCGAAATGCCGGTACTTGTAAAAATAGCAAGCCAGAACGATGGCAACGAGAAAGGTATAAACCCAGGCGGGCAGGGTTGAATGCCGCCCGGAGGCGATCCGGCATTCTTGATTTTTGGTTCTTTTGATCAAGCAAAAGAACGCATAATGAGAAATAAATTTGATAAATATCTTTTGGCAAGACCACGATGAACAAAACTCCAAATACTTCTTTTATGCAGTAATTTTTTGTTTCTTCTTCGATTTTGAACGCAGCTTTAAATTCAGCATCTCCACCAAAATTGAAAAACCCATAGCAAAATACAGGTAGCCTTTCGGGATGTGCTGATCAAAACCTTCGGCCAAAAGGGAAAAACCGATCAGCAATAAAAAAGATAAAGCCAGCATTTTTACGGTTGGGTGCGAGTTTACAAAATTGGCCACACTGTTGGACGCCCACATCATAATGCCAACGGAAATCACCACGGCCGCAATCATCACCTCCAAATGGCTGGCAATACCAACGGCGGTGATGACAGAATCCAGCGAAAAAACAATATCCAGCAGCACAATCTGTACAATGGTTGACCAAAAAGATTTCGGTTTTACGTTGGCCTCGTCGTCATCGTCGCCTTCAAATTTCTCGTGGATTTCGCTTGTGCTTTTGTAGATTAGGAACAATCCGCCGCAAATCAAAATTAAATCATGCCCGGAAATGGCCAATTTTTCTACCCAATCCGGATCGGTAATCCCAAAAACGCCGGAAAGGTTAAACAGCGGCTTAGTCAAACTCATGATCCAGGTGAGCGAAAGCAGCAGCAAAATCCGTGTAAACATTGCCAAAAACAAACCCAGCCTGCGGCCTTTGCTTTGCTGTTGGGCAGGCAGTTTCCCCGAAAGGATGGAAATAAAAATGATGTTGTCAATCCCTAAAACAATTTCTAAAATGGTTAGCGTAATCAGCGATATCCAGGCTTCGGGTTGGGTCAAAAATTCCATATTGCAAAAATGCTTCTTTTATCGGCATAAAATCAACAAAGAAATTTGTTATTATTTTGCGGCAACTATACC
>NZ_CALMAT010000034.1 GCF_937859865.1 uncultured Mucilaginibacter sp.
GTTTAACACTTCTGCCTTATTTGGCGGTAATGCTTGTTAAAAACCTTGTTCGGATTATCAATTTAGATTTATATGAAAAATGGGACAACTATCTGCAAACTGCCGAAGTTTTTGCGATTGTTTGGATTTTTGCCAGTTGGATTACCGCTAACCGGCAACAAAAAGCGTTAGAAAAAGAACGCGTGCAACGGCGACAGGAAGAAGAATTAAACAAACAAATTGCTGCCAGAAAAGTGGAACTGGAAGTTTTGGTGAAAGAACGCACGGCAGAATTATCACAACAAACAGAAGAATTGCAGCAGGCGCTGGCCAATTTGCGCACAACGCAAGACCAGTTGATCCAATCCGAAAAGCTGGCTTCATTAGGCGAATTAACTGCTGGTATTGCGCACGAAATCCAAAACCCGTTAAACTTCGTCAACAATTTCTCAGAAGTGAGCATCGAACTGCTGGAAGAAATGGAAGAAGAACTGGAAAAAGGTGATGTAAAAGAAGCATCAGCTATTGCTTCCGACATTAAACAAAACTTAGAAAAAATTAACCACCACGGCAAACGCGCCGATGGTATTGTAAAAGGCATGCTGCAACATTCGCGCAACAACAGCGGCGAGCGGCAGTTGACCGATTTGAACGTTTTGGCCGATGAATATTTACGGTTGAGTTACCACGGTTTGCGCGCGAAAGACAAATCTTTTAATGCAACTTTAACTACTCATTTTCAGGAAAATTTGCCAAAAATCAGCATCATCCCGCAAGATATTGGCCGCGTTCTCCTCAACCTTTTCAACAACGCTTTTTACGCTGTTCAGCAAAAGCAAAAAACAGCCGATTCTGCTTATAAACCAGAAGTTAGTGTTGATACTTCTTTTACCGATACTTTTTTGGTGATCAAAGTAAAAGACAACGGAACGGGAATCCCGGAAGCGGTGAAAGATAAAATTTTGCAGCCTTTTTTCACCACCAAACCAACCGGCGAAGGAACAGGATTAGGATTGAGTTTGAGTTATGATATTGTGGTGAAAGGGCACGGTGGGAAGATTGATATTGAATCGGAAGAGGGAAAAGGTTCGGAGTTTATTATTAATTTGCCTGCAAAAGCGTAATAATTATATTATCATGCAACGGGTTAAAACCCATTGCTACAAAATGCTCCGAGCCTATGGCTCTTTTTATAAAGAAATTTACAAAGAGGCGTAGCCTCGGCCAATATTGTAGCAACGGGTTTAAACCCGTTGAAAAGAAATAAAGAGGTAATATAGAGACGCGTAGACTCGGCGCATATGCTTTAATAACGGATTTTAATACATTAAAAAGAAAAGTTTAAACATGGCCAATACCTATCATCAAATTTACCTCCAAACTATTTTTGCAGTAAAATACCGACAGGCCGTAATTCAACAAGAATGGAAACACCAACTTTATCCGGTTGTTGGCAATCTAATCAACGAAACAAAATGCAAAACAATTATTATAAATGGAATGGAAGACCATGTGCATTGCTTTTTAGGTTTAAAACCTGTTGTCTCTGTTTCTGAATTAATGAAGACTGTAAAAGCCAAATCATTCAAATACATAAACGACCATTCACTAACGCCAGAAAGGTTTGAGTGGCAGGAAGGTTACGGCGTGTTCTCTTACAGCCACTCTGGAGTAGATGCTGTGTATAAGTATATCCAAAACCAGGAAGAACACCACAAAAAGCAGACTTTTAAAGATGAGTACTTAAATTTTTTAAAAAAGTATCAAATAGATTATGATGACCAGTACCTTTTTCAGGAGTTACTTTAATGCCTTGATAATATTGCCATGTCGTTTTTAATTATATTTGACGTATCATGAAAGTATTAGTCGTAGATGATGAAGCCGACGTGCAGCCGCTTTTTACCCAACGTTTCCGTAAGGAAATCAAAAATGGCGAGATTGAATTTAGTTTTGCCCTTTCCGGCGAAGAAGCTTTAAATTACCTGCACCAGCATGATTCTGAAATCGTCCTGATCCTTTCTGATATCAACATGCCGGGCATGAGCGGTTTGGATTTGCTGAAACAGATCCGCCAGGAACATGAAGCGGCCCCGCCCTATGTGATGATGATTACGGCTTATGCTGACGAGGAAAACCACAACCAGGCAATGCAAAACGGGGCGAACGATTTTTTGACCAAACCGGTTGATTTTAACAGTTTAAAAGAAAAACTCAAGCGTTTTGAATAATGGCTAAAATTTTAGTGGTTGATGATGAAGCGGATTTGGAACTGCTGGTGAAGCAGAAGTTTCGTCGCAAAATCAGGGAAAATATTTATGAATTTGTGTTTGCGCAAAATGGCGAGGAAGCGTTGGAGAAATTAGGGCAACATCCTGATTTGGATATTATTTTGAGCGATATCAACATGCCGGTGATGGATGGCTTGACCTTGCTCACTAAACTTTCGGAAGCAAACCCAACCATCAAAGCTGTCATGGTTTCTGCCTACGGCGATATGCAAAACATCCGCATGGCCATGAACCGTGGCGCTTATGATTTCGTTTTCAAACCAGTTGATTTTGAAGATTTGGATCTCACGATGGAGAAAACCATCCGGCATGTGCGGCAGTTGCAGCAAACCTTACGGGCCATCAAAGAGAACAACATTTTGAAAATGTACGTAGATGAAAACGTACTGAACTTTATGACGCACAAGGAGTTTGAGAACAACTTGATGCGGAACGAAGTGCAGGAAGCGACCGTGATGTTTGTGGATATTTGTGAGTTTACGGCCATTACCGAACACTTTCCGGCTAACACCGTAGTCAATTTATTAAACAGCTTGTTTGATAAAATTGTAAAAGAAATTATCGGGCAGGAAGGCCACGTAGATAAATTTATTGGTGATGCCGTGATGGCGGTTTTTAAAGGCGAAAACCATTTGCAGCGCGCTTTGGATGCTGCTTTGTCTATCAAAAACCAAATCAAAACGAGTAAAGAAATTACCGGAACCAGCAAAACTTTTAAACCGGAAATTTCAATCGGCATTAATTCCGGGGAAATGGTTTCTGGAAATATTGGTTCAGTTTCTTTAAAAAGATTGGATTATACCGTGATCGGTGATTCGGTTAATACGGCACAACGTTTGCAATCGGCAGCAAAACCCGGACAAATTTTAGTGAACCAACAAGTTTTTATGCAGGTAAAAGAAGCATTCCAATTTCAAAAAATCGGAGAAGTGTTGCTGAAAAACAAAGCATTGCCTGCTACCGTTTACGAAGTCTTGGAGTAAATTTAATGCCGCGCCCGTCGTTTCAAAACGCCGCCGGCCGCTTCTTTAATCACGCTGGTAAACACAAAAGCTTTCGGGTCAATATCGTGGACGAGGTTCCTTAAACGCCGCAGTTCCAAACGTGTTACCACGGTAAAAACAATGTCAACAGGCTGGCTCACATCATAGCTTTCTTTCAAAAAACCGCGCTCGCCTTTGTAAATGGTAATCCCCCGGCCCAAACCCATCACCAAACGCTCTTTTACTTCCTCGCTTTGTCCGGAGATGATCGTAACACCAGTATATTCTTCCAAACCTTCAATCACAAAATTGATTGCTCTGGAAGCGGTGTAGTAAGTTAAGATGGAATATAAAGCCGTTGGCAACCCTAATTTAAAGGCAGCGATCAAAAAGATCACAATGTTAATCCCCAAAATAATTTCGCTGATGGTAAAACTGATGCGTTTGCCCGTGTACAATGCCAGTACTTCTATCCCATCCAACGCACAACCGCCGCGAATGGCAAGCCCCACGCCTATCCCCATAAAAACACCGCCAAAAATAGAAACCAGCAATTTATCGGAAGTAATTTGCGGATACGGAATAAAATGCAAACAAAGCGCCAAACCGATGACCGCAGCCAGCGTACGAAAAGCAAAAGTGCGGTTTACCTGGAAAGCGCCCATCACAATAAACGGAATGTTGGCCAGGATGATAACATAAGCAATATTGATGTGGTACAACTCGTGGATCAACAGTGAAATTCCGGTAACGCCGCCATCAAAAAACTGGTTGGGCACCAAAAAACTGCGGAGCGCAAAACCGCTGAACAAAATTCCGGACAACGTATAAATAGTATCAATTGCCCAGTTCGGCAGGTATAAATTTCTCATTCGGTCTTAGTCGTTTTTAAGTTTGGCCTTGATTTGCCCCAGGTGCGCTTCCTTTTTTGCCTGCCTCAATTGCAAAGCCGTTTTGGTAAAATAATGATGGCTTTCTAAAAAACGCACTTGCAGTTCGTCCCATTCGTGTACTGTTTTTATCGTGCCAAAATTAGTAAGCTCGGCAAAAAGTTGGTTGCCAATGGTAAAAAAATCATCGCGGCCCAAATAATCCAAGTCGGCATCGGCCAAAATTTCTTCCAAATGGTTTTTGGGCGATTGCGGAATTTTTGTCGCCATAATCGATTTGGTTGGGTTGATAATCAAAGCCGGGCAAATTTTCGCGCACAATCCGGCACGATTCTTCTTCATGGTTTTTCGCGCCTTTTAAAAAGCCGGAATCGTGATAGGCAGCAGCAGTTAACACCAGTTTCATCTCTGCTGCCGAAATAGTTTCTGCCTTGCCGATTTTTTCTGCGGCATCGTAAACATCCAAAACATGTGCTACAGAATGATAAGAAAGCTTTGGCGATAACTCATTTCGCAACTTTTGAATGATGAATTCTGCGGCATTTTTAAATTGCATGTACGGCATAGGATTTGAAGCCTAAAGATATTGACATCTTTAGTTTTGAATAGGAATGCTTATTT
>NZ_CALMAT010000035.1 GCF_937859865.1 uncultured Mucilaginibacter sp.
CTCCTTATCTACTACATATATTAAACCCAGCAAGGTTGCAATCCAAACCCAATCAATCAGGTGTTCTTTGCGTGTAAAAAAACCGGCAGCCAGCAAAAAAACAATAAAAGTCATCCCGCCTTTTATCCATTGATCCCACTTTGCCGGATGCGGAAACGTTTGCAAAGTGCTGCGGATACTGCGGACCAAAAAAAGCGCAATCAAAAAAGAAGTAATATCCATCGAAAAAGTTTGAAATTTAGGTGATGCCCTTTTTAATGCCCTAAAAGAAGCATGTGCAAAATAAGCATATCCGTTGATAAAAAAATGGCCATCAATAATAGAACAATCCCAAATTTGCAGTCTCAATAACAAAAGCTGATTTTTATCCTTGAACAGATTTTAATCCGAAAGAAAAAAACAGCAAATTAGCCCGTAGAATCCTAAACCAGATAACCATGAAAAAACTTCTTTTATCCCTGTTGATTGTTGGCACTTTAACGCCTTGTGTTAACGCCCAGAAAAAACAAAAACGCCAACTTTTGTTTAACGGCAAAAATACCGAGGGCTGGCACACTTATTTAAAACCAACTGTTGGGGCAGCGTGGCAAGTGGTAGACGGCGCACTTCAGCTTGACCCAAAAGCAGAAGGTCAGGGCGATTTGGTAACCGACCAGGAATACGAAAACTTTGAACTTTCTTTGGATTGGAAAATTGCTGAAGGCGGAAACAGCGGCGTTATTTTCGATGTCCATGAAGACCCGGCTTTCCATTCCACTTATGATACCGGAATCGAGATGCAGGTTTTGGACAACATAAATGCCGACGACAATAAAAAAGACAACCATTTGGCCGGCTCATTATATGATCTGAAAGCGCCATCCCAAAACGTGGCAAAACCGGCAGGCGAGTGGAACAAGGCCAAAATACGCAAACAAAACGGCCATTTAACTTTCTATTTAAACAATGTAAAGATTGTTGAAACCCAAATGGGCAGCCCGGAATGGGAAACGCTGGTAAACAACAGCAAGTTTAAAACCTGGAAAAATTTTGCCAAGTATCCGAAAGGGCATATTGCTTTGCAAGACCACGGCGGGCAGGTGTCGTACAAAAACATCAGCATTACAGAACTTTAAAAGCTGTTTGGATGCCGGTTTTCTAAAAAAAATTCACCTTTCGCATTAATTTATAAAAGAAGCATCCCGAAATTTTACTTTTCGGGATGCTTCTTTTATAGGCAAAAAATTGGTGTCTTTTTGGTTTAATGCGGAGGCTTGTTTTGGTTTCTTTCGGCAATTGGTTTGATGTCTGGCTGGTATTTTACCTGCCTCGGCGTAAGCCAGTACAAAAGCATCACCCTGGAATACCTGAAATTAAAGGGCGACAACAAAAACGAAACCACAAAAATAACCCCAATATACAGCCAGGGCGAATCCATGTTACCGGTGAAAGTATAAACTGCAATCACCGTTGCCACAATTTCGGCCACGTTCAACGCGTAACTGGCATACATCGAAACATAAAAATAACCTGGTTCCTGCTCAAACAAAAAGCCGCAATAAGGGCAGGTTTCGTACATTTTTTGGATATGAAAACCATACATGCTGTGGTTAAACAAATTGCCTTTGCGGCAGCGCGGGCATTTGGCATGGAGCATCGCATTGGCTTTGGAAACTTTTTCCATCGTGTTTTTACTTAGGTCTATGTAACAGGTTGAACAGTTAATGCAATGATAGCAAGAGTTGGTTAAATTGCTTCGGTATAAAAATCTGTTTTAACACAATATTAAATTGCGCAATAAAATGTAATCATTTAATAAATTTCTGTTGATGATTTTTACCTGCTAAAAACAGTATGCTTTAAGAACTAATGTTTCCAGATTTTTTGTCTGAGTTTTTTGTAGGAAATTCGCTGCTGACCTATGCCTCAAAAAAAACCATTAAAACTAACCGGCCGCATTTGGCTGGAAACTGAAGACGGGCCGGTTTTAGGTTCCGGCAGGGTAGAACTGCTGGAACGTATCCAACAGTCCGGCTCGTTGCGGCAGGCGGCTTTGCAGATGAAAATGTCGTACAAACAAGCCTGGGACATGATCAAACACATGAACGAACAGTTGGGCGGGCCGGTAATTGTGGCGCAACGTGGCGGCAAAGGCGGCGGAAATACGATTGTAACGGAGAACGGGCTGAAAGCAATTGTGCTTTTTCATTCCTGCCAAAAACTGTTTCACGATTTTTTGAAGGATAACCAGCCCAAATCCTAACCGCTTTTTTTGCTGATTTTTTTGATTCTTCAGAGCCTGTTTAAATTCTATCCTGAAAATTTATAATGCTTCTTTTATGCCAATAAATTTTGTGTTTGGGTTTTATGCCAAAACAAAAATCATAAGAGAACAACAATTTTTATGTGGTAAAAGAAGCATGGAAAATATTTGAACAATATTTAAACAGATTCTGAAAACGATTTTGATTTTCGTTATGTTTACAAAAATATAACGATTGTTGATGTATAAAAATTTTACCGCTGTTGTTTTCTTTCTCGTTTCCGGGTTACCAGTTGTTGCACAGCAAAAGAAGCATGCCGAACAGAAATTGGATACGTTGCTTGATAAAACACGGGCCTTGCAGGAAGTTGTGGTTTCGGCTTCCAAAAGCAGCGAAAACATTTTGCGTTCGCCGGTCAGCATCGAAAGGGTTGATACTTCAGCTTTTAAACTTTCTGCCGCGCCTTCTTTTTTTGATGCGCTCGAAAACGTAAAAGGTGTGCAAATGATTACGCCGAGTTTGGGTTTCCGCATCATCAACACGCGCGGTTTTGCCAATACAACCAACGTTCGGTTTACGCAATTGGTGGATGGCATAGATAATCAAGCCCCGCATATTGGTGCGCCAATCGGAAACGCGATGGGGCCAAGCGACCTGGATATTGAACATGTAGAAATTATTCCCGGCACGGCTTCTGCGCTTTACGGTTTAAACGCCATTAACGGATTGGCCAATTTCATTACTAAAAACCCGTTTACCAGTACCGGCGTTACGGTTCAGCAAAAAACCGGCGTAAACCATTTAAACGATGCAGAAACAGGGGCGAAGCTGTTTGCAGAAACCAGTCTGCGCATCGCCGAAAAAATTTCCAACCGTTTTGCTTTTAAACTAAATGGAACTTTAACAAAAGGTTACGATTGGATTGCCGATGACCGGACGGATTTAAACGCTTCGGCCAATGTTGGCGTGGGCATTTCGGGCGGCGTTAACAATCCGGGTTACGACCCCACAAGTGGTTACGGCAATGAATCTTCTGACCGGAAAACGGTTACTTTAGGCGGAAAGCAATACGTGGTTGCCCGGACGGGTTATTACGAAAAGGAAGTTACCGATTATCACCTGCAAAACATCAAAGCGGATTTGGGTTTGGTTTACAAGCTGACCGATGAAACTGATATTACCTACACTTACCGTTTTGCCGACATTGACAATATTTACCAACGCGCCAACCGTTTTCGTTTGAAGGATTATATTTTGCAGCAACATGCGCTGGAAATCAAGAACCCGATTTTTCAGTTTCGCACTTATTTAAACACAGAAAATACAGGCAAATCGTACAACTTGCGTTCGGCAGCAGAGAATGAAGACAAAGCTTTTAAACCCGATAACAACTGGTATGCCGATTTTACAACCGGCTTTAACCGGGCAAGGGCGAACGGAACAGACGTACAACAAGCTTTAATTGCGGCCAGGCAATTTGCAGACCAAGGCCGTTTGCAACCCGGAACTGCTGCTTTTAACAACGCTTTATCTGCCTTGGCCAATGTAAACAATTGGGATATTGGTTCGGCGTTGCGGGTAAATGATCAAATGTTTCATGCAGAAGGCCAGATTGATATTTCCAAAGCTATTTCTTCGGATTTTAAAAAACAAACTGGTTTTGATTTTCTGGCCGGTTTTGATCACCGCGATTATATCATTGACCCGGATGGCAACTATTTTGTCAACCCTGACAAAAGCAAACCCAATGCTGTTTTTCCCTATGGAAGAACGGGCGGCTTTTTACAAGCAGGGAAAGATTTGTTGGACAGCAAAATCCGGCTGACGGCAACTTTGCGTGCCGACCGAAATGATTACTTCAACCTTAAATTTAACCCGCGTTTTACGGCTGTTTTTTCTCCCATAGAAGAACAAAACTTTCGGGTTTCTTTTCAAAGCGGTTACCGTTTCCCCAGTATTTTTGAAGCTTTTTCTAATGTAAACAGTGGCGGCGTAAAACGGATTGGCGGTTTACGGGTGATGTCGAACGGTGTTTTAGAAAATTCTTATTTAAAAAGTTCGATTGATGCTTTTCAGGCTGCCGTTAAAAATGATTTTAACCAAGGCACTGCAACCAACGCTGCTATTACAAAAGAAAAAGGTTTGCTGGTAAAAAATTATTACGATTACATCAAACCCGAACATATTAATTCGTTTGAAATCGGCTACAAGTCTTTGTTTTTCAACCAAAAACTAAAATTAGATTTGGATTTTTACTACAATAAATACGATAACTTCATCGCGCAGGTAGAGATGAGCACACCAAATACTTCCAACCCGGATTCTGTAGCCATCAACTTAAACGATAAAAACAAGCAGTCGCGCTACCGGGTTTGGACGAATTCGCGCAGCACGGTTTACAATTATGGCGGAAGTTTGGGTTTATCGTACCAATTTTTGCAGCAGTTTGTTTTTTCGGGAAATGCTTCTTACGCTAAATTGCAGCGAACCGATAATAACGATGGTTTGGAAGATGGTTTTAATACGCCGCAGTGGATCACCAATATTGCTTTTGGCGGAAACCATTTGTACCGAAGTTTAGGTTTCAACGTGAGTTATAAATGGCAAAGCAGTTATTATTCGCAAACATTTTTGGTGAACGGCAACGTAAAAAGTTACGGAACGGTTGATGCACAAGTGAATTACAACATCATCAAAACCTTGAATTTGAAAATTGGTGCCAGCAATTTGTTCAACCATTATTATTACTCGTACCTCGGCGGCCCTTCCGTTGGTGGTTTGTATTATACCACGCTTACTTATCAGTTGTAAAGCAGACTGAAAAAGTAGTGCTAAAAGAAGCATCTGCTTTATTAAAATTTTGAAATAGATAAATCAAAACCAATCAGATTGCAACTGTGCATTTATCACAAATCCCTGAAGCTGATACGTTTAAACTATTTACCTTAAACCCTTTTGGTACATTAACGGTAGGAATGTGTGAATCCGGAAGGCAAAAAATATGGTTGCAAGCTGTGCAATTGAAATGGAGATGCTCGTCGTGGTGTTCATGTTTTGTACAGGAAGCAGAACATAAAGCGTAATTTGCAGTCCCATCCAAACCCAAAACTTTATGGATGATCCCTTTTTCTTCAAACGTGCTTAAAATACGGTACAACGTAACCCGGTCAACCTGTTTGCCTATAATTTCTTCCAGTTCCGGTTGCGAAGTTGCCATTTCCCTGGATTTTAAAACAGATAAAACACTAATCCTCGGCGTTGTTTTTTTAAGCTGGTGCTTTTGCAGCAGTTCGTTAAATTCATTATTCATATCCAACAAATCTAATACTTCTTTTACCGGTTAAAATTCATCATTGATCAACATCAAAGTTTTGTTGGTTTTTCATTTTGTACGGTTTACAATTTGTGTTTTATAATGATGCTTAACAAAACACCTGCCCTTATAATTTAGGTTGAGATAATGAGCAAAAGCGATGGACAACCCGCCGAAAGGCAAAATAAATGGTTCCAGGTTTTTGGGAAGGAACAAATGAACTACGCCAATGATGCTGAAACCGGTAGCCAGCAAAACCAACGGTAAAACGTTTTGATGAAGTTTGTAGGCAGATAAGATTGATACGCCGGCTATCAGCAGCGAAAACAAAACCATGGCTATTTCTGCCCAGCCTTTTACTAAAAACCCGATCCCAAGCAGCGGAAGCAGGGTTAACAAAACAGGAAAAAAGGCACAATGAATGGCACAAAGCACGGAAGCCGTGATCCCGACTTTATCCAAGGTTTGGTTGAATTTTAAATTTTTCATTTGCTTTTGCAACTAAGTTGCTTTTGCAAATGTAGAAAATTAAATTTAACCAGAAAAAATACCGATAAAAGAAGCATGCTTCTTTTATCGGTATAAAAACATCAAAAGCTATAAAATCTACTTAAAGCTTTTGATGCTTCTAAACAAAAAGTTTAGGCTTGCAATGGTTGTTTTTTCTACAGGATTTCGTTCAAAAACAGTTTCATGTGTTCCCACGAACGTTTATCGGCCAGTTCATTATAAGCAGCGCCTTTGGCATTATCGTTTCCGGCATGTGGGTCGGTAAAAGAATGTACAGCATTGCCGTAAAAAATCATCTGCCAGTCCGCTTTGCTATCGCGCATTTCCTGCTGAAAAGCCAAAACTTCTGCCTGTGGCTCATTCGGATCGTCGGCACCATGACAAACCAAAACTTTCGGTTTGATCTGTTCTATCGGTCTGCCGGCATCTCTTCCTAATCCGCCATGAAAAGAAACCACGCCGCGGACCGGGAAATTGGAACGTGCCATTTCGAGTACACCTGTTCCGCCAAAACAAAAACCAATTGCAGCAATCCGGGAAGGATCGGCACTTGATTTTATCAATTGCTGCATGGCCAATTCAATACGGTGCTGGTAAGCTTTAAAATCTTTTTTGTAGAAGCCAGCTAATTTTCCGGCTTCAGCAGGGCTTTTTGGATAATTACCGACACCATAAATATCAGCTACAAAAGCATAATAGCCTAATTTGGCCAGTTTTTCGGCTGTTTCTTTGGCATGTGCATCAATGCCCATCCAGGCTGGGAGAACTAAAATGCCAGCCTTTTTCTTTGTATTGTTTTCTGGACGAATGCCAAAGCCAGACAGCTTTTGGTTTCCGTCTTGATAAAATACCGGTTTTAACTGTGCATTAGCTAAAGGTAGGGCCAGCATAAATGCAAAAATAAATTGTACTATTTTTTTCATTGTTAAAAATAATATTTAAATGCTTCTTTTATTACTAAATAATAAATAAAAAAAGTGTTGTGTTTTTTATTCTATACACTTTGTTTTAATAAAGAACCTTTTGTAAAAGGTATAAATAAGTTATATTTATTTGGTTTTTAAAATCTTACAAATCATATAAACAGTATTGGTTCTATTAATGGTTTAACCAACTGTGCATTATTGTGTACATTATATGATCTATTAAATACTGCTTTTAACACTTCAAAAACAAGTTGAAATATGTGTTAAAAAACGGGTGATTTTTAAAATACTGCTTTAATACGCAGAATTACTTTAGGATGAAATACGACTGGAATAATCAAAGTTAATAGTAACCTAAATTTTTTTACCTATTAAAAATTTTATTATTAAGTAGTAGAAAAGGTGTTAACATATTTTGCTTTTGATTATAATCTTTACTAGACCTAAAAATTTTAAAATTTATTTTTTAAATATTAATTACGAACAATTTAGATAAATTATTTACAGTAATTGAATGTATTACGTTTGAATCAGAAAAAATATGAAGCTAAAGTTATACTTGAAGCGTTTTTTTAATTTTAGGAATACAGTAACTGTTTTATCTTATTTATTTGTTAAAAAAGTATTTAATCTGTTTTATTTAAAAATGTTCAAAATCCTAATCCATTTTTTAAAAATCGTATTTCTATAAAATTAAGCATAAAAAAGCTTTAATGACAGATTTACTTCTGTTTGTGCTTCAAGGGATAAATTTTATTCCATTTATAAATTTTATATCTATTAAAATAAAAACTAAGCACAAATAATATTTAATTATAACCTCTTGGAAATTGATTATTTAAAAAGTTAATCAATATTTATTATTGCTTAAATAACTTATAATTTCAAAAAATAACCCTTCAAGTTCTTGTACCGTAGAAGCCTGCAAAATTAAAATTGTGGCTAAAATACAATACAAACTGTTTCTAAAAATAGACACACTTCAAAATAGAAGTTTGTGCCAATCGCGAATTCTTGTTCCTTCTATTTCTTACTCAACTGTGAGTTTGATACCAGTAACTACCACAATAAGCATTTGGATCTACAAAAACCTTTAAAATAACAAAAATCAATATTTAAAACACTAAAAAACTAAACGAATCTTATGAAATCAAAATTATTTAACACACTAATCTCTTTTTGTTTTATCAGTTTATTTTTCAGCTATAACGCAAATGCACAAGTTGTAGCAGTAAACGGCCCAAGCGATAATAGTTCAACGCCGCCAAGCAGCAGTTCTGCTGTTAGTTCGGTTTTAGCTTCTGGCGGTGTTATATCGTTAAAAACAGGTTCAACTACTACAACTGCAACAGATGTTAGGTATCAATGGTACAAATTAGACAATACTGGTACAAAACGGTTGGTACAAGATGGCACAGACAATACGCTAAAAGAAACTACCACAGGTGCCGGTTATTACATTTATCAGTTGGTAATGAGCAACTCTAACCAATGTACATCTGATATTTCTGATCCTTTTAAAGTATATGTATTGCCTACTTTAAACCCAACTATTGCAGCCAGCAGCGGCACCATTTGCTCTAACGGAACCAGTACTTCTACTTTAACTGCTAATGCAGGCAACAGCAACTATTCCTATCTGTATCAATGGACTTTGAACGGAACAAACATCACTGGGGCAACAGCGGCAACTTACACCACGCCAACAGGCACCAGCGGTAATAACACTTATAGTGTTAAAGTATCATACGTTTTAAATTCCAATTACGGAGGGACAGCAACGCAAGTAATCAACATGATACCTGTTCCATCCAAACCAGCAATTTCTGTAGGCCAATAATTTAAGGTGGTAAAAGAAGCACGCAACTTACAAGCTATGAAATTAATCCGATTGCCTTACTTTATTTCCTCCTTCATTTTCACAATTGTTGTTTTTGTAAACAATTTTGTGGCTGCAGCTACGCCTCCCCCCAGCCAGACGGTAACGATTTGCCAGGGAACTTATGCTGTTTTAAATGCAACAAGCACTAATGCAGCAGCTTACCAATGGTACAGCAACGGACAGGTTATTGCTGGTGCCACCAGCAAAACTTACTATACCAACAATGCAGGGAATTATAAAGTAATTGCTTTCAACCAGCAGTCTTGTGCTTCGGATGTTTCTGATGAGATACAAGTTGTAGTACAGTCTTTTTCAAGCTCCATTACCTTTAACCCATTACCTAATAAAACAATTGGTGATGCCCCATTTCTGTTAACAGCAGAATCAAAAAAGCCAATAACTTATACAGCTTCTCCGGCGGGTATTGTCAGTATCGACAACAAAACGAACATGGCTACAATCATTGGTGTAGGCAATGTTATAATCACAGCCACAATTCCAGGAAAAAGTACCTGCGGAAATGATATTATGATGCAACAAACGCTTAATGTTATGTCGAAACCACAGTTAAAGCCAACTGAAGTTGCACATGCCCCGGTTGATTTAGCCATTGTTGCTGGTTCTGACAGTAAACAAATAATCACGAACCAACCTTTTGAATATACCTTAACTGTTAAAAACCAAAGTAAATCAATAGCAACCCAGGTAAACGTAACTGATACTTTACCGGCAGCATTAGATTTTGTGGCCGTAAATAATTCGGTTGATGGTAAAGCTACTTATGACCCCAGCACTCGTTTGCTGACTTGGAAAATGGATCAATTGAAAGCCAATGCTTACACCGAACTACGTTTCTCTGCCATTGCCACCCGCCACGGTGCCATAAAAAATACGGTAAAAGTAGTATCGGCCGAGCCAGACAGCAATCCAAACAACAATACGTCTATAGATTACAAAGATATTTCCGGCATCAATATCCCAAATGTGTTTACACCAAACGGCGATGGCAAAAACGATAATTTTACCATTGCTGACCTCGACCAATACCAGGAAAACGAACTGGTTGTGGTTAACCGTTGGGGCGCAAGCGTTTATCAGGCTAAAAACTACAAAAACAACTGGACCGGCGACAAGCTGGACGAAGGCACCTACTTCTACAGCCTAAAAGTTAAAAACAGCAAAGGTGAGCAGGAAGAATATAAAGGTTATATCACTCTGCTGCGGGCCACAATTTAATTAAACACAACCTCTCTTACAGGCAAAACGTACAATGCTTAAAGCGTAAATTATGAAGGTCAGCAGTTTTAACTCTGTAAAAATTATTGCAATTATTTTCTTGGTGATTAGCTTTTTTGATGCAAAGGCACAGCAAAACGCACAATTTAGCCAGTATATATTTAACGGTTTGTACATCAATCCGGCCGCTGCCGGTGCCAAAGAAGATTTTTACCTGCACAGCTTTTACCGCTCGCAATGGACAGGCGTTACCGGCGCACCACAAAGCCTGAGTATCGCTGCAGATGGAACGGTAAACGACGAAAAAGTAGGTTTGGGCCTGCTGCTGGCAAACGATAAATTAGGCGCCCAAAGCAGCCTGGCCGCTTATGCCAATTATGCTTACCGCTTGCAAATGGGCGACCGCGGCACCAATCATTTGGCGCTTGGCTTGGGCGTTGGTTTTGTGCAATCGGCTATTAACGGTTCTATGTTGAATGCCGGGCAAAGCGGAGACAACGTAGTGCCGGTAGGAACCCAAAGCACCCTTTTGCCTGATGCCCGCGCCGGTGTTTTATATACCAGCGATAGCTTTTTTGCCGGTTTTTCTGCCGATAATTTGGTGGCAAAATACCTTAACCGTGATAAAAGTTTAAACGTTCCCGTTCCGCAGCCACACTTTTATTTAACTGCCGGCACTTTGTTTTACCTAAACGATGAGGCCAAAATCAAACCCTCGTTTTTGTTGAAAAATGCAAGCGGTTCGGCCACAAGTTTAGATTTGAACACCTTTTTGATTTTAGGCGACAAATTTTGGATTGGCGGAACCTACCGCAGCAATTTAAAATTGCTTTCAAATTCGTACAACAACAGTTTTCAAACTGCAAACGCGGTAGTTGCACAAGTTGAGTTTTTTGCCACCAGCAAATTGCGCATTGGCTACGCTTTTGATTATTCCATGTCCGCCTTTAGCGGTTTTGGCAACGGCTCGCACGAATTATCTTTGGGCATTTACCTCAGCAAAAAAGCCACACAAAACTTTGCAACCAGCAGCTATTTTTAGGCGATAAAAGAAGCATTGGGTTTTATGAAAGTTATAGAGCTTGTTTAAATTTTGTTAAACTTATTTGCCATGCTTCTTTTACCACATAAAATTCATTGTCTTTTTGTGGTTTTTGTACCCTTAAAATATTCGGGCACACCAAATTTATAGGCATAAAAGAAGCATTGTAAAATTTTATGATATAAATTTAAACAGCCTCTTAATCTACAATTATTTTAGTAAAAGATAATGATGTAAGTTTGTAGTACAAACTTTTGATCCTATGGAAACCGCTTTTGTATTAATGGACGAGCTTAAAGTATTGTATCCGGATGAATGGCTATTACTTGGAAACCCGGAAATGCGAAACACAACCATTTTGGGTGGAACGTTACTTTATCACAGCAAAGACAAAAAAGAGGTTTGCTACATTGGGCGCGATAAAACAAATGATTTTTCAAAAGTTACAATTGCATATGCCGGTAATTTAAAACAGGCAAGAAAATTATAATTGTTAAAATATATGAAATTGAAGCCTTAAAATGTTTGCGCATTAACAAAACAAATTTTGATGTTCAGGTTTACGATTTTTTAACTCATGGTATTTTATCTGATTATGATGGCGTAATTGGATTAGATTTTTTGCAAAATAATAAAGTTTGTATAGATTTTAACAACAGTGAGATTCTGGTTGATTAATAACATTTAAGATCTTTTGCTCTATCATCGCCATACTTCTTTTACCGTAACAAATATTTGACTTTACTTTTCTTTCGATAGCAAACTATAACCTGCTTAATCTTGTTGGTATTTCAACACAAATATTGTTATGCCCGGATCAGCCGTTACGCCACTTACCATAATTAAGGTTGATAAAAACAGTATTATCAACACCGAAGATTTTTTAGCTGCCGAAGAACCTTTAGAAATCCGCCTGGGTTACGGTACTTCTTCCCACAGAACGCAAAAAAGTATTTCGGTAACGATGCGTACACCGGGAAGTGATTTTGAATTGGCCATCGGTTTTTTGTTTACCGAAGGCATCATCGAAAACGCGGCACAAATCAGTTCCATCAAACATTGCAACGGTTTGCACGAAAACGTGGTCAAGGTTGAATTGTTGGAAGGCTTAGACTTGGACATGAGCAAACTGGAACGTAATTTTTACACCACTTCCAGTTGCGGTGTTTGCGGGAAATCATCAATTGATGCGGTAAAAACAGTATGCCGTTTGCCAGAATTTGAATCCAAAGAAATTCGGTTTTCATCTGAAATTATTTATCAGTTGCCCGATCTGCTTCGTCAAAACCAAACGATATTTGGCAGTACCGGCGGCTTGCACGGTTGCGCTTTGTTTAATGCAGACGGAAAATTACTATTGGCCCGGGAAGATGTTGGCCGACACAATGCTTTGGATAAATTGATCGGGGCAACTTTGCAGCAAAACCTGTTTCCATTAAACCAATATTTGTTGCTATTGAGCGGAAGGGCAAGTTTTGAGCTGATCCAAAAAGCATATATGGCCGGCATCAAAGTTGTTGCGGCTGTTGGCGCGCCATCCGGTTTGGCGGTGCAAATGGCAGCCGATGCGGGTATTACGCTAATTGGTTTTTTAAGAGGGGCAAGGTTTAACATTTACTGCGGTGCAGAAAGGGTAGTTTTAAATAAAGTTGACGCGTTTGTTTGATGTTGTTATTTCGATCTGAAGAAAGGATTCTTCTAGCAGCAAAAAATTTAACGCTTTGAAGAAAAGCTCTCCCTTTAATTGAAATGACAGAAAAGTTCAATCTAAAAATATAGTATAAAAATGAAAATACGGATCAAAGGTAACTCCGTTCGTTACCGGCTTTCTAAAACAGAGTTGGATTTGTTTGCCAAAGAAGGTTATGTAGAAGATCAAACCGCGTTTCCAAATGGAACGTTTTGTTATGCCATCCAAAAATTGTTTGACGGCAAAAACCTCGATGCTTCTTTTACCGGCAATAAATTGACCATGTTTGTTCCGCATGATATCATGACCGAATGGACGGAAACCGATAAAGTTGGCTTCGATTATAATTTGTCTGTTGGCGATAACAAAACGCTTTTTTTACTTATAGAAAAAGATTTTAAATGTATAGATGGAGTGGAGACTGAAGATCAATCTGACTATTTTGACCATCCAACCAAAACCTGTTAATTATGAAAAAAGAAATGGGGCAACCTGCTGCCGAAAACCCGGAAAAATTTGCAGGTTTAAAATTAGGCGAACCTTATAAAGTTGCAGCCGGCATCAAGGCCGTAGTGGTATCCGGAGAACATGTTTTCGGGCAGGTGCCTTTTGCCCGCGGAATGAAAGCTTTGTTTACTTTGAACCAAAAATTAGGCTATGATTGCCCAAGCTGCGCCTGGCCCGATCCGGATGATGACCGTTCGCCCATTGCCGAATATTGCGAAAATGGTGCAAAAGCGGTTGCCGATGAAGCGATGTCAAAAAGCATCAAGCCGGCTTTTTTTGCAGAGAACGCGGTAGCAGACATAGCGAAATGGGACGATTACCACATCAACAAAAGTGGCCGCATTGCCCAACCAATGTATTTGCCCGAAGGCGGAACGCATTACGAACCAATAACTTGGGAAAGCGCTTTCGCGAAACTTGCTTTGCACCTTAATAAATTGGAAAGCCCAAACGAAGCTGTTTTTTATACTTCGGGCCGTACCAGCAACGAGGCGGCTTACGTTTATCAATTGTTCACCAAAGAATACGGCACCAATAATTTGCCCGATTGTTCCAATATGTGCCACGAATCTACCAGTTTTGCTTTGGCGCAAACTTTGGGCATCGGCAAAGGCTCGGTAAAACTGCACGATTTTTACGAAGCAGAAGTGATTGTTATTCTCGGCCAAAACCCTGGCACCAATCATCCGCGGATGCTGACGGCGTTGCAAAAAGGCAAGGCAAACGGCGCAAAAATCATTTCTGTTAACCCGCTGCACGAAACCGGTTTGCTGGGTTTTAACAATCCGCAAAAAGTAAAAGGCGTTTTGGGTGTCGGCTCAAAACTAACAGATATTTTTCTACAAGTTAAAATCAACGGCGATTTAGCTTTGGTGAAGGCTATCAATAGATTGTTGCTGGAAGAAGAAGAGGCGCATCCGGGAACTGTTTTTGACCATGATTTTATCCGCGACCATACAGCCGGTTATTTGGATTTTATCTCCGAAGCAAAAAAATACGAATTAGATTTTCTGTCTGAAGCCTGCGGCGTTCCGTTGGATGAAATTAAAGAAGCGGCCAACCTGTTGAAGCATAAAAGCAAGATTATTGTTTGCTGGGCGATGGGTATCACACAGCATAAAAACGCGGTTGACACGATCAACGAGCTGGTTAATCTTTTGCTCATTAAAGGAAGCATTGGCAAACCCGGTGCAGGCACTTGTCCGGTCCGTGGCCATAGCAACGTACAAGGCGATCGTACGGTTGGCATTTTTGATAAACCACACGAAGCTTTGCTGGATCAGATCAAAAAAGTTTATGGTTTTGAACCGCCGCGTGAACATGGTTATGATGTGGTAAAATCCATCCAAGCCATGCACGAAGGCAAAGCAAAAGTGTTTTTTGCGATGGGCGGCAACTTTCTGTCGGCTACGCCTGATACTACTTTTACGGCCGAAGCTTTGCGCAAATGTAACCTCACCGTTCATGTTTCTACCAAACTCAACCGCAGCCATTTGGTACATGGCAAAGAAGCTTTGATTTTGCCTTGTTTGGGAAGGACGGATTTGGATATCCACGACGGCATTACCCAATTTGTTTCCTGCGAAAACTCGACCGGTGTGGTGCAAATGTCGAAAGGTGTTTTAAAACCAGTTTCTGATGATTTGCTGAGCGAACCTGTGATTGTTTGCCGCATGGCGAAAGCAACATTGGGTAGCCGTTCTAAAATTAACTGGGACAAGTTTGAAAAAAACTACGATTACATCCGCGACGACATCGAAAAAGTGGTGAACGGTTTTGAAGACTACAACAAACGTGTACGCCAAAAAGGCGGCTTTTATTTACCCAACGGCACACGTATCCGAGAATGGGACACTAAAAACAGCAAAGCCAATTTCGCCGTAAGCGAGTTGGTAGTTCAAAAATTGGAAGAAGGTGAATTAATGATGATGACCATCCGCAGCCACGACCAGTTTAATACAACCATTTACGGTTTGGATGACCGCTACCGTGGTGTTTACAACGAGCGGCGCGTTATTTTTATGAACCCTGCGGATATTTTGCGTTATGGTTTTGAGATTGGCGAAGTGATTGATTTGTACAACCACCACGATGGCCGCGAGCGTGTTGCCCGTGGTTTTATCATTGTGGCTTATGATATTCCGCAGCGTTGCGTAGCTACTTATTATCCCGAAACCAATGTTTTAGTGCCGCTTAGTTGTGTGGCCGATAAAAGTAACCAGCCTTCGTCAAAGTCTGTTGCGGTGAAATTGAGAAAGAGTTCGTTGTTTGAAGAACCGATTGCTTTTAAGGTGCTATGAAGTTTAATCCTTTTGTTGGTTTGATTTTTTGGCTAAAGCCAATTGTTGCTTCTCTTTATCCACGGCCTGAAGGTCGTGGCAATTAAACCCCATTAAAATCGGCAAAATGAAAAACTATTAACTATCTATTTATTCATTGCCACGGCCTTTAGGCCGCGGATTTCGAAGCCTGTCTGTGGCTTTAGCCAAAAATTTTTAAATATAATAGGCAAGGAGCCGACACCAATTTTTACCCGATAAAAGAAGCATTAGGATTGAAGCACCATTTTGTAATGCCTGATGCCGGCTTCTTCAAATTCATCGCCTAATTTCTCGAAAGCAAATTTCTCATATAAACCAACTGCTTGGATTTGCGCATGTAAATACACACAATTCGCATTTGCAGGTAAATCGGCCAAAACAGCTTTAACCAAAGCCTGGCCAACACCAAAACCCCGAAACTTTTTCAAAACAGCAAAACGTTCCAACTTGTAACCATTTGCCGTTTTTCGCCAGCGTGCGGCACCTGCCGGTTCGCCGTTTACTTTTGCCAAAAAATGGTTGGATTCATCCTCATATTCCCATTCTAACTCCGGCGGGCAATTTTGTTCGTACACAAAAACTTCTTTGCGTATGGCAAAAACTTTTTCGAGTTCCTGTTGAGCGGTTACTTTTTTTACATCAATAATGTTCATTCTATTCCTTTCGTAATGCTTTCTTTACGCATTTTAATTTTGCTCAAATGATTTTTCTTGGCTGCATCAATTGAATGCGAACTGTGTATATCGTTTTCTTTTTTGGCAAGTTCTGTTAATTCACAATAAAACTCGTGCAGTTTATCCAGTTCTTTTTCCGACAAGTCTTCTACACTCACCATTCTGTTGCTGGCAAATTTGTTTGCAGCAATCAACTCGTTCAATTTTAAATGTAAAGCTTTTGAATCCTTGTTTTGCGATTTCTGGATCAAAAAAACCATCAAAAAAGTAATAATTGTGGTTCCGGTGTTGATGATTAATTGCCAGGTTTCAGAATATTTAAACACTGGGCCGGTTATTCCCCAAGCTAAAATAATTACAAATGCAACAATAAAAGCTGTTGCACTTCCAGTAGCTTTAGTTGCCCAATTGGCAAATCGCTCAAATAAATTACTATTTTGTGCCATAGTTTTTTAGGTTGAAATTTCGCTTAAACAAAGAAACGCCATTGCATCTAAAACAATGGCGCTTCTTTTATCGGTATAAATTACTTACAGCTTTTCGTTTACGTTGATGCAATTGAGGTCATCAAAAGCAACAGTCAGGCGTTTTACAAAGTTTTCTTCGCCTTTGCGCAGCCAAACGCGTGGGTCGTAATATTTTTTGTTTGGCGCATCTTCTTTGCCCGGGCTGCCAATTTGCGTTTGCAAAAAGCCTTCGTTGGCGTGGTAATAATTTAAAATCCCTTCCCAAAAAGCCCATTGCATATCGGTGTCCAAATTCATTTTAATGGCACCGTATGAAATTGCTTCGCGGATTTCTGTCTGCGTAGAACCAGAACCGCCATGAAAAACGAAATTGATTGGTTTTTCTGCTTCTAAATTAAAATGCTGTTTTACATATTCCTGCGAGTTGTGCAAAATTACGGGCTGCAATTTTACATTTCCCGGTTTGTAAACGCCGTGTACGTTTCCAAAAGCAGCAGCAATGGTAAAACGGTCGCTCACTTTGCTTAACTCTTCATAAGCGTAAGCCACATCTTCGGGTTGCGTGTACAAGCGCGAACTGTCAACATGAGAGTTGTCTACGCCGTCTTCTTCTCCGCCGGTAACGCCTAATTCAATTTCCAAAGTCATGCCTAATTTAGCCATCCGTTCTAAGTACTTCGAAGACGTTTCGATGTTTTCTTCAATCGGTTCTTCGGAAAGGTCCAGCATATGCGAAGAGAACAAGGGTTTATTATGTTCTGCAAAAAAGCGTTCACCATGCGCCAACAAGCCGTCAATCCAGGGCAACAGCTTTTTTGCGGCATGGTCGGTATGCAAAATAACGGCAACGCCATACTGTTCGGCCAATAAATGCACATGGGTTGCAGCAGAAACCGCGCCCAAAATACAAGCCTGCAACTGGTCATTGTTAAGTGATTTGCCCGCGTAAAACTGTGCGCCGCCATTAGAAAGCTGGATGATGACCGGAGAATTGACTGCTTTTGCAGTTTCCATAACGGCGTTAACGGTATTGGTGTTCACTACGTTAACCGCCGGCAAGGCAAATTGGTGTTGTTTTGCCAATTCAAACAATTGCTGTACCTGGTCGCCATGCAGTACGCCTTTAAAATTTTTAAGATCCATAATAAAATTGTGATGTACTTTTAAAAACCGAAGTTAAATAAAATACATTTCTGCGCAATAAATTCTGCTATATAAACCACGACGGTTTTTTTCGTTAATTTGTGCATTAAAAATAGTATAGATGGCTTGGTTTAAAAGGGAAGAAAAAGGGATTATTACAACAACAAAAGAGAAAAAAGAGGCACCCGATGGCATTTGGAACAAATGCCCAAACTGCAAAAAGCCGCTCCATTACTCAGAACAAGTTGAAAACCAATACGTTTGCCATTATTGTGGTTTCCATATGCGCATTGGTTCCAAAGAATACTTTTCGATACTGTTTGATGATAACCAGTTTACAGAGCTTTTCCCAAATATGATCTCTGCCGACCCGCTTAACTTTGCCGATACCAAAAAATATACCGAACGGCTGGAAGAGAGCAAAAGAAAAACCGGTTTAAAAGATGCGATTCGATCAGCACACGGAAAGATTGAAGGTCATAATTTGGTTATTGCCTGTATGGACTTTACATTTATTGGCGGCTCGATGGGCTCTGTTGTGGGCGAAAAAATTTCCAGAAGCATTGATTATTGCATTGAACACCGGATGCCTTTTTTAATGATTTCCAAATCCGGCGGTGCGCGCATGATGGAAGCTGCCTTTTCACTGATGCAAATGGCCAAAACATCGGCCAAGCTGGCTTTGCTGGCCCAGGCCAAATTGCCTTATATTTCTTTGCTGACTGATCCGACCACCGGAGGCGTTACTGCATCGTACGCTATGCTGGGCGATATTAATGTTTCGGAACCTGGCGCGTTGATTGGTTTTGCCGGCCCGCGCGTAATCAAAGAAACCATCAAAAAAGATTTGCCAAAAGGTTTTCAAACAGCCGAATTTGTTTTAGAGCATGGTTTCCTCGATTTTATTGTTGACCGCCGGAAAATGAAAGAAAAGTTGGGCGCATTTATCAAGATGATAGATAACTAATTTTTTTAGCTTTTTTTGATCCTTTTTAAAACAATCAATTTTTTTTTTGGTTGATAGTAGGAAACCAAAAAACAGCAACATGAACCCATCAAAGGAAAACGATCAGACTGATCAAGACCAAAATAATACCGATAAAAACAGTACCCACGCAACCGAGAATACCAACACGGTAAAAGACCCGGACACCTGGACAACCGGAAGCGAACCAATGACAGGCGCACAGCACTCTTACCTGAAAACCCTGTCAGACCAGGCCGGCGAAGAGGTTGACGAAACTTTGAACAAAGCAGAAGCATCCAAAAAAATTGATGAACTGCAACATAAAACCGGACGCGGTTTGGACGACTGACCAAGTTTTGCCGCTTTTTAAAAAATAAGTGCTTCTTTTAGGGGCACTTTTTTTGTCTGCTAACTTTCAAATTAGATTAATTTATATGTCTGAGGATAAACCAGAACTGCCGATAAAGCAAATTTTATGTTTTGGCAATAGTTTGACTGCCGGTTATGGTTTGCCATCGCAACAAGCGTTTCCATCTTTAATTCAGCAAAAAATTAATGCCCACAAACTTTCGTACAAAGTAATTAACGCAGGTTTAAGCGGAGAAACTTCGGTTGGCGGCAAAAGCAGGATTTTAAATTTGATAGACCGGCAAATAGATATTTTTGTGTTGGAGTTGGGCATTAATGATATTTTGCGCGGCATAACCGTTGCAGATACTTTTAACAACTTGCAATTTATCATTGACCTGGTGAAACTAAAGCACCCAAACGTAAAAATGCTTTTGCTGGGGATGGAACTGCCATCGTTTTTAACCGGTCATGTTTTGAAAGATTTCCGCTTGGTGTTTCGGCAGTTGGCCGATAAAAACAAGATGGCTTTTGTCCCGTTTTTGCTGAACGGCGTTGCCGGAAACCGCTTACTGAACCTGCCGGATGGTGTACACCCAAACGCAAAAGGCTATGAAATTGTAGCAGGGAATGTTTGGGACGTATTAAAAAAAATATTGTAAGCAAATGCTTCTTTTACCAGTATAAATTTTGTGTATTTTCAAATTTTAAAAACATAAGCTAAATCAAGAATCATTAATTTAGTTAAAGTTTGTTTTTGGCCTTGCACTTGTTAAAAACGCTAAAACTTTTACAATAAACCGGCTCTTGCTAAATAAATCCGGGTTTTTGATAATACAATATTGCAACAGGTTATTGTTGCATTCATCCTGTAGCCCGTTCAAATATTGGCAGTATTCATTTTCGGTCGTAAACACAAGTTTAAAATTGTCTTTAACCGTGCAAACAGGCAAGGGCAATTTATACTTTTCAAAATCCGCAATTGTAAATTTGGAGGGCAATACTTCTAAAAAAGCTTCATTCATAATACAACATTTATGAAGTGTGGAAAGTTGATAGGATCTAATAAATTATTAAACGATTAGAATTAATTAAAACTTGTACGCAGATTTAAAACTAAGGTTGCAGTTTCGCCGTAACTATTTTATGGAAAATTACAAGATCTATCGAAACCTGAAATCTAACCTGCAAAAAAAGAAAATCAGGCTGGCAGATTTAAAATTGAAATTGACCGAGGTTAAAGTTCAAATAGAAACTTTGGAAGTTGAAATTGAAGAAGACATTAACGGCTTAAACATGGTTTTTGACAGTATTATCAGCCAAAGGAACAATTAAATCTAATTTAAAATTGGAACTATATAAACAACAATGATGAAACTGAAACATTTGTACTTTCTGGTTTTTTTAAGTTTGGTTTCTTGCCAGAAAAATAAATCAAAAGCCGCTGAAACCCTGAAAGCAGTGCAAGACACAACCAAAAAAACCGACACCAAAAAGAAAGCAATCTTTAACCATCGGTTTTGATTGATCAATCAAAAAAGTTTTTAAAATTAATGCTTCTTTTAGCATACAATTTTTGTTAAACATTTCGTTGTATGTTTTTTTATCTTACAATCAACCATAAAAATATATGATGTTAAAATCTATATTCACTGCTGTTTTTTGTTGCACAGTTTTTTTCTGTTCGGCACAAAAACAATTGTTATCTTACCCTGACTTGCAATCAATTGTTCAAAACAATCCGTCCCAAATTATTGCTTTTTTAAAGGAAAAGAATTATCAGGTTTTGCCTGGTTCAGATAACAATAGTTTGCATTTTTTAGGCTTAATTGCAGATGAAGATTATACCGATATTGCCATTAGTTTTCAGAAACGCCACACCATAATCCACATCGCCACAACTAACCAGCCACAAGTTGCAGTGATACAAAAATACCTCCAAAATTATAACGGTAAAAACAGCAAAGGCTCTACCATTTACCGCGTAAAAGATGGAGCCTTTGCTACAATTGCCCTTAAAGAAAACGAACCTAAATTAAATAGTTTAAAAGTTTACAACATTGATCTGGAAAATTAAGATCCAAAATTGGATACTTCTTTTACCGGTTATTTTTTATCTTTTGGTTTGTTTTCGGTAATGTAACCATTAAAAGAAATGGGTTGCCGGTTGTTGCTAATGACGTTTAAATTGGCATAACCCAAATCAGAAACAGATAAAATCATTTGCCGCGTTTCTTTTACATCATGCGGCACCAGTGTAATTTCCCAGCCGCTTTTTTTGTTGCTGCTGTTGTTGTAATCAAACTTTTTAGTTTTAAACTGTATCCCGGTTTGGGTCGGGTCGGTTGGGTTCATCGGTGCAACATAAGCCCGGCCGTAATAGGGCAAATAGCAATCAATAGAATCTTTACTAACTGTTACGTTGTAATTGTAATTTAACTGAATGTTGCTCCAGCCTTGCGGCAAAGCCATTTGTGCCATAAAAACAAAGTTTTGGTTGTCCATCATGTTTTTTATGGCCTGCTTTTTTTCTGCTGTTTTTTGTGCCCTTGTAGTTTTGGTGTTTTGGGCAGAAGCCGGGTTTGAACCCAGCAGCGTTAAAAACAGCAGCATAACACTGCATAAAATATGGATATAATTGCGTTTGGTATTCATGCTAAATAATGTTTTTTGTTTAATCAACAGTAGAATTAATTAACAACGAAACCAAAGTTCAGTTTAATACAAATGCTTCTTTTATGACATAAAAATTGCTGTACGTAATTGTAACCCTCCTGGTTATCAAGCGCCAATACAAGTTTCAGAGGAAATAATATTTTAAATAATCACTTGTTGCAGATACTGTTTTTACCGGCAAAAAACCAATATCAATTTTTTGCCAATAAAAGAAGCATGGTTATGATTGGGCAACCGGCTCTTTGATTGGTTGGCCATCAGGACGGTAATAGGGGCGGATGATCAAACGTGTGCCGCCATTATAACTGATATAACTGCCCAGCCAATTGATGAATACGACAACCTTGTTACGGAAACCCATCAGCAAAACCAAGTGAACAAACATCCAGGTTAACCAGGCAAAAAAACCTTGGAACTTTATTTTCCCTAAATCTACCACCGCTTTGTTACGGCCAATAGTTGCCATCGAGCCTTGGTCGTTGTACACAAACTTTTCCGTCGGTTCGTTTTTGATTAGGCTAATCAAGTTTTTTGCCAAATGCTTGCCCTGTTGAATGGCCACCGGGGCCACGCCTGGCAAACCTTTCGGCATGCCTTCGCTAACGGTAGATGATACATCGCCGATGGCAAAAACATTGTTCAAACCGATAACGCGGTTTATTTCATCAGTAGAAATGCGGTTTCCCTTTGCAATTTGCTCTTTCGGGATGCCTTCCGGCACAACGCCTACCACGCCTGCAGACCAGATTACATTTTTAGTTTTGATCTTTCTGCCACCTTTAAAAGAAATAACATTGCCATCATAGCTTTCCACCATCAGATTAGTCAGCACTTCTACGTTCATGTTTTCCAAAAACTCTTGCGCTTTTTTGGAAGCCTGCTCACTCATGTTGGCCAAAACCTTGGGCATTCCATCTACCAGATAAACCTTCATTTCTTCCTTGTTCAACTCAGGATAGTCTTTTTTAAGGATGTAATTGCGGATTTCTGCAATGGAACCGGCCAATTCGGCCCCGGTTGGCCCGGCACCAACTAAAACGAAAGTTAAATAAGGTTCGCGCTCTTCTTTGGTTGGCAATAACAAAGCGGTTTCTAAGTTCTGCAAAACAGCACTACGCAAATTCAAAGCTTCCGGAATGCTCTTCATCGGAAGCGTATATTTTTCATAGTCCTTGTTTCCAAAAAAGTTGTTGGTAGAACCTGTAGCAAGTACTAAGTAATCGTAGTCAATTTCGCCGATGGTGGTATCAATACTGTTTTTATCGGTATTAATTTTCTTTAATTCGGCATTCCGGAAACGGAAGTTTTTTTGTCCTTCAAAATTCTTTCTCACCGAAAAAGCAATCGAATCGGCCTCCAAACTGCCCGTGGCAACCTGGTACATCAATGGCTGAAACGTATGGTAATTGTGTTTGTCAATTAAAATGACCTCTACTTCTTTATTGTTTAAACTTTTTGCGAGTTCTATCCCGCCAAAGCCTGCGCCAATAATCACGACTTTAGGGAAATTGGAGTTGTATGTTGGTTCCATATTGTTATTACAGCAATTTAAGGGTTCTGTTTTGATTTAAAAATACAAAAGCCGTTCTGAATAATCAAAACGGCTTTTAAAATAGGAGATTTGGATTATTTTAAGTCTTTTTTGCCAAAATCTACAATCACCGGTGTGGCCACGCAGATGGAAGAATAAGTACCAAAAATAACACCGATCAGCAATGCAAATGAGAACCCGCGGATCACTTCGCCACCAAAAACGAACAATACAATCAGCACAAAAATTACGGTTAAAGCGGTGATAACCGTCCGGCTTAAAGTACTGTTGATGGCATTGTTGATAACCACTTTCTGGTCATCGGCTTTTGTATTGTGCAGGTTTAGGAATTCCCGGATCCTATCAAACACCACGACGGTATCGTTGATGGAGTAACCAATCACGGTTAATATGGCAGCGATAAATGCCTGATCAATATCCAACGAAAAAGGCAATATCCCATTAAACAGCGAGAAGAAGCTTAACACCAGCAAAGCATCGTGCGCGGTTGCAATTAAAGCACCTAAGCTAAACTGCCATTTGCGGAAACGGATCAAAATGTATAAAGAAACAATCAGGATCGCAAACACAACCGAGTAAAATGCACTGGTTTTGATATCGCTGGCAATAGTTGGCCCAACTTTTTGCTGGCTCATAATCTGGCTCGGGTTGTTGACCAGATGCAAACCTTCTTTCAGTTTGCTTTCTGCTTTGGTATCGGCCGTTGGCGAGTTGTCGTCTACCAGGTAAGGCGTTGTGATGCGCAACTGCGGGTTGGTTGTACCAAAAGTTTTAACTTCAGTAGTTAAATGATAGGTTTTGTCCAATGCATCGCGTACTTGCTGGGCATCAACCGGTTTTTCAAAACGGACAACATAAGTCCTTCCGCCTTTAAAATCAACACCTAAACTAAAACCACGGGTGATGATCGAAATCAGGCCGGCCAGAATGAACAAGCCGGAGAAAGTGTAAAATTTAAACCTGTTTTTAACAAAAGCGTAATGTGCGTTTTTGAAAGTATGATCGCTCCAAGGGTAAGAGAATTTGATGTCCCAGCCTTTTTCCAGCATCCACTCAAAAATCAAGCGGGAAATCAATAAGGAACAAAAAAGGGAAGTGATGATACCGATTAACAAAGTTGTGGCAAAACCCAAAATCGGGCCTGAACCAAAAATGTATAAAATAATACCGGTTAAAAAAGTAGTGATGTTTGAATCGAGGATGGAAGGCATGGCATGTTTAAAACCATCAGCCACTGCAATTCGAACTGATTTTCCGTGTGCCATTTCTTCCCGTACACGTTCGTAAATCAGCACGTTGGCATCAACCGAAATACCCAGCGTTAATACGATACCGGCGATACCAGGCAACGTTAAAACCGCACCCAAACTTGCCAACACACCAAACAAGAAAAAAACATTGATAAAAACAGCAACAACCGCAACGCTGCCGGCACGGTTATAATAGGCAATCATGAAAACTAGCACCACCAGCAAGCCAACTACGCAGGAAATTAAACCAGCGTTAATTGCTTCCTGGCCTAAAGAGGGGCCAACAATGGCTTCTTCTACAATGCGGGCAGGGGCAGGCAAACGGCCGGCTTTTAAAACGTTGGCCAAATCTTTGGTATCATCAACGGTAAAACTTCCGGAAATAGAAGAAACACCGCCCGAGATTTCGTTTTGAACGGTTGGCGCAGAATATACATAATCATCCAACACAATGGCAATAGCTTTTTTATTGTTTTGATCGGCTGCGGCAGCGGCAGTAACCGTGCGCCATTTTGCTGCGCCTTCGGTATTCATCGTCATTTGTACTTCCGGGCTGCCTTTTTGGTCGTAGTCGTTACGGGCATCGGCAATTACATCACCGGCCAAAACTGGTCCGCCATCAGCACCTGATAATTTAATGGCATACAACTCAACGCGAGGGATTTTATCGTTAAAACGTCTGCTATTGTCATCATTTACAGGCAGGGCTTTAACGCCCCAAAGAAAACGGACATTTTGAGGGATAACCGATTTAACATCCGGGCTGTTTAACAACCTATCTACTTTAGCCGTATCGCCAACGGCAGCAAAACCGACAACCGGTCCTGGAGCAGGCTGAATGCCGCCATCTTGAGAAGCATAAACATTCGGGCGCAACATGTTTTGGTTAAGCAAAGGGCTGTTAACCGCAGGGTTGCCTGTTTTTGTATTTTTTGCACTCGTATCGGCTAGTTTGCTTTTGGCAACTTTGTTCAATAAGCCACCAACAGCGGTAGACGTATCTGTTTTTGCCAATGCTGTTTTTACCGTGGTATCTTTGGTGGTTGTTCCGGCTTTTGCCTTGGCAGCCAAAATGTTGTTGATATTACCCAACAAGTTCAAAATTTCCGAATTGTCAAAAGTTTCGTAAAACTCTAACTTGGCCGAACCTTGCAACAATTTGCGGACACGGTTTGCATCAGAAACACCTGGCAATTCAATTAAAATACGGTTAGTCCCGCTTTGCAATTGGATATTGGGCGCGGTAACCCCAAATTTATCAATCCTTGTTCTTAAAATATTGTACGAACGGTCAACCGCGCTTTTGGCTTCATCCTGCAAGTAACGTTTTACATCGTTGTTAGACGCATCAAACTTGATCCTGCTTTGGCTTTCTTTAGTCGAAAAAATAGGAGCCAGTTTACCGTTTGGGTTCAGTTTTTCGTATTCGTTAACAAACAACGTAATGTAATCCTGCTGACTGGTTTTTGAACGTGCTTCGGCGTTAGACAAAGCCTGGTTAAAAGCAGGATCGGTATTATTATCAGATAAAGATTTTACCAGTTCGGCCAGCGAAATTTGCATCGTAACGTTCATTCCGCCTTTTAAATCCAAACCCAAAGCCAGCTCTTTTTCTTTGCAGTACTGATAAGTGTGGTTAAAAACAGGATAAACCGGTTGTGTTGAGATAGAATCGAGATAAGCCGTTTCCTTTTCGGGATTGCCTTTAGCATAAATTTTGGCATTGCTTTCTACATGGTGCGCCACCCAGGTGAAGGATAGCTGATAGAGGCAAACAATAGCCAGAACAATCGCGAAGAATTTAATTACTCCTTTACTTTGCATGTGCTGTTAAATGTATAAGATATGTTGTTTATGGGTTTTTTAACAAGACGGCAAAGCTAACAAAAAAACGGAATTTAGGTTTTTTTATATGATAAAAGAAGCATCAGCACTTTACAGCCGGTTTAGGGTAATGTAAGAGTATGGAAAAGGGTTTTTTTCATCTGCAGGAAAATCTTCGCGCTGTGTTTCTTGCCATTGGTTTGGGTCAATTTCCGGGAAAAAAGTATCGGCCTCAAACTCGTAATGAACTTTGGTAAGATAAATCCGATTGGCTTTCGGCAGTGCCAGTTTGTAAATTTCTGCGCCGCCGATCACCATCGCTTCCTCATTTTTGTCTGCTAAAAGAAGCGCTTCTTCCATTGATGGCACAACTTCGCAACCTGCAATTTCTTTTACAATTTTACTGATGACAATGTTCCTTCTGTTTGGCAATGGTTTTCCAATGGATTGATAAGTTTTTCTGCCCATAAAAACAGTATGCCCGGTTGTGATCTGTTTAAAATGTTTCAGATCGGCCGGCAAATGCCAAAGCAGTTTATTGTTTTTACCGATGGCATTATTGGCTGCAACGGCTACTACAAGCGAGATCAACATTATTATTTTACCGATAAAGTATTGTTGCTGGTATCGGCATCCATAAAAATACCGCCATCTAATTTTACAGAATTGATTTTTTTTGCCGATAAAAGAAGTATCGTGGCCTGCTTTTCATCTTTCTGCCAAACTTCTGGCGTTTGATGAAAAGTTTGGGTTGAACCATCTGCATAAACAACATTCACATCAAAAGGAACGGCAAAACCGCCAATGTTATCAACCACTAAAGTATTTCCTTTTTTGGTCGGGTTTAATGTTTGGATGGAAAGGTCAATGTAGTTGGACGAGAAAAACCAGTTGTTCCAAAACCAATCCAGGTTTTTGCCCGAAGCATTGCTCATCGAATAAAAGAAATCCCAGGGGATCGGATGTTTGCCATGCCAGCGGCTCATAAATTCTTGCAAACTTTTTTTGAAAAGCACATCGCCCAGCATATCTTTCAAAGCCAGATAAGCCAAAGCAGGTTTTCCGTACTCGTTGTCGCCCAAAATATTTCCCGGCGTTAATTCGCCGCGCGTAACAATTGGCACTTGTATCGTTTTTAAATTCCGGTTTTTAATCCAGCGGTTTACGCGGAACTGTTTGAAGTTTTCGGAAGCTTGCTCTTTTCCTAAATCTACCTGACCGATCAAATATTCTAAAGTTGTTGCCCAGCCTTCGTCCATAAAACCAAAACTCGATTCGTTAATGCCCATGTAAAACGGAAACCAGGTATGTGCAATTTCATGTTCAGCAACAAAGCGTGAAAAAGTTGTGTCGCGGTTCGTATCGTCGTTTACCATCATCGGGTATTCCATATCGGCAAAACCCTGAACGATGGTTGTTTTTGGAAAAGGATAAGGCACGCCAGGCCAGTTTTTTGAAAACCAGTTTAAAGCGTGCTGGCCGTAACGCACCATTTGATGAAAATCCGCAGCATCATCATTATAAGCAGATTGAACACTTGCCCGTCGGTTTGTTTTTTCATCTACAATCGTGCTGCTGGCGTCCCAATCGTAATGATCGCTTAAAGCCAAAGCCATATCGCTGATGTCAGTTGCTGTCCATTTCCAAGTGTTGGTTGCGTTTTGTGCCGTTACCTGATGGTTAAGCAATTCGGTTTTTGTAGCGATGTGAAAAACAGAATCGGCCGTCATAGACTGGTTTAAACGTTTTGCATAAACCGGTTTTAAAACTTCATTTGGGTTTTGCAAAGTTCCGGTTGCCCAAACCACAAAGTTTTTCGGAACGGTAACTTGTAAACTGTAGTTGTTAAAATCGTTGTAAAACTCGCGCCCGCCGGTAAAATCCAATCGGTCCCAACCGTTGTAATCATCGTAAACCGAAACGCGCGGATAATAGTAAGCGAGGAAGTAGGTCGTTTCGTCCAAAATACCTTCGCGGCCTTTTTGCGGAGAAATGTAGAAATGCCAGTTCACAGAAAGCTTAATAGAATCGTGCGGCAACAAAGGCTTATCTAAATCCACATTTTGCCAGGTGTAATGGCCTTCGTTGTCTGGCAGTGGTTTGGTTTTTCCGTTTACTTTAAATTGATCAATTACGATTCCATTGCTTAGCGTATCCGCTTGGCTGTTCGGGTTTCTCCGGGCGCCGCGTTTATGGATATTTTGCACGAGGCGCATCACCAACTGCTTCAACGTATCCGGACTGTTGTTGAAATAAGTGATGTCTTCCGTTCCGCGGATATCGCGTCCCGGCGGATTTGCGGTAATCGAGATATTATAATTGCCGGTATTTTGCCAGTAGTTTTTGCCCGGCTTGCCGTTGGTTAAATGCGTACCTTTTTGAAAAGCTTTTTGGATATCAGGCGGCATCGGCAGGTTTTGCCCAAAGCTTTTTGTGCAACAAACAAAAATCAGCAACAAACTTACTGATGAAATAATTTTATATTGACCGTTAAATTTCATTACCAATTTTATAGGGGTAAAAGAAGCATTGCGCTTTTTTGTTCGATTCTGATATTTAAACCGCAACCGCACCTTTGATATGCGGCCAGGCTTCGTAATTTTCTAACGTAAAATCTTCAAACTTAAAACCAAAAATATCTTTTACTTCGGGATTGATCTTCATCGTTGGCAATTTTTTCGGCTCGCGGCCCAACTGTAAATTTGCTTGTTCGATGTGGTTGTTGTAGATGTGCGCATCGCCCAAAGTATGGATAAAATCTCCAGGTTCGAGATTGCAAACCTGTGCCAGCATCAGCGTAAGCAAAGCATAAGAAGCGATATTAAACGGAACGCCCAGAAAAATATCAGCACTTCTTTGGTACAACTGACAAGATAATTTTCCATCGGCCACATAAAACTGAAACAAACAATGGCAGGGCGGAAGTGCCATTTTGTTAACATCAGCCACATTCCAAGCCGAAACAATAATGCGGCGCGAATCAGAATTGTTCTTCAATTGCTGCACCACCTGCGCAATCTGGTCGATATGATTCCCATCCGGCGTTGGCCAGCTTCGCCATTGGTAACCGTAAACCGGACCCAGGTTTCCTTCGGCATCGGCCCATTCGTCCCAAATTTTCACGCCGTTGTCTTTCAGGTATTTAATGTTGGTATCGCCGCTTAAAAACCATAACAATTCGTGGATGATAGATTTGAGATGCAGTTTTTTGGTGGTAACAACCGGAAAACCTTCCTGCAAATTAAACCGCATCTGGTAACCAAAAACGCTGATCGTTCCGGTTCCGGTTCGGTCGTGTTTTTGGTTGCCGGTTTCCAAAACGTGGCGCATCAAATCCTGGTATTGTTTCATATTGATTTTATGGTGATAAAAGAAGCATCACTTCGGTACAAAGAAAAATAATCTATTTTTGGAATCCTATTAATGTTTAAAAGTAGGTTTATCAACGTATGATCGTTTTCCCAAACGCAAAAATAAATATCGGTTTAAATGTGGTTGAACGCCGGGCAGACGGTTACCATAATTTGGAAACTGTTTTTTATCCGATTCAAATTAAAGATGCGCTGGAAGTTGTGTTGAGTGATAAACTGCGCTTTACTTCTTCCGGCATTGCAATTCCGGGAAATGCAAATGATAACTTGTGTTTGAAAGCGTATCACCTCATTAAAAAAGATTATGATTTGCCGCCGGTCAATATTCATCTGCATAAAAATATCCCAATTGGTGCAGGTTTAGGCGGAGGATCGGCCGATGCCGGGTTTTTTATCAAACTATTAAATGAAGTTTGCGAAATTGGATTAAGTGTTGATGCAATGGAAAATTACGCGCGGCAGTTAGGAGCGGATTGTGCTTTTTTTATCGGCAATAAACCGGTTTTTGCTTCTGAAAAAGGAGACCAGTTTGAACCTTTGGAACTTGACCTTTCCGCTTATCATTTAGTTTTGGTGATGCCGCCGGTTCATGTTTCCACTGCCGAAGCTTATGGCGGTGTCCGACCTAAAGCTTCTGAAAATAATTTAAAATCAGCATTAAAACTTCCCGTAGAAGAATGGAAAGCATTGGTTAAAAATGATTTTGAAAAAACGGTATTTCAACACCATCCTAAAATTATGCAGGTAAAAGAAGCATTGTACCAACAAGGTGCCATCTATGCCGCCATGAGCGGGAGCGGGGCTTCGGTATTTGGCATTTTCAACAAAAAACCTGATTTGCAGGAGTTGGAAAAAGCAAACCAGGTTTTTTATGCTGTTTAAGTTGATTTACAATCCGGCATCATCGGTAACGCCACTTCCAAAACCTTCCACCCAGTCGCGTTCGCCTTTGCCTTTGGCAATTGCCGTAAGCAAACGGTTATGTATGGTTGCAACCATTGGCATGGGCGTTTCGCTTTTTTGTGCCAAAGCAAAAGCTAAACGGGCATCTTTAAAACCCAGCTTTGCTTTAAAACCAACTGGTTCGTACTGTTTGTTGGCAATCAGTTTGCCGTAATTCTGATAAATTGGCGCATTAAACAAAGTAGAACCAAAAAAGTCGGCCATTTTTTTGGGATCAATGCCATTTTTTTCGCCTAAAGTGAAAGCTTCGGCCATCATTTCCATTGATGCCATGATCATAAAATTGCCGGTGATTTTGACTACGTTGGCATTTCCCGGTTCTTCGCCAAAATCAACTACGCCTTGTCCCATGCTTTCCAAAATTGGTTTGCATGCTTCTTTTACCGATGAATTTCCGGAAGTGCAAATCCACAACTTTTGCGCCGCCGCTGCTTCCGGCCTTCCAAAAACCGGTGCTGCCAAATAATGCGATCCGTTTTGCTGATGTAAAGCGTTTAACTTGGCAGCAGTTTCAGGCGAAATGGTACTCATGGAAATATGCACGCCACCGCCTTTCAGAGATTTTAGCAACCCTTTTTCTCCGCTCACGGCTTCTTCCAAAATTGCGTCTTCCGAAAGCATGGTTACCACAAACTGTACATCAGTCGCCGCTTCCTCCGGAGAACTGCAAACGGTAACGGCTGCTTTTTCCAACTCGTCTGCTTTTGATGCCGTGCGGTTGTAAACCTGTAAAGTGTAACCTGCTTTAATCAAGTTTTTGGCCATGGGCAAACCCATGTTGCCCAATCCTATAAACCCTATTTTTTCTTTCATTTTTAATCGCTGATGTAATCCCGGTCTTCCTGGCTTAGTGTATCGTAAGGAGGCGGGTTGTTTTGATTTGATTGGTTTGTGTTATTGTTTTTTGATTTAAAAGGACTGCCCATCATAAAACCTAAAATGATACCGATGGCGCCAACGCCCGTCATGATCACCAATTTAGGCAAATACATTTCCCAAAACAAAACCTTGAATTTTACTTCGTCCGAGTTTTGCATCAGGACAACGGTAACCAGCACCGTTAATACCACAACAAAAAAAGTTTTCGCCCTCATGGTTTTCTTTGAATTAACATTTCTTTTTTAAAGGATGTTTTGATTAAAAGCGCGGTAATTTTTGCTTTGAAAATTAATAACTAATAATTAAATCAAAAGCAAATTTTGGTACAAGCTTTGTACTGCTAATATCAGTTTTACCGCAATAAAAAATTCAATCATTTTCTTCGGTTTCCGGTAGTTAAACCTTCGCTGCAACAACACCAATTCTTATCAAAGCTGTCGTTTTAACAACTCTATCAATTGTTTACAAACTTCCTTTTAATCCCCTGGTAAATAATTTGTTAAACAAAATTATTAAGGTTAAAACAGCTTTTGCTAAAAATTGTAGTCTTATTTTTGTGTTAATCTTTCTTTTGCTTTTACTTTTTCTCTAATTAAATTTTATGTTGATTTGATTATCAGTACTTTATTTAATTAAAAAATTCAACTCATTTTGAATGAGGTTCTTTCTTTTCTTTAAAAATTATAGGGGTAAAAGAAGCATCGGACAAAATAATATTACCCATGTGCAAATACTCTTTTTAGCAGATATAAATTGATAATAAATGTGTTTTGAGGAACACGACAGAATTTAAAAAAAGGAAGAATGTTAAGTGTTTTGTTTCTTGAGCCGATAATTGGTCAATTTTTGCTGAGCGACCGGAAACAAAAATATGGTTGAAAGGATTAAAACAGCCCCTATCCAGAAGCCCGGCGTCATCTTTTTAAGGTCGCCAAAAAAGATAAAAGCCATAATAATTCCGTAAACCGGTTCTAAATTGGTAACCAAAGCAACCCGGAAAGCGGACAACTGGCGCATCACAGCAACGCCGGCAACGTAAGCAACAGAGGTGCAAACGGTTCCGAGCAGGATCAGATAAGCAAAATCATTGCTACTTAAACGCAGGGAAGCTTTGAAACCGCCCATGAAAAACAGGTAAACCGAAAGCCAAAAAAATGCGCCCGTAAGTTCGTAAAAGGCAATAACAGGGGCTGGCTTTTGCTTAACCAATTGCGAGTTGATGATCGAAAATATACTTGCAGCGGCTGCACTGATCAAGCCTAAAATAATCCCCTTCGTGTATTGGGATTCAAATTTAAAGATCAAAAAAATGCCGAAGATGATCATCAGCCCGGCCAAAATCTCCAAGCGGGATATTTTTTTATTGGTTACCAAAGGCTCAAAAACAGCCGTAAACAAAGTGATGGACGAAAGGCAGACCAGCGTAACCGATACTGTTGAAATTTTGATGGATTGAAAAAAAAGCAGCCAGTGCATCCCAACCAAAGCACCGGTACAGGCAAGCTGCAAGAACGTTTTCCAATCTACCTTAAACTTAACTTTGGCAAAAACGAGGTACAGCAAAAGCGATAAAGAGGCAATGAGCAGCCGGTACCAAACTAAATAAAAAGCGGAAACGGAAATCAATGCGCCTAAAATCCCGGTAAATCCCCAGATAAAAACAGTACCATGAAGGATCAGCAGGTTTTTTTCTAAGGGGTTTAAAGCGGTTTTAAATTTCATTTCATTTATTTTGGTGCATTCCGAAGCAGGTAAATACCGAGCATGCCGAAAATAATATCAGGGATAAAAACAGCAATGATGGGCGGCAAACCTCCTTTTAAGGCAAAAACTTTAGAAAACTGCACGGTTACGATGTAGGCAAAGCACAGAAAAATGCCGATTCCCAAAGGCAAACCAATGCCGCCACGCACTTTTCGGGAAGACATGGCAACGCCGATCAGCGTTAAAACATATGCGGAAAGCGGGTAAACAAAACGGTAAAATTTTTCGTACTGCAAATCAACCAAATTGCCGGTGCCGCGTATTTTTTCTTTTTCAATATTGGCGTTCAGTTCTTTCTGCGGCATCGCATCAATATCGTTATGCGCCTCAAAATCAATAGGTCGCATGTCTAAAAGCGTATCTTTTTTGGTGCCGTTTACCATTTTTTCTTTCAAGCCGTTTACGTAGCGGATGGAATAATCCAACATTGACCAAACCCTTTTTAACGAATCATAGCTGATGCGCGTAGCCATGATTTTTTCTCTGAGCGTATCACTGTTAAATTTTTCCAAAACAAATTGGTAGCCGGTATGCTGCGATTGATCAAAAGATTGCAGGTACACAAACGTGTTTTTATCCAACTGCATGTGCACTTCGCTTTTCTGTTCGCTGTTGCCGTTGCTTACATATTTGTTCTCAAAACTGGTTTTAAGCTGGTTGGTATGCGGAATGATAAAGACGTTGAAAACCAGCGAAACAATAAAAATAATAGACGAAGCAAAGAAATAAGGCCGCAAAAACCGGTTAAAACTCGCGCCTCCGCTTAAAATAGGAACGATTTCGGTTTGGTCGGCCATTTTTGCGGTAAAGAAAATAACGGCAATAAAGTTGATCAGCGGCGATAAATAGTTGAGGTAGAAGGGGATGAACCCGAAATAATACTGTGTAACAATATCCCAAAAACCGAGGTCGTGCTTTAAAAAATCGTCCAGCTTTTCCGAAATATCAAAAACAACAATGATAACCAGGAAAATGCCCAACGTAAAAAAAAACGTGCCAAGGTATTTATTGATGATATACCAATCAATGATTTTTAAATAACGCTGCGTCAGTTTCCGCATTACAATCGTTGTGATACTGTTTTTACCATACTATTTTTCCAATTGTAAAACGTGCCGGCAATAATTTGTTGCCGTGCTTCTTTTACCAATGCCAAATAGAAATGCAAATTGTGCAAAGTGGCAATTTGCGCGCCAAGCATTTCGCCGGAATGGATTAAATGCCGAAGATAAGCCTTTGTATAATTTTTATCGGCAAACAAAGCACTGCTTTCATCAATGGCCGAAAAATCGTTTTTCCATTTTTCGTTTTTAATGTTGATGATGCCGTTCCAGGTAAAAAGCATCCCGTTTCGGGCGTTCCGGGTTGGCATCACGCAATCAAACATATCAATCCCCAATGCAATATTTTCGAGCAAATTAACCGGTGTGCCAACACCCATCAAATAACGCGGTTTGTTTTGTGGGAGGATACTGCATACCACTTCGGTCATTGCGTACATTTCTTCGGCCGGTTCTCCAACAGATAAACCGCCAATCGCATTGCCTTCCCGTTCAAAAGAAGCAATCACTTCGGCAGATTTTTCGCGCAAATCTTTATAAACCGAACCTTGCACAATCGGAAACAAGGTTTGCGAGTGTCCGTATTTCGGTTCTGTGGAATCAAAACGGTCGCAGCAGCGCTTCAGCCAGCGGTGCGTCATCTCGATGGAGCGGCGCGCATAACCATATTCGCAAGGATAAGGCGTGCATTCATCAAAAGCCATGATGATATCGGCACCGATGGTCCGCTGTGTGTCCATCACATTTTCGGGCGTAAACAAATGTTTGGAACCATCAATATGCGAACGAAAAGTAACGCCTTCCTCTTTAATTTTGCGTACTTCCGTTAACGAGTAAACCTGGTAACCGCCGCTGTCCGTTAAAATCGGCTTGTCCCAATTTATAAATTTATGTAGGCCGCCTGCTTTTTCCAGCGTATTTAAACCAGGGCGCAAGTATAAATGATATGTATTCCCGAGGATAATTTGTGCCTGGATATCATCTGCCAGTTCGCGCTGATGGACAGCTTTTACCGTTCCTGCGGTGCCAACCGGCATAAAAATCGGTGTTTGTATCGTTCCGTGGTCTGTTTTAATTTCTCCGGCCCGGGCTTTAGAATTTGGGTCGAGGGCAATCTGCTGAAACTTCATTTATCGTAAAACACCAATTGTGCCGCAAAATTAGAAAATAAAAGAGCCTGGTTAAATTTATACAAGAAAAAATGTCAATGCTTCTTTTACCCTATAAAAATTGGTGTTTAAATCAACTTAAACAAATCAAAGCCCAATTACGCACCAATTTTTAGGCGATAAAAGAAGCATCGAAACCTTGATAAGTAAATTTTAAACAGCCTCAAACTATTTAGCGAGCGATAATTGCTTTAGCTGTACGGGATTGTGGTTAATTTTTAAGAAATTTGCCAGCCGAAATTTGGTTTACCATTGGAAATACTTTTACCTTATCTACTGTTTGCGCTGTTCCAAATCTGTTTTGTTGTCCAGCTTTATTTCCTGGTTTACCGGCAAGGGGTTTTAAAATGGGCAAACAGCAACAGTTCTCCTTCCAACCAAAATTTGCCGGTTTCGGTGATTGTTTGTGCCCGCAACGAAGCGCAAAACCTACAGGAAAACCTGCCGCTAATCCTCACACAAAATTATGCTGATTTTGAAGTAATTGTAGTGAACGATTGTTCGGTTGATGATTCGGCACATGTTCTAGATCAGCTTAAAAACAGTTACCCAAATTTAAAAGTAGTTACCGTAACCGAGCATAAACGTTTTAAAACCGGTAAAAAGTTTGCGTTGACGATGGGCATCAAAGCAGCAAAAAACGAATTTTTATTGCTGACGGATGCAGATTGCCAACCAGCTTCCAACCAGTGGATCAAACTGATGCAATCTTGTTTTTCCGAAGAAAAAGAAATCGTATTGGGTTATTCGCCTTACCGAAAAACCGGCGGCTTTTTAAATACGTTTATCAGGTTTGAGACGGTAAAAACAGCAATCAGTTATCTTTCGGCCGCTTTGCACAACCAACCTTATATGGGCGTTGGCCGCAATTTGGCTTATACCAAAACTTTGTTTTTTCGTTCGAAGGGTTTTGCCGCACATTTGCACCTGCTTTCGGGAGACGATGATTTGTTTATCAACCAAAACGCTACAGCCATCAATACAGCAATTCAAATCTCGCCGGAAGCGCAAACTTTTAGCGAAACAAAAAAAGGCATGGTGGCCTATTATCGCCAAAAAAGGCGGCACATGGGCGTTGGGAAGTATTACAAAGCAAAAAACCGTACTTTAATTACTTTAGATGCTTTGAGCGGATTTCTTTTTTATACCTTTCTAACCGTTTTATTAATCCTTAAATTTGAGCCCTGGATTGTAACCGGCATTTTTATTTTCCGTTTGATGGTACAATGCTTCTTTTACCCTGCAATATTTAGAAAACTGGATGCCGAAGACCTCGTTTGGTGGTTTCCAATTTTGGATTTGTTTTACTATGTTTATTTAAATGTATTTGGTGTTGTTGGCTCAGTTACAAAAAATCTGAAATGGAAATAAACGTTAACTTCTCTGAAAACGCAAAGAACGATTTTAATTTGGTGGTGCGTGCCAAAAACGGCGAGCAAAAAGCTTATGCCGATTTAATGCAGCGCTACAAAGAATCAATCTATTTTATGGTTTTGAAAATGGTGAACAATAAGGACGATGCCCAGGATTTGACTGTGGAAACCTTTGGCAAAGCCTTTCAAAAACTGGACAAATACCAGCCTGAATTTGCTTTCAGCACCTGGCTTTTCCGTATCGCCACCAATAATTGTATTGATTTTATCCGCAAAAAAAAGCTGAACACGCTTTCTATTGACCGTTTGGTTGACGAAGAAGGCAACAACCAGCCGCTGCAAATCAAATCGGACACGTTGAACCCGGAAGAATCTTCCATCAAAAAACAACAAGCATCCGAACTGAAACTGATTGTGGAAGGCTTGCCACAACGTTACCGCAACCTCATTATGCTGCGTTATTTTGAAGAACTTTCTTACGACGAAATTGCCCGCGAACTGGATTTGCCTTTGGGAACGGTAAAAGCGCAATTGTTCAGGGCGCGTGATCTATTATCAAACGTGTTGAACCGCAGGCGAAAAGATACCAATAGTGACTTTTGACCTGATCTTAAAATATTTTCCTGATTTAACCCCGCAACAGCAAGAGCAATTTAAGCAATTGCAGCCGCTTTACCATTTTTGGAACGAGCAGATCAACGTCATCTCCCGAAAAGATATTGATTTGTTGTACGAACGCCACGTGTTGCACTCACTTGGGATCGCCAAAGTTTGCAGCTTTTTGCCCAGAGAAACTGTTTTTGATGTTGGCACCGGCGGCGGTTTCCCAGGCATTCCTTTAGCTATTCTTTTCCCAGAAACCAATTTTCATTTGGTTGATTCCATCGGCAAGAAAATTAAGGTGGTAAAAGAAGTATCGCAGGCAATCGGCCTAAACAATGTAAAAGCCACACATGCGAGGGCCGAAGAAATTGATGAAAAATTTGATTTTGTAATTTCCCGCGCCGTTACGCAGCTCAAAGATTTTTATCCCTGGGTGAAAAACAAGTTTAACCAGCAATCAAAAAACCAATTGAAAAACGGTATCCTGTATTTAAAAGGCGGCGATTTGCAGCAGGAAATTAAAGAATTTGGTTTGAAGGTGAAGCAGTTTGAGTTGAGTGAGTATTTTGAAGAGGGTTTTTTTGAGACGAAGAAAGTGGTTTACGTCCAGGCTTTCCAATAACCCTTCACCAATTTTATACCGATAAAAGAAGCATCGGCATTTATACTTTAAAATAAATTTTTAATTTAGACGAAAGTATTTATGTCGCTACTGCACCAACTTGCCTTAAAATTTGTTCCCGGAATTGGAGATGTCCTCGCCAAAAACCTGTTAAGTTATTGCGGCAGTGCGAAGGAAATTTTCAAAATCCCGAAACACAAACTGTTGTTTATTCCCGGTATCGGCCCAAAAATGGCTGCTGCTATCCTCAACCCAATTTGTTTTGCGCGTGCCGAAAAGGAAATGAAGTTTTTGGAGCGGAATAAAATCCAACCTATTTTTTATACCGATAAAACCTATCCCAAAAGGTTAAAAAGCTGTGTGGATTCGCCCATGCTGCTTTTTTACAAAGGCAACGCCGATTTAAACAAGCAGCGCGTCATCAGCATTGTTGGTACGCGCCATGCAACTTCTTACGGCAAGCAGATTTGCGAAGAATTGGTCGCTCATCTAAAAGCTTTTGATGTTTCCGTAGTTAGCGGTTTGGCTTACGGCATTGATATTTGTGCGCATAAAGCCTGTGTAAAACACCAGGTGCCTACAATCGGAGTTTTGGGGCATGGCTTAGACCGGTTGTATCCCGCACAACATCGAAATACAGCGGAAAAGATGCTGGAAAACGGCGGTTTGTTAACGGAATTTCCTTCAGAAACAAACCCCGACCGGGAAAACTTTCCAAAACGTAACCGCATCATTGCAGGAATGGCCGATGCAACCGTTGTGGTGGAAGCAAGCATCAAAGGTGGTGCTTTGATTACTGCAGAAATTGCCAACTCGTACAACCGTGATGTTTTTACTTTTCCCGGAAGGATTGGCGATGAGTTTTCGGAAGGCTGCAACTTTTTAGTGCGTTTTAACAAAGCTGGTTTGCTCACCGGTTATGATGATTTAGCCACGCAATTGGGCTGGCTGGACGAAAAGCCGAAAATAAAAACCCAGCAATTGTTGTTTCCTTTGGACCTTTCGGCAGATGAAAAACAAATATTTGAAACGCTAAAAATTTCAGAACAAATGGGGATTGACGATTTGGCCATCCAAACTAATATTTCTGTTAGTACGCTGGCCATGAACCTGTTGAATTTAGAAATGCAGGGCTTGGTGCGTTCTTTGCCTGGCAAAGCTTACAGTTTGGTGCGATAGTTTTTTAAGGAAAAGAATATTGAAGCAGTTTTCCGGTTCCGATACTTACTTCGTTCCAGTGTTCTGTTTCAAACGAGATTATAGCAAAAGCACAGGTTGGCATTGTTGTCATTTTACCGGTTAAATAATACAATAAATCGCTGATGCCGGAATTGTGTGCCACCAAAGCTGCAACCTGGTTTTGGTTATCAACTGAATTGATTACGGCCAACAAAGCTTCAACTTCCGCTTCATAAATTCTTTTATCAGTTTGAGGTTCTTGTAAATTTAAAGTGTTGCTGAAAATATTTGCCGTAGTTAAAGCGCGCAACGCTAAACTGCTGATCATTACTTGCGGTACTGTGCCTGCTTTTTTTAATTGTCCGGCCATTTTTGCCGCGTCGCTTTTGCCGGATGTGGTCAAAGGCCGATTAAAATCTGTTGTTTCCTCCAAATTGTTTTCGGCCTGGGCATGGCGGATCAGTACTAAAATTTTCATGGGTAAAAGAAGTATTATTTGTGTTTGAACAAATAAGAAACACCCAGGCCGATAACTTTGTTCCGTGTTTTTAAATTGGCATCGTCGTAAATCCCGGGCGAAGCAATATTTCTTAAACCATATTCATAATTCAGCTCAAACCCTATCCCGTGCAAAAGCCGAATCTCTGCCTTCAAATTGATACCATAATCTGTTCGTTTATAATCGCTGTTCTCATCATTTCCAAACTGTGCTTTGTCGCTTTCGTCCACATCCGAATCGAAAATAATCCCCGAAAGGGAATAATTTCCCCAAAGCCCGTAGGCTGCATAAACGCCTCCGCCAAAATACAAATCACCAATTTTAGTTTGCGTTCTGTACAGTAAATTCAACGGAACTTGAAGGTAATACAAACGGGAATCTTTTTGACGGTTGGTGTTTGTTTCCTCGTTGATGTAAATGTCTTTTCCGCCTTTGCCATCCAATAACAAACCAGATTGCAATACTAATTTGGGCCATTGTTTTTCGGCAATAAACCCCAGTTTAATATTGCTGTAAGCTTTTGACTGGTCTAGCGAATGGGTTGGGTTATCGTAAGCACTTATGGTTGGAAAATTGATGCCTGCGGTTGCGCCAAATTTAACAGACTGGGCGCAAAGTTGCTGTCCTAACAATGCAAGCACCGCCAATACAAACCCATACTTTTTTAACATCTTAAAATTAATTAAAGAAAATACTTTTATAAAATTAACCATTCGCACTAATTAATTGGAGTAATTTTATCATTGGTTTGCAAAATCAACCAACTGCTGGTTTGGGATGTCGTGCATACATTTGAAATGGCTTAAAGGACATTTTTCCAAACCGAATTTTGAACACGGCCTGCAATACAAATCTATGCCTACAACCTGTGCGTTTTTTGCTTCGTAAGGCCAAACGCCCAGCAAATCAGGCGTGGTGCTTCCCCAGATAGAAGCAATCGGACGGTCAAAAGCTTCGGCAATGTGCGTTAAACCGGTATCAAAACCCATAATTTTTTGGGCTTTGGTTAAGATAAAAACTGACTGATCCAGAGTGAGTTTGCCACAAGAATTGTAAGTTTTTATGCCGGTAAAAGAAGCAACTGCTTCCCCGTTTTTCTGAACATCCGAACCTCCAAGTAAAACAACCGGCAAATTAATTTCCCGACAAATAGCAGCTACTTTTTCGTTCGGCATCCTTTTGGTAAAATGTGTAGCGCCAATGATAAAAACCACAAAACCGGGCAGGTGAGAAGCGGGCAGCAAATCTTTTAACTCATATTGCTGTTTTAAATAATAATTGATCGGCTGATGATCGTTCTTCACGCCTAAAAAATCAACGGCTTCCATGTAACGCTCTACCAAATGTTTGGCCGAAACCAAATTCCAGCGCCACTTCAAAAAAAACCATTTTTTTAAAGGTTGTTTTTTGTAGGTTGAAGTTGGAACGCCAACACGAAATTTGATGATTGCCGTACGCAGATTGTTGTGCAAATCAATGATTTGATCGTACTTTTCTGCTTTAATTTGTTGGATGGTTTCGGTCAAACTATCTTCCAGTAAAAGCAGTTTATCTACAAACGGGTTGCCTTCGTAAATGTATTTAAAGGTAGCTTTTGTTAAAAAATGGATTTCCGAACCGGGCAACTGCTGTTTTAAACAACGCACAATGGGCGTGGTATAAATAATATCGCCCATAGAACTCAGGCGTATCACCAATATTTTAAGCGGTTTTTTCAAGCGGAACGAAATTTGGAGATGAAACGGTTAAAGTACAATGCTTCTTTTATCATGCAAAATTCTTTCTTTTTTAGATTCAAAAAACTGCGCAATTTCTACTGCTGATAAAGCATTTAAACATTGTTCTTTGGTCAAGCCGCCTTTCCGCGCAATGTGGATGCCGTAGTGCATGTCCCACAAACCAGTCGTTCGGTGCGCATCCGGGTTGATGGAAAGCCAAACGCCTTTTTCCAACGCGTACTGGTGCCAGCGCCAATCCAAATCCAAACGTAAAGGGTTGGCGTTAATTTCAATCACAACACCATTGGCTGCGCATGCATCAATCATCTTTTTATAATCCACCGGATAACCGTTTCTGCTCAATAACAAACGGCCAGTTGGGTGACCAAGAATTGTGGTGTACGGATTTTCAATCGCTTTGATCAGCCGTTCCATGGCTTTTTCTTCCGTCATCCGCAAGTTTGAATGGACGGAAGCAACCACAAAATCAAAACGTTTTAAAATTTCGTCCGGATAATCCAGCGAGCCATCGTTCAAAATATCCGATTCAATTCCTTTGAAAATCTGAAAGTTTTGCAGCTTTTTATTGAGCGAATCCACTTCTTCAAACTGCTGCAAAACACGTTCGATGCTTAAACCGCTGGCGTAAAAAGCGCTTTTGCTGTGGTCGCAAATGCCAAAATACTCCAGTTTAAGCTGATCGCGGCTGTACAAAGCCATTTCTTCCAACGTATTTACGCCATCGCTCCAGGTGCTATGGTTATGTAAAGTTCCTTTTAAATCTTTGAAAGTTATCAGTTCAGGAAGTTCTCCGGCAGATGCTTTTTTTATCCATGTAATTCCTTCGCGCAGTTCTTGTTCGATAAAATTTAAACCGGCTTTCTGGTAAATTTCTTCTTCGGATTTGGGTTGAAAATCTGGATATTCAATTCGTGCCAAAACAGCTTCTACGTGTTCATCATTGCCGGTTGCTTTAAACAAATTGATGGTAAAAGCTTCCGGTTTGCAACAGATAATTTTAATGTCGAGCCCATGTTCAGTTTGCCCGAGCCAGCTTTGCCCGTTTTGTTCAGAAAAAGTTAAGGTTGGAAGTTGATTCAAACCTGCAAAAATTGCTTTCTCATCTTTGGCAGCAACAACAAAAACCAGTTCGTTAATGATTTCCATTGATCGCCTAAACTCGCCGGCAACCGCCAATTTTATACCGGTAAAAGAAGCATTAAAGATTTTTGTCAATTCGTAAACTACGCCTTCAGCCTGTGCATACAAAAACTTGCCCTGTGCGGCCAAATTAAATTCGATGGTTTTGCGGATCTGTTCCTGCGTTTTCAAACCGAAACCTTTTGCTTCGATCAGCCGGTTTTCGTTGCAGGCATAATACAATTCGCCAACGGTATCAATGTGCAAATCATGCCAAATAACAGCCACCTTTTTTGGCCCGATGCCTTTTATTTGCATCATTTCTACCACGCCTTCCGGTGTAATCGAAAGGTAGTGTTCGGTTTCTTTTAATGATCCGGTTTCAAAAAGTTCTACAATTTTTTCGGCGATACTTTTACCGATGCCGTCAATTTTATCCAGTTCGGCAATGCTTTTTCCATTTAAAGGAAAGGGCAATTTATCTACCTTAAAAGAAGCATTGGCAATAGATTTTATTTTGAAAGGATTTTCCCCATGCAGTTCCATCAGTTGCGACAGGAAACGGAGATGCCGGGAAATGAGTTTGTTCTCCATAAAAAATGATCGGTAAAAGAAGCATCAAAAATACAAAAGCCACCCATTAAGGTAGCTTTTGCAAAAATTATTTAATTTGATTTTTAGCGAATATCCAAAGTATAAGGCAAACGCATTTGTGTGCCGTTAAATTTCAAAATCGTTTTCAATTCCTCATAATATTTGTAGCTTTCGCCCAGTTCCTGTTTCACCATATAGGTTTTTGCTTCGGAAGCCAGGCCAGAACCAAAGTTTTCGAACAAACTTTTTTGCTCGGGATAGGCAACCAACTGGTAATCTTTTATTTTTGCTTTCGCTGCCGCGGAACGAATGGCATCGTTAATACTTCCCAAACGGTCAACCAAGCCAATTTTTAAAGCTTGTGATCCTGTCCAAACGCGGCCTTGCCCAATGCTGTCAATATATTTCTGCGTTTTTTTACGTCCGGTTGCAACTGCGCTGGTAAAATCCAGGTAACCGCGGTTCACCTGATCCTGCAAAATAGCGCGTTCGGCAGGGTTTAGCGGACGGGTAACATCACCCAGATCAGCAAATTTGCCGGTCTTTACACCATCAAAAGTAACGCCGAGCTTTTGGTTCAAAAAGTTTTGCATGTTGGGCAAAATGGCAAAAATACCGATAGAACCCGTAATGGTATTAGGCTGCGCGAAGATAGAATCGGCAGCGCAAGCCATGTAATAACCGCCGGAAGCGGCAACATCGCCCATAGAAACGATGATGGGTTTTACTTTTTTAGTCAGCATCACTTCGCGCCAAAGCACATCCGAAGCCAGCGAACTCCCGCCAGGCGAATTGATGCGCAATACAACTGCTTTCACTTTTTTGTCCATCCGGGCTTTACGGATGGCTTTGGAAATACCTTCAGACCCGATACTGTTATCGTCGCCTTCGCCGCCGCCAATATCGCCGGAAGCATAAACAATAGCGATGCGGCTATTGGACGAACCTTTTTCCTGGTCTTCGTTCGGTTGTACGTAATCCGACAGTTCCACCATGTTTACGGTTTCGTCTTTGTCTTTTCCGGTGCGCGTTTTCAGCTCGTCCAAAATTTCGTCTTTGTATTTCAGCCCGTCAATCAGCTTGTATTTTAAAGCATCTTCCGGGTATTTGATACGCAAATTATTGGCAATGTTAAACAACGAATCTTTGTTCAGCTTTCGGCTTTTGCTGATGCCAGTCAAGAAGTAATCGTACAAAGAACCTAAATAGGAGTTGACCTGCAAGCGGTTTGGCTCGCTCATTTTATCTAAGATAAAAGGTTCAACTGCACTTTTAAACGTTCCAACTTTAATCACTTGTGCTTCGATTCCTAATTTTTCCAACGCACCTTTAAAAAAAGTGTATTGCGAATGGAAACCGCGGAACTCAAAGATTCCTTTTGGGTTGAGGTAAATTTTATCGGCAACAGAAGCTAAATAATAAGCACCTTGTGTATAAATTTCGCCGTAGGCCAAGACAAATTTCCCTGACTTTTTGAAATCAAGCAGCGCGTTTCTAATTTCTTCGGAAGTTGCCTGGCCCGAAAGCATGTAACTTTCGTCGAGATAAATGCCTTTGATATTGTCGTCTGTTTTTGCCCTTTTGATGCTGGCTAAAATTTCATTTAAACCCGGCGTTTTTTTAACGCTGAGGTTTAAAAACGGAATACCGGAAAGCGGATTGGAAGATGTGCGTTCTTTAATGGCATAATCTAAGGATAAACGAAGCACAGAATTAGCTTCAACTTCGGTCTTTTTATCGCTTCGGGCAGAAGAAATAAGGCCGAGGACAACAAACGTAAAAATAACCAGGCACAACAGAACACCAATGATGGTGGCAAAAACATACTTAAAAAATTGTTTCATTTAACAGCTAATTCTATTTATTTGCGAAGTTAACAAAACGGCAACGTTAATTGTAAGAGCTTTACGGATATAATTTGTTACAACATGCAAACAGTTTATCTTTTATTGGGCAGCAATTTGGGCGATAGAAATACCTATATAAAAGAAGCATCTGTGCTTTTAGCACAGTTCGTAGGAAAAATCAAACGCAGTTCAAGTATTTACGAAACGCAATCCTGGGGCGTGGAAAACCTGCCGGATTATTTAAACCAAGTACTGGAAATAGAAACCAGCCTCGAGCCGGAAATTATTTTAGAAAAAACACAAATAATCGAAGAAAAACTGCTTCGGGAAAGAACAAATAAATGGCAATCGCGTACAATTGACATAGATATTTTGTTTTATGGATCTGCAATTATTAATACCAGCAAGCTTAAAATACCGCACCCGGAAATACAAAACCGTTTATTTACCTTAGTGCCTTTAAATGAACTGATTCCTGATTTTATCCATCCGGTTATAAACAAGTCGATACACAAATTAAAACAAGAAGTTAAAGATAAACTCTTAGTGAAAAAATTTACCAGCCAAAACTAATTTTTATTATTTGAAAATATGAATACGCAACAAAGTGAACCTGATTTCGACTTGTCATTTTTAGAAGAAATTGCCGACGGGAACAAAGAATTTATGATCGAATCTATTGACATGTTTCTGGTGCAAACACCTGAAATTTTTGGCAATTTAACCAAGTCTATTGCTTCCAAAGACTGGACCACCACTTATGCACTGGCGCACAAAGTAAAATCCAATTTAGGGTTTTTTGGGATGGACCGGATAAAAGGGGTAATGCAGGAAATTGAGGTTGGTGCCAAAGCAGGCGGAACCGATGCAGAACTGCCTTTGAAATTTGAATTGGTAAAAAAAGCAGTTGCCAAAAGTTTGGAACAATTGACTGAGATCAAAAAACAAAAAGAAGCTGAAGCTTAATGTGCTGTTTAAATTTGTAAAAGGTCTTTCGATATTCTCAGGATTGATGCCAATGCTTCTTTTACCCTATAAAAATTGGTGTTAGCGCCAGCCTAAGCAAACCAATACGAAGTATAAACACCAATTTTTAGGTGATAAAAGAAGCATTGATATCTAATTAAATAAAATTTAAACAGGTTCTAAGCGGGCTGCATTTTGAAAGTATAGCTTTCCATAATTAAATTGGCCAGCAGTTTTTTGCAGGCCTGTTCTACTTTTTGGGTAGCGTCGTCTTCAGAATCTGCTTCGATTGCCAA